>JAVHTD010000014.1:0-81155 GCA_032161105.2 Candidatus Thermosaccharophagus tengchongensis
GGGTGATGGACACAGCCAACAATGTTGTTGATGGTGTTAATGCTGAGTTTAGTGTTGACAATGGGCAAGTAAATCCGAAGGATGCATTGGTGAGGAATGGAGAGGCGACAGCTACTCTTATTGCCAGCAATGTGTCTGGTGTGGCGAATGTTAGGGTGAGGGTATTGAGGTATGTTGCTGCGACTCAGGTGACATATGTCCCAGTTGATATTGCGAGGGTGAATGTCTCTGCAGCGCCGATTGAAATTCCGGTCGGAGCTTCCACTTCATCCATCTCGGTCACGGTTCTTGACTCATCCAACCGCCCAGTTGAAGGCGCAGTGGTTACATTCTCCACAGATAAAGGCTTCCTCATTGTCGGACAAGGTATAACAAATGCGGCGGGGATAGCGACTGCCACGCTATACAGCGATACGACTGTTGGAGAGGCGACGGTGACGGCAACTGCCACATATGAGGGCAAGGTTGCCACAGGGCAAGTTAAGGTCAGATTTATCCCCGGAAGTGCCGCAAGAATAACCATTGAGGTTAGGAACAGCCGTGGCGAGGTGGTAGATCCGAATGAAAAGCCAGTTGAAGCAAACAATGTTGACTATTACGAGCTCATTGCCTATGTTACCGACCAGTATGGCAATCCGGTCAGGGATGGCACAGTTGTGACATGGAAGATTGACCCCAACTTCCGTCAAACTGCACAAGGTGGCGTGTCAACGACACAGAATGGCAAAGCGAGGAATGAAATTCTCTCAAGCGTCTTCTGTGTTGGGCAGGTTGCTGCAATCGTTGACCCAATATTCGCCACAACGCAACTTGTCTTTGTTCCCGGTCCGCCTGTGACGGTTGTCGCAAATGCTATACCACCAGTCATTGAAGCCGGCGTTGGTGAGGCAATCATAACGGCAAGGGCTTTTGATGCGCAGAAGAATCCAATTAACATTGAACTTGGTGGCACACCCGGTGCTGGAGTGCCGAATGTCATCAAGGGCAAAAGGAGTGTTGACTTCGTCTTCTCAACGAATGCCGGCTTGCTTGATGACCTTGAAAGCGGTGTCAATCATGAAATTGGCACAACTGTCACCGTCAAGGGGGATACAATCGTTGACAATGGCGGCATTGCAACTGTAAAGCTGATTGCCGGGAGCACCGCCAACACAAACGCAACGATAACGGTTAAGGCAGGAACCGCCGTTGGGACGGTAAGTGTTGCATTTGTCCCAAGCGAGGCAGCTCAGTTGGTCGTAACAGCACAACCGCAGCAAATACCGGGCAACATGATTGCCACAAGCACATTGCGTGTTGAAGTTAGGGATGAAAAAGGCAACCCAGTCCGAGATGAGACACCAGTCCAATTTGAGATAGAAAGCGGCAATGTTGAGGACGGCGTCTTCCTGCCGAGTAATGGCACGCGCCAGACTGCATTGACAAGCGGCGGAGTTGCCACCGTCGTTTACCGAAGCGGTCTGAACATACTTGATGGCACAAAGAATGTGTCAATCAAGGTGACAAGCGGAAAGGCAAGCATCAGGTATAGCATAACGCTGCAGTCGGCAAAGCCGCATTCAGCAACGCTTGTTGCAAATCCATCCACGATACCGGCAAATGGCTTAGCCACATCAACGATAACGGCGACAGTGCGCGATGCCAATGGCAACCCAGTTCCAATTGGAACTGTGGTTGTGTTCAAGACGGATAATGCCACATTCGTGAATGCCACTTCGGGTGATGGAAAAGAGGCAAGAGGTGCCACCGATGTCAATGGGGTTGTGGTTGTCACTTTGAGGAGCAGCACAAGGGCTGGTATTGCGAAGGTTTGGGTGGATGAGGCAATAGTCAATGGGACAACAGTAACACTCACGCAAGTTGGCAGCACAACTGTCCAAATGATTGGAGTTCAAGCGGTGATGACGCTGGTGTCCGACAAGGCAAGCTTGCCGGCTGACGGCACAAGCTATGCCATGCTTACGCTCACGCTCAGGGATGCTCAGGGCAACCCAATTGTGACCGACCCAACCAAGGATGAGGACAACATCAGGTTCACCACAACTGGTGGCACGCTGAAGACGCTCACCGGTGCTGACTTGCCAATTAATGGCGTTGATACCGATGCCAACGGCACTGTAAAGGTGCGCTTGGTGGCGCCATTCAATCCGGGGGCTGCTACAGTCACTGCAACATTTGTGAGAGATGGCGTCATAACGAGGGCTCAAGAGGATGTGGTATTCCATCCGCTCGCCATCAGAGTGGTTGCCAATCCAGACACCATACGAGCTGATGGCATATCCACATCAACGATAATGGCGTTCTTGCAAGATGCAGTGACGAGTGAGCCGGTAGCTCAAGGCACATTGGTGACATTCACAACGACGCTTGGGACTATCACGGCAGCCGATGAATCGCCGGAGCTTCCGGGCATACAGGTGAGCGTGAAAGGTTATAACGGGCAAGTCACAGCGACTTTGTTGAGCAGTCATCAGCCCGGTGTCGCAACTGTCACCGCATCGGTTGGCACATCCTCAGGCAGTGGGAACATCACACTCATTGGTGCACCAGCGAACATCACCTTGACAGCAGTGCCAGCGCAAATAAGGTCTGGTGGGATGGACACATCAACGATAACTGCCCAAGTTGTGGATGCAGCTGGAAATCCTGTCTGGGATGGGACGCTCATAACATTCCAGACCACGCTCGGAACGCTTTCACCAGACGAAGATGGCAACCCAGCTAACGGCGCTCAAAGGCACACAGTTGGCGGAAGAACATTTGTCCTGCTGACGAGCGGCAATGAGGTTGGCATTGCAACTGTTTCGGCGAAGACCGAGAACGATGTTGTGGCATCGGCGCTCGTGCAAATAACATCTGGTGCGCCTGCGAGCATCGCGCTTGTGGCAGAGCCAGATAGAATTGTTGCAGATGGTGTGACAGGTTCTCGCATTATCGCCACAGTGAAGGACGCAAATGGCAACCCGGTTGTCAACGCGCCAGTTTACTTCTCCACGACTCTCGGGACAATTGTGCCGCAGGTAGCCATTACGAATTCGCAGGGCATAGCAGCGGCAACCTTAACAAGCACATCTGTTGGCGTGGCTAATGTTACAGCCACATCTGGTCCGGTTTCAAGCCGCGTCACAGTCACTGTCATCAAAGGTGTGCCGGCGACAGTGACCTTAAGCAGCAATGTTGATGAAGTCTACGCTCACGGTGTCGGAAAGGCACCAGACAGCGCAACGATTACAGTTACAGTGCGCGATGCAAACAATGCTCCGGTTGATGGCGTGCCCGTCTTCCTGACGACCACACTCGGCAGCATTACATCAAGCGTCACAACGAATGCACAGGGGACTGCAACAGCTACATTCACAAGCGGCTTGCAGTCTGGTGATGCCGTCATAACTGCACAGGCTGGCAGCATTGCAGCCAGCTTGACTATAAAGGTCAAGCCCGGTGCGCCAGAGCAAGTCGTATTGAGCGCCAACCCGAATGTGATATTCGCCGATGGTGTTAGCACTTCGCGGTTGACAGCGACAGTGTTAGACAAGAATGGCAACCCGGTTGAGGATGGCACTCAGGTGGAATTCAAAGCGACTGCTGGGACAATTATTGGCAGCCCGGCAGCTACAGCCAATGGACAAGCGCAAGCCACATTGCGCTCCACAACGAGCGAGACCAATGTCACAGTGACGGCAACCGCGAATGGCAAGAGCGATAGCACGATAGTGCGCTTTGCTAAGGTTGAGCCGGCTGCGATACAACTGAGCGCTCAGCCGAGCTCGCTCAGCGTTGGCGGCATCGCCGGCAGAGTGACGCAAAGCAAAGTGACAGCAGTTGTGCTTGATGCTCAGGGGAGACGCGTAGCCAACGGGACACCTGTGGTGTTGCGCACAAGCAAAGGCAACTTTGTTGAGAGTGGGCAACCGACATACGAGGCGTTGACGAGCAATGGGCAAGTTGTAGCCACGCTTGATGTGAGCGGTGAGAATGAGAGCGGCATTGCGCTTGTCACCGCTGAAAGTGGGCAGGCTGTTGCATCGCTGAGCATACCTGTGCAACCCGGACCGCCAACTGCGATAACGCTAACGGCAATGCCAAGTTCAATACCGGCGGATGGCGTAAGCTCATGCACGCTTATCGCCAGAGTGCAAGACCAATACGGCAACCCAGTGCCTAACCAGCCTGTGGCGTTCTCCGCAACGAGGGGCAACATCAATCCAGTAACAGCAACTACGAATGTCCTCGGCATTGCCTCAGCTACTCTGACGAGCGTTTCAAGCAGCGTTGATATTGTGGTTGCAGTTACGGCTCAAAGCGGCAATACGACGGCGACGGTAACGGTGACATTCACAGCTGTCAGGGCGGCAAGCATAACATTGACGGCAAATCCACCAACCATACCCGCAGATGACACGACGACATCCACGATAACGGCGGTTGTGAATGACGCAAATGGCAACCCGGTTCCGGATGGCACGACTGTCACATTCGTCACCGACTTCGGTGAATTCACAAATGGCTTGACAACTCAGGATGTTGGGACGCTCAACGGAAGGGCAAATGTGGCGCTGCGCTCTCGTGCTTGGCTTGCTGGCATTGCCCATGTCACTGCCACATCCGGCAATGTGAGCCAGACTGTCACAGTGACCATAACTGCGGGCATGCCGGCATTGGTTGAGTTATCAGCGATGCCAGAGAGGGTGCCGGCAGACAATCAAACGGCGGCGATTGTGAGAGCCGAAGTAAGGGATATCGCAGGCAACCCGGTTTCGGGTGCGATTGTGACATTCAGCACAACACTCGGAACATTCACCAATGCACAGGTGTCAACTGATGCTCAAGGTGTGGCTGTAACGCAGATACGAAGCAACAGGGTTGGCACTGCAACGATAACGGCTGTCTCGGGAAGCGCAAGCAGCGTGCAAGTGCAGGTTGAGTTTATCACACCTGCAGCAACGATACAGCTTGTAGCGGCACCGACAACGATCAAAGCTGATGGAGGACAATCACGCATCACTGCCACTGTGATGGATGGCTTTGGAAAGCCAGTCCCAGATGGCACGGTCGTCAGGTTCAGCATACCGAGTGCCAATCATGGCAGGCTGCAACCCGACACCGATGCTAACCCGGTAACGGAGCCCGTAAAGACGGCAAATGGGCAGGCGTCGGTGACGCTCATTGGCAGTGTGAATGTTCCACCACCCGGCGTTTGCCCGGTGACTGCGGAGGCTGATACTGCAACTGGCGTTGTGCGTGCGACGGTTGAAGTTGTGTTGGCAAAAGAGCCAGCGCGAATAATGCTCACTGCCATACCGAGCTCAATAAGGGCTGATGGAACAAGCACATCGCAAATTCGTGCCCTCGTCACCGATGAGAACAACCATGCTGTTGCTGATGGCACGCCGATTAAGTGGAAGGCTGCAGCTGGAAGAATTGACGCTCAAACTACGACGGTGAACGGTGAAGCGAGGGCAACACTCACAAGCAGCCCAGTGCCACAGGCTAAGCCGGTCACAGTGACGGCATTCTACGATGCAAATAACAACAACGATGTGGATCCAGGTGAGGCATTCGGAACGGTTGATGTCATCTTCAGCGCCGGACCAGCTGCATCACTCATGCTAACCGCACAGCCGCAGACACAAGTTGCCGATGGAGTAAGCGTTGTCCAGCTGAAGGCGATAATCAAGGATGAGCTTGGCAACCCAGTGGCTGATGGCACTGCGGTCATCTTCCAGACCAACCTCGGCACATTCGTTGGCGCACCGGCTCCCGGAACAGCATACCCAACGAGCACCGTCAACGGTGAGGCAAGCGCATCGCTCATCAGCAATCAAACCGGGCTTGCAACCGTCACTGTGCAAGTTGGCTTGCTTGCAAGGCAAGTTGTTGTGAGCTTCAAACCCGGTCAGGCTGCATCAGTGGCGCTTTCGGCGAATCCGGCGGTGGTCTTCCCTGAGGATGGGCGTGAGGTGCTAATAACGGCGACGGTGCTTGACAGGCTCAACAATCCAGTTGAGGATGGCACGAGGGTTGAATTCACAGTCACAGCATACGATGGCACCGATTACACAGCCAACTTGCGCAGGCTTGATGGCGTATACAGCAACATTGTTAGCACCGTCAGCGGGTTGGCTCAAATCAAGCTTGTGCGTGCCACAAAGAACGATGTCGGAATTTACACTGTGCGTGCCAACGCTCTCTCCAATGGCAATGTGCTGGCGTCGGCACTTACACAAGTGCGCTTTGCTGGCGAGCCGGCGGAATTGATTGCGGCAGCTAACCCGACGGTCATCATCGCCGATGGCAGGTCAACTTCAACGATAACGGTGACGGCAAGGGACATCCTTGGCATGCCAGTTGCTGATGGGACGGTGATCAACTTCACAACCACTTCCGGAAGCGTCACCTCAACTGGAAGAACCGTTGGCGGGCAAGTGGTTGCAACATTGACAAGCTCAATGCAACCAACACCGCCGAATGCGCCGGCAGTTGTGACGGCGTGGTATGATGCCGACGGCGACAGGATGCCATCTTATGGCTTTGAGCCGATAGCCACCGTTGAGGTTGTGTTCACGACTGGGGCACCGGCAAGAGTGACATTGACAGCGACGCCAACGCAAGTCGTTGCTGATGGGATAAGCACATCCACGATTGTCGCAACAGTAGTGGATGCGCTCAATCGCCCAGTCATTGATGGCGTGCAAGTGACATTCACAACGAACCTCGGGACATTCCCGAATGGTCAGCCGGCATTCACAACCGTGACGAGCGGCGGCACAGGTCAAGCAAGCGCAATACTTACAAGCCCGAGGGCGCCTGGAGTTGCGAATGTGACAGCGACGGTCGCAGGGATAACAAGCACACCAGTAACAATCTCGTTTGTCCCGGGTGAGCCGGCTTCCATCATTTTGACTGCATCGCCGATGCGCTTGAAGGCTGGCACAAGTATGACATCGCTCATAATGGCAACGCTCCGTGATGCCAATGGCAATCCGGTAGCTGACGGCACTGAAGTGACATTTGAGGTGAGCGGCACAAGCCAGTTCATAACTTCAATTCCGGCTCTAACGAGAAATGGCGTTGCTGTAGCTACATTGCGCGGCGACGAAACAAATCCTGCACCACGCCGTGAGCTCATCACAGCGAAGGCTAAAACGAGCAGCGGCTATGTGAGCAACATAATTGAAATCCCATTCATCGGCGCGCCGCAATATGTCACACTGACGGCAGCTCCAACGACAATAACGGCAGATGGCACCTCAACTGCGAGGATAACGGCTACCATATTTGATGCGGCTGGCAACCCAGTTTACGATGGCACGGTTGTTGAGTGGAGTGTTGTTCCAACACCGCCAGATTTGACTGTGCGCATCTCGGGCGATGGAAGCACAAGTAACGGTGTTGCAACGGCAACACTCAGAGCGCCAAATCGCCCCGGAAGCGCCGCAGTGACAGTGACAGCAACGGAGACGGGTGTTCAGGCGTCCATCACGATAAGGTTCATACCGAATGCAATTGCGCAAATCACGATCACAGCTGAGCCGCCGGAGATTGATGTCCTTGGTGCCAATGGCATTGAGGCAACGACGATAACGGCAGTCGTCACAGATGCAGCTGGCAATCCCGCACCCGATGGGACAATCGTCTTCTTCAGCGCAACGAGCGGGACGATTGAACCGGCAAAGCCAACTCAAGGTGGTATCGCAAGGGCTACATTGGCGAGCAGCACTATCGCCAATAACAATGTCGTAGTCACTGCACAGACTAACGGTGTGAGCGCTCAAACAACGGTTAAATTCCGTCCCGGTCCCGCAAGGCGAGTGAGCCTCACCGCAACACCGAACCGAGTGGTAGCAAACGGCTATAGCCAAATTGCGATAACGGCACGCATCGTTGATGTCAATGGGAACAATGTGGCAGATGCAACTCCAGTTTGGTTCTTCGCCACGCAGGATAACCATCAACCCGGCATGTTCATTGGTGGCACTTACGATCACGCCCAGAACAGGGCTCAAATTAGGTCGTTCACTCAGGGTGGCGTTGCTACAGCGGTGCTGCGTTCAAGTAAGACTGCCGGCACCGTCACAATTGTTGCCCAGGCATTCCTCATCACCGATGAGACAGGTGACCCGAACAATTTGCCGCCGGCACAGGCAAGCGGGAATGTGCAAGTTGTATACGAGTCTGGTGTGCCTGCAACTGTGCAAGTGAGCGTTGACCCGAGATCAATCTATGTCAGCGGCGTCGGCGTTGAGCCATCAAGCGCCATCATAACCGCATTTGTGCTTGACGCGGATGGTATACCGGTTGAAGGTGGCACAGCCACATTCTCAATTGCAGCCAATCAGGGCACCTTGACTGACGAGTATGGCAATGATAACGACGGCTCACCGATGACAGAAACGGTGACGATTGGCGTTGGCGATAAGGCTGGCATTGCGAAGGCACGCATAACTGCAGGAACAATTGCCGGGACGGTGACAATCTCAGTCGCAGCGACGAAGTTAAGCGTGACGGCAACCGGCGTGGGTAGCATCACATACATGCCCGGTCCGGTGCACACGATTGTGTGCTTTGCCAACCCAACTGCAATACCCGCTGATGGGACAAGCGTGACAACTATCTCGGCGATAGTGCGTGATGCACACGGCAACGCAATACCATCGGTTACGGTGACATTCGTATCCGACATTGGGACTATACCTGTGCCTCAATCGGTTACGGATAGCAGGGGCATAGCGACAACGACATTGCGCAGTGTGGCAAGCGATAAGACTGTCACGGCAACAGTTACGGCAAGGTCCGGTGACAAGTCCGCCACAACACAAGTGACATTCAGCAGCGTCCTTGCTGACACAATCGTGCTTGCAGCCAACCCGATGGCAATTGTCGCTGACGATGGTCAAAGCGCGATGACTGTTACAGCAACAGTTACTGCAAGAGGGCAACCAGTCCCGGATGGGACTATGGTCACATTCTCGGTATCGTCTGGCTCCATTGACTCAGCTCAAACCCCAGACGAGGATGCTGCTGCACCCGGTTGGCAGCGAAAGACTATCCAAGGGGTTGCGATAATCAGGCTGATGAGCGGGAGGGTTGCAGGACCTGTCATCATCACTGCTACATCCGGTGTGGCGTTCGCCAGCTTGCAGGTGACATTCCTCCCAGGTCCGCCGGATGAATCACAATGCACGATAAGCCCTAACCCATCAACGATACCGGCTGATGGGACAACTCCATCAACAATAACGGTTACCGTCCTTGACAGGTTCCAGAACCCAATACCTGGTGTTGTTGTTGACTTCACCGCCGTTGGCGGGACTGTCACTCCGGCGCAATCAAAGACGAACGCACAGGGCGTTGCCACAACAAGGTTTACGAGCACAACACAAGGTCAAGCCACAGTGACGGCGAACTTCGGCGGTATAGTCAAAAGTGTGAATGTGACTGTTGAAGCCGCGCCAGTGGCATCAGTCACATTGAGCTTCAGCTACCCCAACCTGTATGTGACTGGTGTGACAGTCAATGGTCAACCAGTCGGGACACCGACGCTGCCTACGGAGGGAACAGTTACAGCGACCGTTAGGGATGTAAATGGCAACCCAGTTGGCGCTGGCATATTGGTGACATTCAGCACGACGCTCGGCGCAGTTGAAGCCTCTGCAATGACAACTGCCGGTGGCACAGCACAGGTCAAATTGACGGCTGGAACGACATCCGGAATTGCAAGGGTAAGGGCGGCGGTGGGTAGCATCACCGGGACGATTGACATACCGATATTGCCGGGCGATGCAGCGTCAATAATGCTCAGCGGAGTTCCGACTGTAATACCGGCTGATGGTAGAAGCACAGCCGCAATCACAGCTGTGGTCAGGGATGCAAATAACAATCCAGTCAGGGATGGAACGAGGGTTGAATTCTTCAGCCGAGATACAAAAGTTGGCTATCCGCCAGCAGCTGGCGACCCACCGGGCAATCCGATGGGCACGATAACAGCAAAAGCTGACACGATAAATGGCGCTGCTAACGCCACATTGGTTAGCCGCTCAAGCGTTGTTCGGCTTGTGGCGTATGTTTCAGCAAGGGTGAGAGTGGGCGCAACTTATGTCTACAGCGACAGCATACCGGGCAATGCAACGCTTGACCCACTTGAGGTGACATTTGAGCCGGTAGCTGCAGCTACATTGACTCTGAGTGCGGAGCCGTCAAAGATTTATGTCAGCGGTGTTGGCTTGATCCCGACAACATCGCTCATAACGGCACAGGTCCTTGACGCCGCTGGCAACCCAGTGCCAGATGGAACAATAGTCAACTGGATGACTGACAGAGGAGCCCTTCAAGACCCAGATAGCGGACTGCCGTCTGATCAGTCGGCAACTGCCGGAGGTGTGGCGAAGATTCAGCTTGTAAGTGGTCCACTTTCCGGCAGGGCGACAGTGACGGCAGTTATACGAGACCCCAACAACAACCCGATATTGTCACAATCAATCCAAGTTGAGTTCATGCCCGGCTTGCCGGCACCGTATCCACACTCAACGATATCGCCTAACCCGCCAGTGATATCCGGAAATGGCATAGCAAATTCAACCATAACTGTGACGCTGAGGGATGCAAATGGCAACCCAGTTGTTGATGGGACAAAGGTGGCATTCGTGACAAATCATGGGACTATAATGCTTGCTCGTGGCTATGAGCAGGGCACCGTTGGCGGGGTGTCTATGGCGCTCCTGATAAGTGAAGTTGTAGCTGTTGATACTGATGCCTATGTCAAGGCAAATGCGCCTGCAGGTTCGCCATTCTTTATCGGAACTGATATTGATGGCTCGCAACTCGGTGGACAGCACTGTATTGTGACGATGGTTAAGAGCATACCTACGACAATATCGGCATCAATAGACAATGCAAGGCTTACACCTGATGGTGTCTCAAAGGCGAACATAACAGTTCGTGTTGCTGACCAGTTTGGCTTGCCCGTGCCGGATGGCACCGTTATTGACTTCTCAGTTGACCTTGGCACAGTGACAACGCCAAGCGTAACCAAGAATGGAGTTGCCTCAGCTGTCTACACAGCCGGCACAACTCCCGGAATCGCCACAATTAGCGTTTCAGTCCATGAATACCCGCACATTAAAACAGGTTTACAAGTTTACCTGCCGGGTGGTGTCGTCAAGATACTGATGGGCTACAATCCGGCTAAAGTTTACGAACCGAGCATTTGGGCTGATGGTGTTGCCGGGCAAGAAATTGTGGCGCAATGCATTGACAGGTTCGGTAACCCCGTCGACGGGGTGGAAATAATCTGGACTACAACAGCGGGCTCAATTACACCACCCACTGACAAGACAAGACCAAGGAAGATAAAGGACTTTAATGGCCATGAGCGAGACTTACAAGGTGCATCAATTGCCACATTGGTCTCACAGCGCTCTGCAGCCGGGTTGAGTGCGACTGTAACTGCAATTGTGCCAAATGGTGAGACAGGCGTCGTTATGGCATCCACATATGTGGGCTTCATGGGCGTTCCAACGCAGGTTGATTGGGAGTGGTATAACACTACAACAGGGCTTTATAACGAGCCGGTGGCAATTTATGATGCACCAACTGGCAGGATTCATATTCGCATCCGAATAAGGGATCAAAATGGCACGAATGTTCCCGATGGGACTTTGGTCACATTTGAGATTATTAACGAATCCGGAGGCGATGGTGGCAGCCTATCAAATGCCTCACAGACAACAAGTAATGGTTGGACGCGTCCATGGTTGCATTATGGCCAAACGAATTGGAACACTGCCGCAACAATAAGCGGTGGGACTCCTGGAAGAGTATGGCGATGCGAAGTAGTGGCAACTGTTAGCACGCCATTCGGTTCGCTATCCTTCAGAGCACCCGGAGTGTTTGGGCATAATTAAGCTTGGAGGGTGGTTCTCTTGAGCCGCTGAATGCATGTGCATATATAGCGTGCGCGAAATTTAACAAAGGCGCAAATAGGTGGCATCGTTAGTGGTGGTAGCATTCGCATCAAGTGGAAGGGGGGATTTGCAATGATGGTATTGTCGCAATCGCTTCTGCGCAATAAAAAAGTTGCGAGGATTTTTGTAGCCTTTGTTGCATCTTTCATCCTCATTGCAGGTGGAGTTGGCTTCAAGCTATTCATGGCAATGGCACAAGGTGTGCCGAGGGTGACTTCAATTGTCCGAGAGGATGGAAAACCAATTAATCCACCGCACGACATGAGGACAAACTGGGGAAGTAACACAGAGACAGTAAAAGTCATCATAAGCGGTATAAACCTTGATAATACGCGAAATGTTAGCCTCATTAGCCCTTCAATTGGCGGAGCCAGAATTGATGGCACGGATATTTCGGCGTCAAGTGACAGAGTTGAGGCTAAATTTAAGTTGGTTGAGAAGATGCCGGGCACCTACGACCTGGAATTAACAACGCCATCGGGGAGAGCGTATTTGTCCAACGCATTTTTCGTTAAGTCAGGACCTCCCAAAATAACATCAATTGAGCGTGAAGATGGGAAGCAACTCTCAGACGGGAGCACAAATTGGGGGAGTAACGCCGAGGGCGTCGTCAGGTTCATCATAA
Source organism: Candidatus Thermosaccharophagus tengchongensis (assembly GCA_032161105.2). Lineage (GTDB taxonomy): Bacteria > Armatimonadota > Fervidibacteria > Fervidibacterales > Thermosaccharophagaceae > Thermosaccharophagus > Thermosaccharophagus tengchongensis. The sequence continues at coordinate 12,589 of JAVHTD010000014.1, forward strand.
GGGGTGAGAATCTCTTCCCCGGCGCCGTAGTTTACATCAACTCAAATGGGCAGCCGGGCACCGAGGTCGCACGCGCAATCAGCGTAAAAAGTTACAACGATGATAGAGACGGAGTTGATGAAGACCCACCAGAGGATGAAGATGGTGACGGGCTTTATAATGAGGATCCGCCAAATGGGCGAGATGATGACTATGATGGGCAAGTTGACGAGGATTGGGTGGGGATTAATAACGATGGCGATGGAAATGTTGATGAGGATTGGGTTAACGGGATTGACGATGACAGAGATGAACGAATTGATGAGGATCCAAAAAATGGGGAGGATGATGATGGTGATGGACGAATTGACGAGGATCCGGCTGGGATAAGTTTACTTATTGAGTTGCCATTGATGGGTGTCTCTGAAGGTTGGTATTATGTCATTGTGCGAAATAATGATGGACAATATGTTGTGTGGCCCGAGCCACCGACAACTCCGGGTCCATCCACAGGCGGATTGAGAGTTGTCAAATTAACACCACTAACTTATGTGTCAGTGACTGGTATTGAGCCAGTTAGCGCCTCAAATAAGGGCACGGTTACAATGACGATTAGAGGGACTGGATTTAAGGAACCGGTAAGTGTTAGCCTCCGAAAATCTCCACCAATATCGCCATCTCTGCCCGGATGGGCGCAAAATATAAGTGCCACAAGTGTGTCGCTTGACCCTGACAATCCGACGCAGCGGATGACAGCTACATTTAATCTTGCAGACCCTTGGGATCGTGACCCAGATGATCCAGCACCTCCCGGTCACTGGGATGTCGTCGTCACGGTTGCAGGCAAGACTGTAACACTTTCTAACGCTTTCCAAATCACTTCAGACCCGATATCAATAAGCAGCATAAACCCGTCAAGTGGGTATAACAACACAACCGTCTCAATTCGCATTGATGGCTCTAATATGTTTGAGGGCGTTTATGCTGAATTGTATGCTAAATTGAATGGCTTTGAGCAGACTGTTTATCCATCCGATGTGATTTACCCAAGAAATGACAGGAATAGGATAACAAAAAGCATTGATGTAGTGTTTGACCTTTACGGGTTGCACCCCGGCAGCTGGACATTGCGTGTATACAACACGGATTATCCGACTCCGACAAGGCAGTTTGCACAGACAACATTTACGATTAACAATAGCGGTGGAATCTATTTGATATCGGTTTCCCCGACCTCAAACACCAACCTTAAAGGTGATAACCCATTCACGCTTACAGTTAATGGAGCGAATTTTGATGGGGGGACAACATATTGGGTATTTTTGCGAGACGCAAGAAATCCAGAATATAGGATTAGTTCGCAAGTTACATCTACTTCACCATCCCAAATTGAGGCTAACTTTGACCTTTTTGCTGAGAATGCACGCCCGGGGTTGTATGATGTCGTTGTTACGACAGATTCTGCCGGAAACAATGTAGTTGGACGGCTTGGGTCGGCATTTAGAGTTACATCGCCGATGATTATAGTTGACTATTGGAATGACACGAATTTTCCCGGTGGAATACCGAATAACTTGCCACCACGGGTTCGGGATCAAGATAGGCAGGCATTTACAGGCGGTGAACCAGGGAGCACCGTTGATTATAACATCATCACCATACGAATACTTGGTAACGCCAACTTTGCAGGCGTAACAAGCGTCCGTCTGCAATCTGCGCAAGGTTCATCTGACAATCCACGAGGTGGCTCAAGGGTCGTAATTACCGCGCAAAACATACGCATTAGTCCAGATGGCAGGATTATTGACGCAACATTTATGCTTGATGATGATGTCGCTTACGCTGGGGATTACTGGCTCACGATAGAAAAGCCAGGCGCTGGCGGAAGATCAGAGGTGGCAAATGTTCCATTTACGCTCTACTATCACACGCCTCGTGTAATTGACATATACACGCCGCCCCCCGGACCAGGTCAGAGCACACCGCCACGGCAAAGATCAAGATGGGCTTGGTATAAGGATGTTGACAGACGCCACACAGGTGGCTTAGGTATTGTTGTGACAGGTGACGATTTTCATAGCGCTTGTGTTGAAGGAAACAATATTCAAACGCGCCAACCAGGTGTGGGACTATATTTGAGGGTTTGGAGGCAAATTGCCCCGGGGTATACATCCATTTATGACGATGGTGTGAATGACAACTTTTATTCACATACTTCAGCATTTACGACTGCTGTTAGGGATGCCTCAGGGCTGCCTGGAGTTGTGAACGAGAATGAATGCCGTTTCCGTTTGTTCGGGGATCCTACGGATCCAAGCTTGACTTCCTCTCCCGGCAACCACTATGCTATGGCTTCACACCCTTGGGCAAAACAAGTTCTGTTCATTGATGGCGATGGTGGCGACCCAAGAGATGACGCTGGTGCCCCTCTTATGTCAACAAATCCGCTGTTTTCCATTTTCCTTGACTATCCGAGACCGGTTGGAGTTGAACCCATGACAATTTCAAATACTGGTGTCTCGGAGTGGGAGATGAAGGTATACGGATTGGTAGGCTCCCCATCTTTTTCGCTTGATCCGCACATGTTTGCCCCGGGTGTGGAAGTGCAGCTTTCAAAGGTTGGTGAGCCAGATCACCCGATGAATATACGCACGGTTGAAAAACCGTTATGGCAAGGCAGGGTAATAACTTGCAGATTCCCACCGCTTTCAGACCCATACCGAACTGGCAAGCGTGCGGAGCCAGGCTACTGGAGCGTAATTGTCAGGAATACTGACAACAAGTGGACTGTTCTGCCAAATGCCATCAGGATAGTCTCACCGCCGCCAGTTATCACAAGAGTCGTTTACTATGCAAATACGAAGGATAACAATCCGGCGCAGTCTGTTTGGAATGGACCGCCGAGCCAAGACGGCGAGACCGGCATAATCTACATTTATGGCGATAATTTCATGCCGGGGTTGACTGTAAAATTTAAGCGCAATGGGACTTATAACCCGGGTCAAGACCCGGCATCAGGAGACGATGTTGTGACTATTCCATGGGAAAGCGATAGAATTTTGAACAAGGGCGAATTGCTCACAAGAAGGACCCTTATTAGAGTCCGAGCTAATTTCTGGGGCAAGGCACCTGGTGCTTGGGATGTTGAAGTGATCAACGAGGATGGTCAATATGGGATATTGCAAAGGGCGATAAATGTGCTCGCAAAACCGATTATTTCCGGGATTTCACCCGCGGAGGTTTCTAACAAGAGCAATGCCATTGTGACAATTACAGGCGAAAACTTCTGGCCCGGCATTAGCGTCAAATTTGTGCGTCAAGGGTTCACCGACATCGTTGGCTCAAATATTAAGCTGAGTGACAAAGTCCAAAACCCGAGTCCGCCAAATGTCGTCGGTGGGTATGCAACGCTGACTTGCACAGTTCCCACGCTCGGCAAGCCACCCGGTGTTTGGGATGCAGTTTTGACAAATATTGGCGGACCACCAAGCGATATCCAAGTTGAAGGCGAAGGTGGACCAGAAGACCTTAAGATAACTGCAGACCCACCGGTCGTCATATCTGTGTCTCCAAACAAGGCTTCAAACTCAAGCACATCTGTCACAGTCCTTGTCAAGGGGCAGAACTTCTTTGCCGGTGCAAAATTGAAGCTGTTTAGGAACACATACACCAGTGGTATAGTTGAGCGATATGCTGCTGGCGTTAATGTGACAAGTCAGACAAGCATTGTCGGGACTTTTGACCTAACTGGACTTGAACCCGGAAGTTGGCGTGTTGTGGTCGAAAATGCCGATAGAAAATCAAATATTGACAGAGATGGCGATGGGTCAGTTGATGTTGACTATGAGGGTGCTGGCAATGAAGATGGCGATGGTTCCACTGACGAAGATGGTCCGAATCCGGGGAGCTTGTTCTACATTTCTGCAATTGCGAGAATCGTCAGGATTAATCCAGAGGCAAACTCAAATCAACCTGGGAATAATCCATTCCAATTGACAATTTACGGCTCCAATTTCTGGGGCAGTGAGGTAAACGGGTTGAGAGTTGCTCTAAGGCGAACCGGATACAGCGATATTGAGGCAACCGGTGAACAAGCCTCAAGTGACAACAGCCAGATAACTTGCTGGGTTAATGTAACAGACGCGCAGGTGGGCAAGTGGAGTGTTGTTGTTGCCAATCCGGATTCGCCAGAAGTTGTCTTGAAAGATGCCTTTACAGTCCTTGGACCTGCGCCAACTGTAACAAGCGTTAGCCCAAGTTCTGCCCCGAACGACGCTGTCAGGAGGCTTGTAATAAATGGCGATAATTTTGTCACGGGTTCATCAGTCCGCCTGACACGGGCAGGTTACGCCGACATTGTTGGAACGAATGTCGTGGTGATATCCAAGACACAAATGGCAGCAGATTTTGACCTTACTGGAAAAGCACCCGGGCAATGGAATGTCGTTGTGACTAATCCCGATGGCGGTGAAGGCATTGGTTTGAATCTTTTCACAATAACTGCACCAAATCCTGTAATCACAAGCGTAATTCCTTCCGAGGCATCCAACGCATTAGAAAGTGTCAATGTGGTCATCCAAGGTAGCAATTTCTTCCCGGGATGCACGGTGGAAGTGAAAAAGGGAGCTTATGTTATGCCAGTTAGCAATGTTAGGGTTGTCCGTTCCGACCAAATTGCTGCAACATTTGCCGTAAAGGATATGCCAGCTGGCAAGTGGGATGTCTATGTTGCAGCTGCTGATGACGATGGAGATCCGACAAATGGCATTAAAGATAGCGGAAATACTGGATTAGGTAAGTTCACAGTGACTGCGAGGGCGGTCGTGACAAGTCTATCGCCATCCTCACAGTTGAATGATGCAGCAAGCAACCCATTCCAATTGGCAATTTATGGCTCCAATTTCTGGGGCGATGAATCTACCGGTTTGGATGTCAGGCTTAGGCGAACTGGTTATAGCGACATAATGGCGACTAATGAGCAGGCAGTTAACAACAACACGCAGATAACATGCAATTTGAGCGTCAAAGATGCGGCTCCCGGATACTGGAACTTGGTCGTCAGGAATCCGGAAAGCCCTGAAGTTGTTGTTTCAAATGCCTTCGTGGTTCAAGCCAAGGCAATAGTCGATTCAATATCTCCATCAAGTGCGCCAAATTCTGACATAGTCACAGTGACGATAAACGGGAGCAACTTCTGGAGTGGCTGCGATGTCAGGTTACGCAAAGCTGGTGAAACCGATATTGTCGCAAGGAATGTCGTTGTGTCAAACGGCGGGACAAAGATAACATGTGATTTTGATTTGAGGCTAAAGGCAACCGGAGACTGGAATCTCATTGTCACAAACATCTTGAGCCCATCAAGTGATCCAAAGACCTTCACCATAAACCCAGCTGGCAATCCGAGCGTCTCAAGTATTGAACCGAACTCCTCGCTGAATGATTCCACAGTTGATGTCAAAATCACTGGCAGCAACTTTATACCGACTGATTCAGCCAAACTTGTGCCGTTAAGCATATCCGGGAGCGACACGGAAATTCGTGCAACGAATGTCACAGTGAGCGATTCAAGGACAATTTATTGCCGCTTTAACCTGGTGAAGCGTTGTCCCGGTGACTGGAAAGTCGTGGTATTCGGTCTAAGAAATGGCAATCAGGTTGAGAGCACCGAGGATGTCAGGTTCACAGTGATCGCAAAACCCGCAATCAGCAGTGTAACGCCGGATAATGCGTTGAATACCGATCCTGTGAGTGTGACGATCAAAGGCTACGACTTTATGCCGGGTGCAAGGGTGAGACTCAGGGATGGCGGGAATGTGATTGATGGCACCATTAATTCGGTCAAAAGAGACGAGATTGTGTGCGAATTTGACATAGGAAACAGGCGGCCGGCAAAGATGGATGTTGAGGTTGAAAATACACCAACTCAGGTTGCCTCCCTCAAAGAGGCGTTCACAATACAGGCAAAGGCATCCGTCAGCAAGGTTGAGCCAGATGAAGCGGATAATAGGCAGGCAAGCTTGAAGGTGACAGTTGTCGGGGACAACATTTGGAATGGTGCAACTTGCAAGCTAAAGAGGGCAGGCTTTAGCGATATACTTCCGATTGCTCAACCGCAAGTTGAGGAGCGGTTTATTGGCGGCGAGAATAAGAACAGTGAGCTTGTGTGCCAGTTTGATTTGAGAGGCAGAGCACCTGGCACATGGCAGCTTGTTGTTATAAACCCATACAACAGCCCAGAGAGTGACCCAGTTGACTTCAAAATCAACGGGGTGTATAGCCCGGACTACCCAGAGGTTGCGGGTATTGACCCGAAAGTTGGCGCAAATACTGGCAATTTGGACGCCACAATTACGGGTCGCTTCCTGTATGAGGGCGCAACCGTGAAGTTGGTGAAAGATGGTAACGAAATTGTGGCGCAAAATGTTAAATGGATGCAGGATGGGACAAAACTTACATGCACTTTGCCGTTGCTCGGGAAAGAACCCGGAAGATATGACCTCGTCGTGATAAATACCGACGGTAAAAGTGTGACAGTTTCCAAGGCATTCACGGTTATTGCTCCGGCGACCATTACCTCCGTTTCTCCAACTACAGCCAGTAACGCAAGCGATTCCTTCACGCTGACAATCGTGGGTAGCAACTTCTGGGATGGCATAAAAGTTAGCCTGCGCCGTGCCGGCTATGGTGACATAGTTGCAACAGGTGTCAAGGTTGTCAGTAGGACGCAGCTCACCTGCACATTCAACTTGAAGGATGTTGACAATAACCCGGCAAATGGTGATCAATCTGCAGCGCCCGGCAAGTGGTCAGTTGTTGTCCAGAATGTGCCTAATGATGAGCCGCCAATGAGCCCAGAGGCAATTAGGTCAGATGCTCTCACAATTACCGCTGCCCAACCGACTCTGACGAGTATCAACCCGAATGAAGGGGATAGGGATTCAACAGTTACGGTGACGATAACTGGAAATAACCTGTTTGCCGGTGCCTCGGTGGCTCTCAGGAAAGCTGGTCAAACACCAATCATAGCTGGCAATGTGCAAGTTATCAGTAATACTGAGATTCGGAGCACATTTGACCTAACTGGAGCAGCACTTGGATGGTGGACTGTTGTTGTGACTAATGTTGATGGTCAGTCCGCAATGCTTGCTGATGCGTTCCTCGTAAAGGGTAAAGCACCAAGGATTGACAAAGTTAACCCGAATCAAGCCTTAATAGGTTCAGTCATCGGTGTCACCGTTGAGGGCGAGAACTTCTATCCGGGAATTTCCGTTGAAATGCGCAAAGGAAATGAGAGAATAGTCGGCACAAACATAACGCTCTTGAGCGATAAGCAAGTTTGGGCAAGGATTGACCTGAGGAATGTAAGCGATGGCGATTGGGATGTCGTTGTTACGAATGCTGATGGACAGAGAGCAACACTAAGTGGCGGGTTCAAAGTGTTTGAGGTGCCCAATGTCAAACCGGTTGTAAGCGTCATCTCGCCAAATGTGGGCAATAATGACCAAGTTGTTACAGTGACGGTAACTGGATCCAATTTCTACCCGAATGCGACAGTGAAACTTGTTAAGTCTGGGCAGTCTGACATAGTTGGAACCATCCTCAGCATGACCGATAAGGATGGGGATATTGGGAATGGGAATGAGGAGTTGCGATGCACATTTGACCTCAAAGGTAAGGCACCCGGAAACTGGGATTTGGTTGTGATCAACGCCAATGGTTTGCAAAATGATAACACCGCAAACGACGACTTCACCATAAAGGCACTTGCAGTAATAACCGGAGTTACGCCGTCATCTGCACAGAATACGGCAAAAGTGAGCGTGACAATTACTGGGGCTAATTTCTGGGCAGGTGCAACTGTTAAGTTGCGCTACTCAGTGGGCAATGAGATTGTGGGTGAGAATGTTACAATTGCCGATAGAACTCGCATAGTGTGCACATTTGACATCCGTGGCAAACTTCCGGGTGCATGGGATGTGGTCGTTCAAAATGAGCGCAGTGATGAGGCTGTAAGGCAAAAGGCATTCACAGTGACCGCAAATTCACCAGTAGTTTCATCCATATCACCGAGTGAAGGGACGAATGACAAGGTTGTGCAAATCACGATTGACGGCAATTACTTCTACAACCCGACGGTCAAGCTCACTCAGGCAGGTCAAGCGGACATCATTGCAACTGGTATTGTTGTGCAAGATAAAAATAGTGACATGCATGGTGATAGGATTGTTTGTAATGTCAATCTCACAAATGCTGCGATTGGGCGATGGAATGTTGTCATCACCAACTGCGATGGTAAGTCAATAACACTCTCAAATGCCTTCATGGTTAAATCCAAATATCCGCCGACTGTGACTTCCATCTCGCCGAGTAGTGTGACCAACTATGGGTCGGTTAATGTGACAATTACAGGTGGTAACTTCTTCAGTGGGGCTGTTGTGAGGATTGAGAAAGACAATGGAACGAGCAAGAAAGTTATCACCGCAACGAATGTGAATGTAGTGAATGCAACGCAAATTACAGCAACATTGAATGTGCATAATGCAGAACCGGGCAATTGGGATGTTGTAGTTGTTAACCCGGATGGACAGTCAGGGAAGTTGACGGGCGTTTTTGTGATTGTTCAACAGGGTGCGCCACAAATTGTAAGTGTCAGCCCATCTTCAGCACCCAACACTGGCACTGTTACAGTCACAATCAATGGTTCAATGTTCCTCAGAGGCGCAACGGTTCGCCTGACGAAATCCGGTCAAACGGACATAGTTGGTATGAATGTCAACTTCGTCGATTCAACGACACTTACATGCCAGTTTGACCTGCGCGATAAAGCGCCCGGAGATTGGAATGTCGTCGTCCGCAATCCCGATGGTAAAGAGGGCAAGAAGGATAACGCATTCAAGATAACGGCTCCGGCACCGGTTGTCAGCGGGATAACACCATACACAGGGGCAAATACTGGCATGGTTTCCGTGACAATTACCGGAAACAATTTCTTCAAAGGCGCGATGGCATTCCTGAGGCTGAATGGCGAGAATATTGAAGGGATTAACCCATCGGTGTTGTCAAAGACCACGATGACTTGCCAGTTCAACCTGAACCGTAGGCGACCGGGCAAGTGGGATGTCGTCGTAAGGAATACTGATGGACAGGAGGGTAAGAGGGAAGCTGCATTCACTGTGACTGCCCCAGCAACCCTGACGGGTATAACGCCAAGTTCTGGCGAAAATAATGGCAATGTAAGCGTCACAATCACGGGGAGCAACCTTTGGACTGGTGCATCCGTAATTTTGAGGCGCAGCGGTCAACCTGATATAATTGGAACGAATGTGCAGGCAAATGCTGCTAACACGCAATTGACATGCCAATTTAACCTCACAGGCGCCTCACCCGGTTGGCGCTCGCTCGTTGTGGCAAACCCATACAGTCCATCAGTTGTCCTTGGTAATGCCTTCTTGGTGCGTGCACCAGCGCCAAGCATAACCTCCGTAACGCCATCGGAAGGGCTCAATTCAACATCGGTGACAGTGAGGCTTTATGGCAGTAACTTCTACCCGGGCATGATTGCAAGGCTGATCAAGGATGGGCAAGCTGATATCGGTGGGACGAATGTGAGTGTGCTTAGCCAAAATGAGGCAACTTGCACATTTAACTTGGTCGGTAGAGCGCCCGGCAAATGGACTGTAAGAGTTGTGAATGCTGATGACAGGTATGGTGAGTTAAAGGACGGCTTCGTCATTAAAGCGCAAGCAAAAGTGTCAGCAATAACGCCAAATCGTGGCTATAGTGGCTCTTCAGTGAGCGTTGTGATAAGCGGGAGCAATTTCTGGAGCGGCGCAAAAGTTCTTTTGCGCAAGTCAGGGCAGAATGACATTGTGGCAACGAATGTCGTTGTTGAGAGCGGGACAAGGATTAGGGCAACCCTTAACCTGACTGGTGCCGCAAAAGGTGCATGGGATGTCGTCGTCATAAATGTCGTAGATGGCATTGAGAGTCCGCCAGGCGCCCTTCAGGGGGCATTTACGGTTCAATAAACGGCTGTAGAGTTGGGCATCAACTGCGCTCTGAGTTGCGTGAATGTCGGGGCGCATGGAATGCGCCCGAAAAGGGCGGGTTTCACCTGTCCCTTAACCAATCCGACATAGAGGTGAGTGTTGCCGCTCTTTTGTGTGGTGAGCAGATTATCATCGTGAGGAGTGCAGGGGCGGCTGTTAAGCCGCCTGACGGTGTGACTTTCATGTCTTTTTGGCGTTGATTTGCGCAGTCAGCTTAAGGGCATGGAAATTCCCCAAAGTGAGTGATGAAGGCTACAGTGCGGAGAATGACAAGAAAATGCGCATTTACCCTGATTGAGCTCCTTGTTGTCATAGCGATAATTGGCATACTATCGGCGATTCTTTTCCCAGTTTTCGCGAGGGCTCGTGAGCGTGGAAGGCAAGCCCATTGCGCTTCAAATTTGCGCCAAATTGGGCTGGCAATGATAATGTATGCCGACGACTATGATGGCTTTTATCCGACTTCGCAGCCATATTACAACTGGGAATCACACATAAAAACCATTGACTCACAAACTGGACAAGTCATTTGGCTTGATACACCGTATGGGAATAACAGCGGTTCGGGCACTTACAAGTATCTTGTTGATGTCCTGCGACCGTATATGAAGAACCTTGACATTTGGTATTGCCCATCGGATTCGGATGTGCAGGAGTATGAGAGGCGTGGCGGACCAATCAACGGTTGGGTGTCGTATATCTGGTTTCCACGCTGGATTTGGAACGATGGTGATGGGACATTCCCTGATGTCGGTCCAAATCTCGGTGTGCTTGTCCCGAGTAGCGAACCTGAGCGGATAGTGTTTGGCGAAAAGGGCATTTTCGGTTGGGATGGTCCAAAGCCGCCATATAGCGGCGAATACAATCACCCAAACGGCTATAACGCTCTCTTTAACGACGGGCATGTTAAGCTTATTCGGTGGGATCAAAGGCGCTATACAGTTCCAGCAACACATTGGTATTAGAGCGCTTTGAGATTTTTACGGGATGGGTGATATGCAGGGGTGGCTGCTAACCGTCTACAAAGACTGATCCAACCCCTGTGAAGTTTTGAACTCCGAAGCAGCGATTGAATTGGGAGTTATTGCCTCCATCGGGCAGTTTTTGCAAAATTTTGGCAAAAATCCGCCAAAATGGCAAAGCCATCAAATGGGGGTGTGTTGGACATGAGTGAGAAGGATCGCAGGACAGGCATGTTATTGTGTTGCATCATCGGGTGGGCATTAGCCGCAATCATGTTCATTGTGGCAATATACGCCATAGCTACAAGACCGTCAATTAGGCGTTCGCTTGCGGTAGCGCGCTCTGAGAGGGCTAAAGTGAGCGACAGAGTGGCAGCTATTTGCGGCATTGGTGCATTGCGCGATGCAAAATCTGTGCCCGAGTTAATTGAGCTTTTGAAGGGCGGTGATGCCACCATCAGGGCGAGTGCTACTATGGCGCTTGTTGCCGTCGGGGAGCCAGCAGTGCCAGAGTTAGCCAACCTCATAAAGGCAGCGCAACAAATCCCGATCATCTCAACCGCGGACATGCTCCCTATGGGCACACCAGAGAGCGCTGCAGCTTATGCTCTTATTGGCATAGGAAAGGAAGCACTCCCAGAACTGATGAAGATGCTTCAATCAAAGGAGCACAAGGTCTGGTATAGTGCCGCACAGATCATCAGTCGGATTGGGAGGGATGCCCTCCCAGTGTTGACGAAAGCCTTCACTGAGACCAATGACACGGGGTTCAGTTACAACATCGCCACCACTATCGGCTTAATGGGCGATGTTGCAGAGGGGGCATTGATTGAGACATACAAAGCCACTTCCGATCAGGCAAAGCGCATTCAATTGCTCTCGCAGTTTGGCTCCATAAAGAATCCATCAAAGGATGCGCTTGAGTTGCTATTCAAAGCTGCTGAAGAGCCAACGACTGCGCCAACGGCGCTTTCGGCGCTCGGTCAGACAAGACATCCTAAGGCAATTCGTTTTTTGATTGGCAAGTTGAGAAGTGAAGACCCAGCGATACGAAACAACGCTGCAGTGGCACTTGGGATTGCTGGCGCAAAGGAAGCAGTCCCGCAGCTGATTGAGTTGCTCAAGGATGAAAAAGCTGCCTCAGGTGCAGCCAACGCGCTTGGCGCATTGCGTGACATGAGGGCATTAAACCCATTGATTGAACTCTTGCGGAAGAAGACGGATGCTTCAATGCATGCTGCATATGCGCTTGGCTCATTGGGCGCAAAAGAAGCAGTGCCTGCACTAATCGCCACCTTGAAAGAGCTCAAGGGAAGCAAGGAGCATATAACGCTCAAGATCGCATGCATAATTGCGCTCGGGCAGTTGAGAGCAACCGAGGCAAAACCTGTCCTTGAAGAGATGTTGAACGATCCCGACCAGATGGTTAGAGACAATGCCAAAAGAGTGCTTGACCAATTGAGCCAATGGTAAGTGGCATGCAGCGACCTCATCTTTGCGGCTACAATTTTTAATGCGCCATTGCGTGCTTCCTGCCTCCGTCACGAACAGGTGAATGACGGCATGAGCTCAAGATTGGTTCTTTTGTTTGTTTTGCTCATCGGCGTTCTCCTTTGCTTTTACAATCTCGGCTCATTGCCACTGTTTGATCAAGATGAGCCGAGGTATGCATCAGCCGCGAGGACAATGCTTGAAACTGGAAACTACATCGTGCCGTATTTCAATGGTCAACCGCGCTACCAAAAGCCAGTGTTCATCTACTGGCTGATGTGCGGTTCGTTCAAGTTGTTTGGCGTAAACGAGTTTGCGGCGAGATTGCCATCCGCGATTGCTGCAATCGTGCTTGTCATAGTGACATTCGCATTCGGACGGATATACTTGGGCTTGCTTGGCGCAACCGTTGCTGCGCTATCGCTCGCCACATCGTTTGGCGTTGTCGTAAGTGGGCATGTGGCAACAACCGATGCAGTGTTGCACTTGCTAATCGCAGGCTCGTTCATGTCCTTCTTCCACGCTGAGCAATTGCGCACCGACGCTGCGCACACAAGCAACCTGTTGAGCGCGTTGTGGTATGCTCTTGCATACATCCTCTCAGGCATTGCCGTGCTCACGAAAGGACCGATCGGCGTTTTGCTGCCCGCTATTGGCATCGGCTCTTACTGGCTTTTCACGGGGCAGCTGTTAGATGGTTTAAGGCGCTCTCACATCCTGCTCGGATTGCTTTTGCTCTTGCTCATCAACTTGCCTTGGTGGGTGCTCATCAATGTCAAGACGAATGGTGAGTTCATGCGCGTCTTTATGCTCCGCGAGAACCTGCAACGCTTTGCTGCGAAGGAGCATGCGCAACCAATTTGGTATTTCATCCCAGTGCTCTTTGTCTTCTTCTTCCCGTGGAGCGTTTTCGTCCCGCAGGGATGGCTGCACGCCATAAGGGTGGTATTGCGCAGGTTCGCATCATCAGTTGAGCAATTGAGGGAGCTGAAGGGGCATGAGCGCCTCATCGTATACTGCACATTTTGGTCGCTCAGCATCATCACCTTTTTCTCCATCTCAAAGGGGAAGAACCCGCAATACATCTTGCCTTCGTTTGCAGCGTTGGCGTTGCTTTGTGGCTGGTGGTTTGAGCGATTATCCAACAATGGATTTGATGCCAAGCAATTGCGCCGAGCACGCGTAGGTTTGCTCTCGCTGAGTTGGCTGCTCGCCTTGCTCGCATTGGCAACGCCGAGCGTCATAAACATGTTCTTCAAAGAGAGGTTCACACACGGTGATATGCCAGTTGATTTGGGTTGGGGGATATGGGTTACAGCCCTTGCAACAGCTGTGTGTGGGCTAACTGGGATGAGCCTTTTGAGGGAGGGCGCAAGCGCGCGAAATTGTTTTGCTTTGCCATGGTGGCTTGCATGCTTCATGGTGATCGTGAATCTATCGCTCGCATCAACTGTTGCGCCATCGGTCGCACGCTATAGGCAAGAGCCATTGAGGGATTTCGCCGTAGCGATCGGGGCGACAGCGCATCACGATGATGCCGTCATCGTTTTCAGGCGTGATCAATCAAGCGTCGTATACTACTCACATCGTGTGGTCATGCGAGTTGATGATGCGAGGGAGTTGAAGAGGATGATGCAAAGCAGCAAGCGTGCCTTCATCATCGCGAAACGAAAAGACCTGAATGAACTATTGTCCTCGTTAGGCAGGGATGTGCATGTCATCCAAGAGAGGCTTGCATATGCGTTGCTTGTCGCAAAGCCAAAGGCAGTGCGGTCGCCTTAGGTTAGGAGGTGGTGGGAGGTGAAGTGCATTCGTAAGATTCTGTGGGTGGTGCTTGCGTGCTTTGTGATGGCTCGTTCAGCAGCTCATGCTGCGGAAGTTCAGCTGATTGAGTTTGGACGCCATCAAAAGGGGCTCTTGCGGGTTGGTGCAGGCATACATCGCGTTGAGATGGTTGGCACAAAGGCGCTTCGCATAAGCTTCTCTAACGCAAGCAACATGGGGCGATTCTTCGGGATTGAAGTGAGTGTTAAGCCAGCAAACCAACAGTTCAAATCCCTTGTGGCAGTCTATCGCTTCACTCTCACTAACGGCAAGCCGCCGAGGCTTTGCTTTGTAGCATTTGATGCCGCGGACAACTCATGGTTCAAGAGCGCACAACCAATCTCTCCGACGGACGAACCTAAGGAGGCGCGCCTTTCACTTGCTGGTTTTAATCCGACTGCGTTCACTCGGAATGCTGATGTGCCCTTTTCTATCGGCAGGATTCAGCGGCTTTGGGCTGGGTTTATTGCTGACGGCGGCTCATCTGGCGTGATTGAGCTTTACAAGCTCTCGTTGAGTGATGAACCATACAAGCCGACGCAACCGATAACGATACAGCTAACTGGCAATTGGAGGCTCATTAAAGACCCAGCTGTCGTAGGGCAACTTGCGTTGGTGCGTGAGGGCACTCCACCAAAGCAGTGCATGAGATTTGAGTTCACATTTCCCATCGGCAGGCATATGTATGCGCTGCCAGTCATACCGATTTATGATGTCAACCTTGCCGAGTATAGCGCATTGCAATTCACATACAGGGCTAAGTTGCCAGAGGGAATAAACGGGTTGCTCATTTGCCTTTGGGAAAGCGATGGCTCGCAGTATTATGCTGAACCAGCTCCGCCACCAAGCTCAGATTGGCACACTGTCACAATACCATTCTCCGCTTTCAAGCTTGGCGGATGGTCAAAGGATGAGAATGAACGCCTTGACTTGGAGCAAGTGGACAACATCGTCATAGGTGTTCACGGAACGGCGAAAGGAAAAGATGGCACCGGTTTCATCATTGCCTGCGACTTAAATTTTGTTCCGTAAGCTCACAGGTTATGTTTGCCGGCGAAAGCACCGCATCGTTTGGGGATGTCACATAATCAAGGCATTCAATATTCGCGGCTGAAGCTGTTTCCCACTTCTGTTCGTTCATCATCGGCGGGTGATATTTCATGGGCACAGCATATACGCCGGGATTAATCGTCACAAGTGACACACTCATCCGAAAGGAACGCAGGCTACCCGTGAAAGGCAAAGTGCTCGTCAAAGTCGGAGACAATGTCTCTCCGACCGATGTAATTGCGCAGGCTGAACTGCTCGGTCCATTAACAACTGTGCGTGTTGCTGACAGGCTCGGAATAGAACCGAGGATGCTCCCGCAAGTGATGAGAAAACAGGTTGGTGAGAGTGTCCGAAGTGGTGAAGTGCTTGCCGAAACGAAATCATTCTTCGGCTTACTGAAGGCGCGTGTTGAAAGTCCGGTTGATGGCACGGTTGAATTCATTTCGGATGTGACGGGCAATGTCGGCATAAGGCATCCTCCAACGCCAGTTCAAGTCCTCGCTTACATCCGTGGTATAGTGACCGATGTAATTGAGGACGAGGGAGGGATTGTGGAGACAAGGGGGGCACTCATTCAGGGCATCTTCGGCATCGGTGGCGAAGCTGTTGGCGAAATAGCCATTATTGCAGATTCACCAGATGAAGATGTTAAGCCATCAAAGCTTGAAGATGGTCATCGCGGCAAGGTGTTAGTCTGTGGGGCTGTCGCAAGATATGAATTTTTGATGGCGGCACAAGAGGTTGGTGCAGTTGGGGTCGTCACCGGCGGCATACTTGATTCCGACTTGGCGAGGTTGCTCGGTTATGAGATTGGAGTGGCGATAACGGGGCAGGAGGAAGTTGGGTTCACACTCATTGTCACAGAGGGCTTTGGAGTTATGCCAATGGCAAGACGCACATTTGAGTTGCTCTGCTCGCTGTCTGGCATGGAGGCTTCCATAAGCGGGGTCACTCAAATACGGGCTGGCGTCATACGACCGGAAATCATTGTGCCCATGAGGTCAAATGAGACAACGCCGCCAAAGCCGTCAAAGGTTGCAATGGGAATACTTGAAGTCGGAAGCAGGGTGCGCATCATACGAGAGCCCTTCTTCGGCAAGTTAGCCACTGTCGTTGAGTTGCCACCAGAACCACGGGTCATTGAGACCGGCTCAAGGGTGAGGGTGCTAAAAGCGAGGCTTGACGACGGAACAATAGTCACAATCCCGAGGGCGAATGTTGAATTGATTGAGGAGTGATCCGCATGGGCGTTTCATTAGCTCCGCGAAGCGAAGCAAAGTTGACGCAACATTCAGTCGGCGGGAGGGCGTCAAGGGTGGCAGTGCTGCGGACAAGCCCGGAGAGAGTCATTGAAGACTACGGGAGATTGATGCGCATGCTTGATTACGCGGCAGTGCTGCCCAAGGACTGTGGCACGATTTTGAAGATCAACATCAGCTGGCATTACTTCTTCCCGGCATGCTCAACTACGCCATGGCAGCTTGAGGGCGTCATCAAGACGATGATTGAGGATGGTTACAAACCCGAAAGTTTGGTGGCGGCGCAAAACCGCACAGTTGTGGTGAACCCGGAAGTTGGTGCAATAGCCAACAAGCACAATCCAGTGCTTGAAAAATACGGTGTGCGCACTGTGTGGCTTTATAAACCGAGCGTTGAATGGGTTGTCTACGAGCCGAAGGGGAAGATGCTCGTGCTTGACAGGATATTCCCGGATGGAATCACGATACCGAAGTTCTTCATCGGCATGAATGCCATTCACCTTCCGACCCTCAAGACGCATGTCTTCACCACAACCACTGGTGCAATGAAAAACGCCTTTGGCGGGCTGTTGCGTGAGAACAGGCATTGGTGTCACGCTCACATACATGAATCGCTCGTTGACTTGCTCACCATACAGAAGGAGATCCACCCGGGCTTGTTCGCCGTTATGGATGGGACATTTGCCGGCAATGGTGCTGGTCCAAGGGCTATGCAGCCAGTCGTGGCAAACTTGATTCTGGCAAGCGATGACATGGTTGCAATTGATGCAGTGGCAGCTAAGCTGATGGGCTTTGACCCGCTCTCAATCGGCTACATTCGTCTGGCACATGAGCTTGGGCTTGGCTGTGGCGATGTCCGTGAGATTGAGATACTCGGAGACGACATAAGCGGCATCAACCTCGGCTTCTCAGTTGGTGACACATTTGCGAGCAAGGGACAAAAGGCAATTTATTGGGGTCCGTTAAAGCCGCTTGAGAGGGTTCTATTGCGCTCACCGATTGTCCCGTGGAGTTATCTCGCCTCACGCCTTTACTACGACATATACTGGTATCACTTCGTCGGCTCAAAGCGGGTCAAAGAGATGATGAAGACGGGTTGGGGACAGCTATTCCTAAGCTATGGGCGGTGAGCATGTTTTGGGTGCGGTTCATGCGATGCTCAACTCTCGGCTTCAAATAATTTTCGTTTTGTTCGCTTTCGTCGTTGGGGCTTGCTTTGGCAGCTTCGCCAATGTGTGCATCTACAGGCTGCCGAGGAGAATGAGCATCCTTCACCCGCCATCGCACTGCGCATTCTGTGGGACGACATTGCGCTGGTATGACCTCATACCGATCCTGAGCATTGTCCTGCTGCTCGGCAAGTGCCGATATTGCAAATACCCGATTGGCTACAGGCATTTCTTCGTTGAGCTGCTTTGTGCGCTTTCATTTGCGGTTTCATTTTGGCGCTATGGGATGACGGTTCACAGCCTAATTGTGGCGATGACTCTTGTTGGGCTCATCGTTGCCTTCTTCATTGACTACGATTGGTATCTCATCCCAGACGAAGTCCCGATGGCGATCGGTGTGCTCGGATTAATTGATGCGCTCATAGCATCACTGCATCAGCGCTTGTTCTCACCGATGCACGGAGCTGGGATGCATGTCACGCTTTCGGGCGCCATCATGGGCATGCTTGTTGGGGCGCTCGCTTTATGGCTCATTAGGAAACTTGGCACGCTCATATTTCGCAAGGAGGCAATGGGGCTCGGCGATGTGAAATTCACAGCCGCAATCAGTTTGCACTTGGGTCTGTCATGGACATTGCTCGGCTATTTCCTTATAGCGATAATGGTTGGCGCTGTCGTCGGCATCGCCATCTTGCTCACGATGAGGGGACGCACACACCACTACATTCCCTTTGGTCCATTCCTGTCAATTGCGGCTTCCATCTGTCTGCTGTTTCCCGAGGCAGTGAGCCATGTTATGCGGAGCATCTACGGGTTGCAACCAATCTACCTTTGATGCCATTTGAGGCTGGCGGGAAGCTGCTCGCAATAGATGGAGCGGGCAGATGTCATCTGACCCTGCGGAAGATCGCCAATGCGTAAGCCCTTGGTGATGAAGATGGGTGAATGCGCTCACTGCAAAAAGCGCTCACGCACAATATCGTCCTCTCTATCCCTTTGCGCTGACTGCATCAAGGAGCACTATGACGAGGTCAAGCCGTTAATTGAACAAGCGCACGCATCGGCAAGAAAGCCATTCTCTCTTCCGCAGGCACCACCAAAGACAAGCGAGGGGAGGTTATGCAACATATGCCACAATGAGTGCATCCTGAGGGGCAACGAACTGGGTTACTGTGGATTGAGCTTTGGCGGGAGGAGACTTGCGAGTGTGTCATGGTATGATGACCCGCTCCCGACAAATTGCGTTGCGACTTGGGTTTGCCCAGCGGGCACAGGTGTTGGCTACCCAGATTTCGCATACAGGGACGGTCCTGAGTATGGCTATTTCAACCTTGCCGTGTTCTATCATGCGTGCACATTTGATTGCCTCTTCTGCCAGAACTGGCATTTTAAGCGCATGACGCATACATCGCGCCCTGTCTCGCCAGAGGAGCTTGCCTCGCAAGTCCACAAGCGCATTGCATGCATATGCTACTTCGGCGGTGACCCAACACCGTTCCTTCCACATGCGCTTAATGCTTCAAGGGTCGCCCTTAAGAATAAGCCAAACAGGATTTTGCGAATCTGTTGGGAGACGAATGGGAGTGCTCATCCGAAGTTGATGCGCCAAATGGTTGAGTTGTCGCTTGACTCGGGCGGATGCGTGAAGTTTGACCTTAAGGCATGGGATGAGAAGCTGCACATTGCGCTATGCGGCGTGAGCAACAGGCGCACGCTTGAAAACTTTGCCATGGTGGCGACTGAATATCTGCCAAAGCGGCATGAGCCGCCATTGCTCATAGCGAGCACATTGCTCGTGCCCGGATATGTGGATGAGGATCAAGTTGCGCAGATAGCCAAGTTCATAGCCAGCCTCAACCCAGACATACCATATAGCCTGCTCGCCTTCGCGCCGCAATTTTACATGAGTGACTTACCGACCACATCACGAACGCACGCCATGCGCTGCCTTGAAGCTGCAAAGGCAGCTGGGTTAACAAGGGTTCACATCGGCAATGTGCACCTTTTGGGGAGCGCCTATCATTAGCGGTCATGTGGTCATTGCATGGACATAAAGCCACCTCACTGCTCCATAGGAAGGTGACACTTCATATGTCGCTTCGTTAGCCACGCTTTATCGCGCCTTTTTCATTGCCGCTTCAAGCTGCTCAAGAGTTTCAAGCACTTCCCTGTGGCGTTCCTCATACACCTTTGGGTCCTCAGCAAACTGATTTGGCGCTTTGATTATGTCGCTTGCGTCAATCAGGCGGCGCGCCTTAACAACGACCGATTGAAGCTTGCTCAGAAGCTTTGCATCGGATGCAACCTGCTTAAGCTTCCCATTGAGCATGCATAGCAGGTCGTAATCCTCAATTCCATCCCTGAACAGCTCCGCGCGAATTGACGGAAGTGGGTCGCCGAGCTTCTTGTCCGGGTAGAAGAGGAAACCATCGCCATTGCCTCCGGGGTATCCAGTGGCGTCCTCAAACAGGTCAAGTGGCTTACCCTTGGCATCCGTCCAGTAGTTGACACTCCAATAGAGGAAGCCATCGCAATTGTAACGCCAAAGCCACCACCCAATTGCACGGTGCGAGACGCCGGTCCAATCAATCCGCCATATGTCTGGGTATGTGGAGCCGCATGTGCTGATGCAAACATACATCCACACTTGCTCCCCTTTTGCTTTGCGCTCGTTGAGGAAGGGCTCATCAAAGCAATCAATGTGTGGAACCCAAATCCCGATGCTGCCGGCGAGCTTGCGATATGCGGCTCCATCGGGAGTTGGCTTGTGCGTCCTAAATGAGCCGGTTGCGCCATAGCCGGCGGTCAGCAGGATGAGCAAGTTAGGCGCATGCTCGTGAACGAACTTACATAGCTCGTTGATTTCGTCAAACGCTTTTTCCGACGGCTCGTCAAACACATAGAAGTAAAACCTGTCACTCCAACCGCGCTCCTTCAAATGCTCGCCGAGCAAGCGCAGCTTCGCTGCAACATCCTTTTGCTCCTCCTTCGGTGGTGGCTTTGTGCCCCAGCGCAGTATGCCCCATATGGAGAATGCCGTTGCACCTCTTTCCATCCACTTGATCACTTCCCTGTCAAACTCATCCCATTTGGCTTCCCAAGACCCATCGGGACGCTTTGCAAATACCTTATCCCATGGCAGCGGTGGTGGTGGCGTGAACCTGTATCGCATGCAAGTCTCATAAAAGCGCATTCGGCGCTCATCCGTCCATGCATCGCCATAAACTTGCTTGGCTTTGTGATCCCATATGAGCACGCAGCTGCGAAGGAAACTATGCTTTGGCAGGGCGACATCGTAAATGCGAGCCTTGATTGGCACGACTTGCTTTGTTGCGTTCCCGGGAAGGATGACCACCTCGCCAGAATACTCGCCGGCTATCGCGTCCTCGGGAACCCGAAGCGTAATCCAGACCGATTGCACATTGCCCTTCTTCACATCAAATGGTTGCATCGGCAAGAGCGCGTCCGGATATCTCCCCGGCACGCGGAAGCCATATGGCGTTGGCTTTTGCACTCCGACATATCCGACAAGGCGCGCATCTGCAAAGAGCGCCCTGCCACTGGGACCAATTAACGGGCTGACATTGATGCGCACATTCTCAAGTTCCGCCTTCAACGGGGCAATGACAATTTGAGCCGACTCAGCTTCGCCACGAGCGGCATGAATGATGATTTCCTTGCGCGGTTCCAATTGCGGCAGTTGGTCCTGACGCAACTTCAGCATCGGTGATGGCACAAATATCGCATATGGCGCTCCTGAAGTCTCCATCAACTTCACCATGCTCACCTGCTCCTTAATGCGGTCCAAGTTGTGCTTCACTTCCAATGTGGATTGCCATTTGGATTCCGTTGTGCCGCTACTAAGCTTGCGCTCCCAATCCCTCAATGTCGCCTGCAACTTCCTTCCGTCTTCAGTTTTGCACTCTCTGGGCAGTTGCGAGAGTGTGTTTCGGACACGCATGAGCATCTCCTTGGCTTTCGTGCGCACGACACTTTGTGTTATGCTCACGGCAATGCCGAGCTTTGAGATGCCCTCAAACTTTACCTCGCCAAATCTTTCAGGTTCGTGGAAGCCCTTAATGCACTCAGACCATGTTGTTAACTCTGGCGGAGTGACCGCATACCGCTCCCTTGCGAAGTTGATTCGCCATGTGTCGCTCAGCATCGGCAGAAGATTAAGCGATGACAGAGGTAGCTTTAACTCAACGCACCATGAGTCTGCGCTCTCTTTAGCTCCGACGATGACCTTGCTATCCCAGCGAACATCACTTGCTCCATCGCTCCAAAATTCATCACGCACAGTCCCAATGCTGTTGACGACGATGTGGTAGTAGCTGGTTGGATCTTCTGGGCATGGTGCAATGAAAACTTCAACGCAATCATCCCGCCATACTTCACCATCCTTTTCTTTGATGTTGTGGTGCAGCTGCGCCATCTGCGGTTCGTCGCACAGGAAGCCAAAGTAAATGGCATCGGATGTGAAGAGGACTCTCACGCTTGCCCTCGCGCTTGCCTTAGTCCCTTTTAACGGTTGCGCTATTGCGAACTCAAAAGCTCCCTTCCACACATCCTCGCTAAGTGAGCCATCAATCTTTGGCATGCCCTTCACTTGCTTTATCACTGTGCCCTGTGTGATGACGACCTGCGCCAGAAGGAAAGCGCTTATTACCACGATGCACATCGTGAGCACTTTTGACCTCATAGCCCACCACCACGCGGAGTTGTAGTTGATTTGATGCCGAGCCCGATTTCATTTTATCGCCATGTGTGTTTGAGCGCAAAGTTGAAGCGCAGGGAGGACAGAAGGAGATGGAGTGGCGAAGGAGGGAGCCATCACAACTCTTTTTGCCCGACCATCCCCAGCCTGTATCACACTGGCTTGAATTGGCGAAGGAGGAAGCTGTCAACCCGCAGGGCGGTGAGGTAAACTTAGAGAAAGCGAGAAGAATCATAGAATGCAAGGCAGTAGACACTGCCAGAGGTGTGGATGAAGATGCAAATCTTGCACTTCGCTGATGCGCATATCGGCGTTGAGACGCACGGGAAGCTTGATTCATCAACTGGCTTGAATACACGCATTCTTGATTTTGTGCGGTGCTTGGAATTCATTGTGGACACAGCTATTGAGCGTCAAGTTGATGCAGTGCTCTTTGCAGGGGATGCATACGACTATGCGGTGCCAACACCAACTTACCAAAAGCTATTTGGAGCGCAAATAAAGCGTCTCTCAGATGCTGGCATACCAGTCGTGCTCATCGTCGGCAACCACGATATGCCAGTGTCATATGGAAGGGTGTCACCACTTGAACTTTTCAATGTGCTTGGTGTGCCATATGTCTATGTGGCTGCCAGACCAAAGGTGTTTAAGTTGATGACGCGCTCAGGATTGCTCCAAGTGGCATGTTTGCCCTACCCCAATAGGAGCATCTATTTGGCGCGGGAAGAGAGCCGTTCCATGAGTGAGGAGGAGATTACAAAGCGCATTGAGGGCATTTGTAGCGACTGCATATCGGCTATGGCTAAGGAGCTTTCTCAGGATGCCCCATCGGTGCTGCTTGCGCACATAGCGATAATGGGCGCAACTTATTCAGGCTCTGAGCGAGTCGTCACATTGGGCATAGAGCCAAGCTTGATGCTTAGCGCCCTCGCTAAGCCACAATTCAAATATGTGGCTCTCGGACATATACACAGGCATCAGGATTTGAACCCACACAGCTTGCCGCATGTGGTTTACTCTGGCAGCATTGAGCGGTGCGATTTCGCCGAAGAGAATGAACCAAAGGGGTTCTGCATAGTGCGCATTGATGATGGCGAGTTTGAATTTATTGAGACGCCAGCAAGGCGGTTTGTCACCATAGATGTGAACTTGCACAGTTTTAGGGATCCAACTCAAGCGCTCATCAATGCTATATCGGAGCGCAATGTGAGGGATGCCATTGTGCGCATCAGATACAGTTGCACAGATGAACAGCAGGCAACCATTAATTGGAAAGCGATTGAACAAGCTCTCTCGGAAGCATTTAGGGTCGTGAGCGTGGTGAGGCAGGTTGAGAAGCAGCGCAGCCGCCCGAAAGCGGTGATAACCGAGCAAATGGACATAATTGAAGCGCTTCAGCGTTACATAGAGCATAAGGACGAGCTGAAAGAGCTCAAGGACGAGTTGGTCAAATACACTCGGCAGCTTGAAGTGGAGCTTGAGAAGAGACGCGAGCGGTCACCCACAAAGAATGTGTCTCATTTGTAGGGATGGTTTTGCCATGAGCAGCTCTATCCAAAGATGGTTTTTGGTTTCCAAGGGCTCAACAAATGCCGTGTAAAAGGTTTAACCATCTGCTGATACGGGCTTTAGCTCCAAACCAATCGCCCCTCCACTCTCAAGCATAGTTGTGGAGGATGAACAGCATGGCGACCATGACGCCAAGGAGAAGGGTAGAAGCTGTGCTACGCGGTGAGAAACCAGACAAAATACCGTTCACCGTCTATGAGAACAAGCTCCCGCAATGCACCGTAGAGCGGCAATTGCGCAATGATGGGCTGTGCATTGTGGAGCGTCGCTACTCCGTCTTTCGCATCCACACCCCAAATGTTCGTGTTGAAACCATCTCATACACCGAGAATGGGATCCCATACATTCGCAGGAACTACTACACACCAGTTGGCAACTTGTATGCTATTGATCGTCCCGCTGGCTTCACCACATGGAATTTGGTCAAGCTCTTCAAAAGCCCCGAGGATTACAAGCCGTTACTTTTCATGATCAAGGATCAGCAGATTGAGCCAACTTATGAGCCCTTTATGCGTGCTCAGGAGATGCTCGGAGAGGATGTAACACTTCGGGTCAACATAGGTTCCACTCCGCTGCATCAGATCATGGTGCACTGGATGGGTTTGGAGACATTTGCAGTAGAATGGATTGAGCGGCGTGATGAGATTGAAAGGCTCTATAAAGCCATTGTAGAGAAACACCGCCAAATATACGAAATCGTTGCAAAATCTCCGGCACTGCATGTTAACTACGGTGGTAACGAAACTGGTGATGTAATGGGCAGGGAGCGCTTTGAGAAGTATGTCCTTCCACTTTACAACGAGGCTGCTGAAGTGCTCCACAAACACGGTAAACTTTTGGGTGCTCACCTTGACGGGAATAATCGTGTTTGGGCTGATTTGGTGGCGCAATCTGGTCTTGACTACATTGAGGCATTCACTCCGGCTCCAGACACGGATATGACTATTGAAGAAGCCTTTCAAATTTGGTCGGGAAAGGTCCTATGGATCAATTTCCCATCGTCGGTTCACCTGCGCCCTGTGGAAGAGATTAAAGCCACCACACAGCGCATTATTGAGGCTTCAAAGCCTGACTATCGCTTGATTATTGGCATAACTGAGGATGTGCCAGAAGACCGTTGGCAGCAGAATTTCCTCGCCATTTCCGAAACAATTAATGCTGTGGGGAGGTTGAGATAGCCGAAGTGATAGGGCTTGCGCTTCAGCATCCTTTCGTAAGGTTGAAACCAGCTTTATGGGTGGCTTATAGCTGTCCTTACAATTCAATTGCGTAACTCGTAAGCGGCTTAGGTCTCTCAAGATGGCGGAGGTGAGCAATCCGTGGTGCCAATAAGCTTAAAATTGCGCAACTTTATGAGCTATGGGGAGGATGTCCCGCCACTTGATTTTACAGCATTTGACTTGGCGTGCCTTTCGGGTCAGAACGGGCATGGCAAATCCGCATTGCTTGATGCAATTACTTGGAGTTTGTGGGGTGAAGCAAGAAAGGCTCGTGGGCGCACAAGTCCCGATGAGGACCTTATTCGCATTGGCGCTCGCGATATGGAAGTTGAGTTTGAGTTTGAAGTTGGTGGAAATCGCTACCGAGTTATCAGGCGATATTCGCGAAAGTATCACAGGCGGACAAGCCTTGAATTGCAAGTTTATTCTCCGAACGATAACCGGTGGGAGACTTTGACCGGGAAAACGCAGCACGAAACTCAGGAGAAAATAAACTCAATTTTGCGCATGGATTATGAGACATTTATCGCATCTTCGTTCATTCTCCAAGGGCGCGCCGATGAATTCACAAGGAGGCCGCCAGGTGAGCGCAAAGAAATTCTGGCAAGCATACTCGGACTTGACCGTTATGAGCAACTCTCGGATTTGGCAAGGGAGCATCAGAAGAAATGCGCAGATGAGGAGCAAATCCGCACGAAAGAACTTGAGGGCATAGACAGAGAGCTGGAAGAACTGCCGACACTGAAGAGGATGGCAGAGAAATTGGGGAAGGCATTGGAAGAGGTTAATGAAGAGTTACAAAGGGTTAAGAGCGAACTTAACAGCAAAAAGGACCGCTTGGCAACGCTTGAGGAAAGGAAGAGGCGTTTGGAGGACCTAAAAGAGCAAGCCAGAGGGGTTGCCAACAGCCTCAATGAAGCGATAAGGCAATATAAAACTTGGCATAAGCAGTATGAAGATTTGTTGAGCCTGTTGAGTAGGGAAAGCGAAATTGTGTCCAACTATTTGCGCTATCAGGATGCATTAAGGATGAACAACGAATTGACGGAAAAGTTGAACAAGCTTATGGAAGTTAAAGAAATGGCACAAAAAGTTGAACAAACAATTGAAAAGACCAAAAGTGAGTTGGAAAAAGAGTTAGCAGCTTCAAGAGAGAGGAGAAAAGAGCTGTTGCGCGAGGAAAATGAGGCAATGCAGTGGATTAACAGGCGGGCGGAAATTGAGAGAGGTTATGAGGAACTTCAAGCGCTTAGGCAGAAAGATGAGCACATGGAAGAGGTGAGGAAGAAAGATTCACAGCTGCGCGGGGTTGCTATGGAGATAGAGGTAAAAATTGATAGCGAGAGGCAGAAGCTTGAAATGCAACTCAACTCGGTTAGGGAGCGATACAAGGAGCGAGAATTGGTGGCGGGGCGAAGAAACGAGTATGAGGATGAGATTGCGAGAATAAATAAACAAATTAGCCAGCTACAGGAGGACGAAAGGCAGTTAAGCGCACTTAGAAGCAGGATAGCCGATTGCGAGAGGCGTTTGGGTGAGCTTTCGGTTAGGCGGACACAACTTGAAAATGAGTTAAAGGAAACGAGGGCAAAGTTGAACCTGTTGGTTGAATCAACGGAACCGCGCTGTCCCGTTTGTAATTCACCGCTGGATGAAGCACGCAAGGGAATGCTCAAAGCCGAGTTTGAGAGCTCGTTAGGCAGCATACAGAGGGAACTTGAAGTTACTGTAGGTGAAATTGAGGAAGTAAAGGGGCAGCGTTCAGAGCTGCAATCACGATGCGAAGAACTTGAAGAAAGGCTCAAAGATATGAGCGCACTTCAGGAGCAGTTGGCGAGAGTAAAGGCGAATTTGGAGGAAGCGAATAGAGCAGCTGAGGAATTGGAAAACTTGGCGAGGGAAATTGGCGAGCTTGAGCGGCGGCTTAAGGATGGCGACTTTGCGGCTGAATTGCGCGACCAATTGGGGGCAATTGAGGATGAGTTGCGCCGACTCGGTTACGATGAAATAGCGCACTTGCAGGTTAAGAATGCCATAAAGGAAAAAAGCGTTTATGAGGTGCAAATGGAGCATCTTAAGCAAGCCGAAGAAAAGCTTAGGGAAGTAAGGGACAGGTTGAGGGAAGTTGAGGGGCGTATTTCTGGGCTTGAAATGAAGCTTTCCTCGGGTGATTTTGCTCACGATGAGCGAAAACAGCTTGAGGAGTTAAGGAGACAAATAAAGGAACTTGGCTATGACAAATCGGAACATGATAGGGTGCGCAAGTTGCAAAAGGATCTTGAAGGCTATGTCGGGTTATATCAGAGGTTGATGCAAGCCAAGGATGAGAAACCCAAATTGGAGAGCCAATTAGAGGGGCTGCGTCAGTCAATCAAAAATGAGCGCAAAAGATACGAGGATTTGAGGGCGCAAATTGAAAGGCTTGGGAAAGAGGTTGAGGAAATCCCGCAAGTAAGGCGTTCTGTTGAGGTGCTGGAGAGAAACCTCGCAGAAATTGAGGAAAAACGCTCAAAATTGGAGCGTGAGAGGGGGGAAATTGAGGGCAGGATCTCAAGATGTAACGAGTTGCGCCAAAGGAGGGTGGAAATTGAGCAAGATTTGGAGCGAATACGCCACGAGAGGGATATATACGGCTTACTCGCACAGATATTTGGCAAGGATGGCATACAGGCGGTCATCATCGGCAACGCAATTGATGAACTTGAGGAAGAGGCGAATAATCTCCTGAAGGAGCTCACGCATGGTAAAGCGAGCGTCGCATTTGAGCTGCAGCGTGAGACAAAGGGCGGGGCTGTGAGGGAGACGCTTGATATAAAAGTGAGCGATGAGCTTGGCACGAGACCGTATGAGCTTTTCTCAGGCGGTGAAAGTTTTAGAATTGACTTTGCGATAAGGGTTGCCTTGGCAAAGCTGCTTGCAAAGAGGGCTGGCACAAAGGTGCGCTTCCTCGTCATTGATGAGGGCTTTGGGTCACAGGATAGCGACGGGTTGAAGCAGCTCGTTGAAGCAATTTACAGCATTAGGGGGGATTTTGACAAAATTTTGGTTGTCACTCACCTTGAGCACCTTAAGGACTCCTTCCCTGTAAGGATTGAAGTGACCAAAGACCCTCACATCGGCTCTCGGTTTGAAATCATTCATGCGTGAATGGCAGTCAGTCATATCGCGCCTATATGGGTCACACAATGGGACTTACCCATTTGTGATGAGTTCATAGAAAGGCTGAGCCAGATAGGTTCGGATGGCACCATGAGGGTATCGGGGCTTTCTGGTTGGCATTGAGCCGCCTCGGTGAGGGTGAAGGTCTTCTGGGGCGACGATGAGGAAGTAGATGTAGTCAAGGTCATGGCACTTGGCTGGGTTCATCGGCAATCGCCCCTCTTGGCAGGGCGGTTCTTTGCATGCTATCGTTATAGCAAATTTGTTGAAGGGTGAGGCTCACGCCGAGCCGTGGAAAAGGGGATGATGAGGGGGGTGGTGGGCGGGTTGTTCAATGGTGCTTGCGATTGCTAAAATGCTCACAAGGAGGGGATAGGGATGTTTTGTAGTCGTTGTTTCGTCCATGTTGTGGCAGGTCTTGGGGGCGCCTTGCGGCGCAAGTTTGCGGCGTGCATTGGAGTGTTGGTTGTATGTCTTTCATTGTTGGCTCTTGAAATCTCATGCCACAAACTTCCCCGGAAACGCCCCGTGCTCGTCTCCAAAACAGGGCGCACCGAGGAACGCCCTGTGCTCGTCCCCAAAACGGGGCACATCGGTCCAGTGAATAGCGTATCCTTCAGTCCAGACGGAAGGACGATAGCTTTGGGAAGCGGTGACGGAATGGTCATCCTTTGGGATACTGAAACGGGCGAGGTGAGGCGAATGTTGGAGGGACACACCGATCCTGTGTATAGCGTATCCTTCAGTCCAGACGGAAGGACGATAGCTTCGGGAAGCTTTGACAAAACGGTCATTCTTTGGGATGCAGAAACTGGTAAGATGAGGCGGAAGTTGAAGGGGCACACTGGTTCTGTGTTGAGCGTATCCTTCAGTCCGGATGGAAGGACGATAGCTTCGGGAAGCCGTGACGGAACGGTCATTCTTTGGGATGCAGAAACTGGTAAGATGAGGCGGAAGTTGAAGGGGCACATCTGGCCGGTGAGGAGTCCGGTGAGGAGTGTAGCCTTTAGTCCAGATGGGAGGACGATAGCTTCGGGACACGGCAAAACGGTCATTCTTTGGGATGCAGAAACTGGTGAGGTGAGGCGGAAGTTGAAGGGACACACCGGTTGGGTGGAAAGCGTATCCTTTAGTCCGGATGGAAGGACGATAGCTTCGGGAAGCCGTGACGAAACGGTCATCCTTTGGGATGCTGAAACGGGTAAGATGAGGCGGAAGTTGGAGGGACACACCGATTGGGTGAATAGCGTATCCTTCAGTCCGGACGGAAGGACGATAGCTTCGGGAAGCGGTGACACCACGGTCATTCTTTGGGATGCAGAAACTGGCAAGGTGAAGTGGGAGTTAGAGGGACACATTGATTTTGTGGAAAGCGTATCCTTCAGTCCAGATGGAAGGACGATAGCGTCGGGAGGCGATGACAGCACGGTCATCCTTTGGGATGCAGAAACAGGTGAGGTGAGGCGGAAGTTGAAGGGACACACCTGGGCGGTGGAAAGCGTATCCTTCAGTCCGGATGGAAGGACGATAGCTTCGGGAAGCCGTGACGAAACGGTCATCCTTTGGGATGCTGAAACGGGTAAGATGAGGCGGAAGTTGGAGGGGCACACCGATTGGGTGAGTAGCGTATCCTTTAGTCCGGATGGAAGGACGATAGCTTCGGGAAGCGGTGACGGAACGGTCATTCTTTGGGATGCAGAAACTGGTGAGATGAGGCGGGAGTTGGTGGGACACACCGATCCTGTGTTTAGCGTGTCCTTCAGTCCAGATGGAAGGATGATAGCTTCGGGAAGCTATGACAAAACGGTCATCCTTTGGGATGCAGAAACTGGTGAGATGAGGCGGGAGTTGAAGGGGCACACCAGTGAAGTGAATAGCGTATCCTTCAGTCCGGACGGAAGGACGATAGCTTCGGGAAGCGGTGACGGAACGGTCATTCTTTGGGATGCAGAAACTGGTGAGATGAGGCGGAAGTTGGAGGGGCACACCTGGGGGGTGAGGAGCGTATCCTTCAGTCCAGACGGAAGGACAATAGCTTCGGGAAGCGGTGACGGAACGGTCATTCTTTGGGATGCAGAAACAGGCAAGATGAAGCGGAAGTTGGAGGAGCGCACCGTTTCTGTGGAAAGCGTATCCTTCAGTCCAGACGGAAGGACAATAGCTTCGGGAAGCGGTGACGGAACGGTCATTCTTTGGGATGCAGAAACAGGCAAGATGAGGCGGGTGTTGGAGGGGCACACCCGTTCTGTGAGGAGCGTATCCTTCAGTCCAAATGGAAGGACGATAGCTTCGGGAGGCTATGACGACACAGTTCGCCTGTGGGATGTGGCTACTGGCAGGGAAATTGCCACCTTCATCAGCTTTGATTCAGGTCAAGATTGGCTTGTTATCACTCCAGAAGGCTACTACAATGCCTCTCCAAATGGCGACAGGTTCGTTCGGTGGCTTGTAGGCAACAAACTCTATCCAGCGGAGAAATTTTCCGATCAGTTCAAGCGTCCAGACATTGTTGCGAAGGCGCTTAGGGGCGAGAAAATTCCGTAGGATTTTCCTTTCATGCCATAAAGCGGACACTGTCAATCGTGCCCATTGAGGTTGAATGTGTGGTGTTTGGTTCAAAATCAAAGTGATGCTTTGAACCTGCACTGAGTGGCTGTCTTGAGTGGTGAAATTGTGAGAGTCTCGTAGGGGCGCATGAAATGCGCCCGAAATGCGCATGAAATGCGCCCGAAATGCGCCCGAAAAAACGGGCGGGTTTCACCCGCCCCTACAGGATGGGTTTTTTGCGGCTAAAGCCGCTCCTACAGTTCATCCGGGTGGGCAATCCTTCCGAGGACGGCAGAAGCAGCTGCTATTGCCGGGTTGGAAAGAAAGACCTCAGATTTTGGATGTCCCATGCGTCCGATGAAATTTCGGTTTGAGGTTGAGATGCACCTTTCACCGGATGCAAGCACACCCATGTATCCACCAAGGCATGGTCCACATGTCTCAGCTGCCACCACTGCGCCAGCTTCGGCAAACACTTCAAGCAGTCCTTCGGCAAGTGCCATTTGCCAAATTTGGTGTGTCGCCGGGATGACGATCATCCTCACACTCGGATGGACTTTCTTGCCCTTGATAACCCTTGCTGCGATGCGCAGGTCTTCAATCCTGCCATTTGTGCATGATCCGATAAAGACTTGGTCAATTGCAATGTTGTCCTTCACTGCCTCGGAGATGGTGTGCACATTTGAGGGCAGGTGAGGGTAGGCTACCATTGGCTCAAGCTGTGAACAGTCAAACTCAATCACCTGCGAGTATTGCGCATCCTCATCCGATGAATACACCTGCCACTTGTCTTGGCTATTAGGCGCCACCTTCATCAGGTAGTCCCGTGTGACTTCATCAAACGGCATGATGCCGTTCTTTGCACCGGCTTCAACAACCATGTTGGTGATGGTAAACCTGTCGGACATGGGTAATTGCTCAATAACTGGACCTGTAAACTCCATCGCCTTGTATAAAGCTCCATTTACACCGATGCGCCCGATCGTTGCCAGTATGATGTCTTTGCCCATGACCCACTCGTTGAGCTTGCCGCAGTAAATTAACTTCATTGTCGCCGGAACGCGAAGCCATATTTCACCGAGTGCCATAACTGCTGCAAGGTCTGTGCTCCCGATCCCTGTAGCGAAGCATGATAATGCGCCAGCTGTGCATGTGTGCGAATCGGCTCCAACATACACCATTCCGGGGAGTATCAATCCGCTGTCTGGGAGGAGCACATGCTCAATTCCGCCGCGACCGACCTCGTAATAGTGCTTAATGCGTTGTTCAACTGCGAACTGGCGCATGACTTTTGCCTGCTCTGCGGCGCTCACATCCTTGTTTGGAACATAGTGGCTTGCAACAAGCGCAATTCGCTCGGGGTCAAACACATGCTCAACGCCAATCTTGCGAAACTCCCTTATCGCGAGCGGTGCCGTCACATCGTTGCCCATGCATAAGTCAACCTTAGCCATGACCAGTTGCCCCGGTTTAACATGCCTTTCGCCGGAGTGCGCTGCGAGTATCTTTTCGGTCATGGTCATCCCCATCATTTCGTCACCCTTGCTGCGCCTTGCTATGTGCGAGTTTGTTCAAAGCGTGCATGTAGGCTTTGGCTGCAGCTTCAATCGTGTCCGTTGATATTCCGTAGCCGCTGAAGACATTCCCTTCGTCATCGGTGACTCTGACAAACACTTCAGCGACTGCGTCAGTTCCGGGTCCTACCGAACGCACGGAGAAGTCGGTAAGGCGATGCGGTATGGTGATGAGCTTATCTATCGTCTTGTAGACAGCATCAACTGGACCAACTCCGGTGCCAGTGGCTAAGAGCAATTCCTCGCCGCGCCGTATCCGCACAGTTGCGCTTGGGACTGTGCCCTTACCGCTAACGACATGCATGTAATCAAGCTGGTAAATTTCCGGAGCAGTGTGAAGCACATCCGAAGCGAGCGCCTCCAAATCCATGTCCGTAACTTCGCGCTTCTTCTCAGCGAGCTCCTTGAAGCGCTTGAACACTTGATCAAGTTGCTCCCTGTTGAGTTCATAGCCGAGTTTCCTCAGCTTCATCTCAAGCGCATGTCTTCCCGAGTGCTTTCCAAGCACTATTCCCTCTTCTGTCACTCCGAAGAGCTTTGGGTCGAGTATTTCGTATGTGAGTGGGTTTGAGAGCACACCGTGCTGGTGTATTCCCGACTCATGCTTGAAGGCATTTGCGCCAACGATGGCTTTATTTGGTTGCACTGGCATCCCGGTCAAGTCGCTTACGAGCTTGCTTGTGCGGCTTATTAATTCGGTTCTGATGCATGTGTAGCAGTTGAGCATCTTTTGGCGGCAGTAGATTGTCGCTACGATTTCCTCAAGCGATGCATTTCCGGCTCTCTCTCCAATACCGTTTATGGTGCACTCAACCTGCGAGGCGCCAGCCATTATCCCGGCGATTGAATTTGCAACAGCCATGCCAAGGTCGTCATGGCAGTGCACGCTCACAACGGCTTTATCTATGTTTGGCACCTTGTTCATGACCGTTCTGACGAGCTCACCAAACTCATGCGGCAACGCGTAACCAACCGTATCCGGTATGTTGACCGTTGTGGCGCCCGCATCAATCGCCACCTCAAAGACTTTGCATACAAAGTCCCAATCGCTGCGCGTTGCGTCCTCCGCTGAGAATTCAACATCGTCCGTGAAGTTGCGCGCATAGGATACGGATTTGCGTGTCGTCTCAATCACTTCCTCCCTGCTCATGCGAAGCTTATATTGCATGTGTATATCCGAGGTGGCGATGAATGTGTGTATGCGTTTTCGCTCCGCAGGCGATAACGCTTCAGCAGCTGCATTTATGTCCTCCTCCAATGCCCTCGCAAGCGCTGCTATGACTGGTCCTTTAACCTCCCTTGCAATGCGCTTAACCGACTTAAGCTCGCCCTCGGATGCAGCTGGGAAGCCAGCTTCAATTACATCCACGCCAAGCCTTGCAAGCTGCATTGCTATTTCAAGCTTCTCGCCCTCGCTCAAGCTGACCCCCGGAGATTGCTCGCCATCACGGAGCGTCGTATCAAATATGAAAATGCGCCTTCCTTCCATTCAGCTCACCTCTTAAATGCGCAAACGATAATTGGTAATGCATTTGCACACCAACTTGAAGGGCTGAACACCATTGAATGCATCATCGGCGACATTGAGGCGCTGCCTTTTACGCCCTCACTTGAGCAACATGCCTAATCGCCTTTTGAACCTTTGAATGGTGGCTCAGTTGAGCCGCCCATAGATCGGTTGCTCTAACTGATGCTTTTCAGCCACGGCATCATAGCCCTAAGCTTTGCCCCGATCTTTTCTATGAGGTGTTCGCTTTGCCTTTTACCCTCTGCGTGATAGACCGGTCGTCCTGCCATGTTTTCAAGTATCCACTCGCGTGCAAACTCGCCAGTCTGTATCTCCCGCAGTATCTCCTTCATGGCTTGCCTGCTCGCTTCGTTGATCACCCTCTTGCCCCTCGTTATGTCACCGTATTCGGCTGTGTCGCTGATGCGTTTCCTCATCCCCGTTATCCCCTCTGTGTGGATGAGATCAACGATGAGCTTGAGTTCGTGCAGGCATTCAAAGTAAGCTACCTCAGGTTGGTATCCGGCTTCAACGAGCGTTTCAAAGGCAGCCCTGATTAACTCGGTGCATCCTCCGCAAAGGACGACCTGTTCGCCGAACAGATCCGTTTCCGTCTCCTCGGCAAATGTTGTCTCTATCACTCCGGCTCTCCCGGCACCTATGCCCTTCGCATAGGCGAGCGCAATTTGCATTGCGCTGCCAGTATAGTCCTGCTCAACTGCAACAAGTGCTGGCAACCCTTTTCCATCCTCATAGAGTGAGCGCAATTGAGCCCCCGGACCCTTTGGCGCAACCAGACATACATCAACGAACTTGGGTGGGATTATCTGCCTGTAGTGGATGTTGAAGCCGTGCGCAAACATGAGCGCATTCCCTTCGGACAAGTTTTGGTGGACATGCTCCCGATAAACCTGCGGCATGACTTGGTCTGGCGTCAACATGCTTATGACATGTGCATTTCTAACCGCATCAGCTATCTCCATCACCTTGAAGCCCTCGTTGCTGGCTCTCTCCCATGATGCGCCATCTTTGCGCGCACCAACTATTACGCTTACGCCGCTGTCACGCAAGTTAAGAGCGTGTGCACGCCCCTGATTGCCATATCCGACTATGGCTACGGTCTTACCTTGAAGCGGCTCAAGCGACATGTCAGCGTCGTAGTATATCTTCGCCATCTCACTCCACCTCCTCAGCCTCGGGTTGAGTGTTGCGCCAATGCCTTCCAAAGCATCTCACATAGAGCCCGGCTACGACGCCAACAGCTACGCCAACTAAGACGAATACAAGAAGGTTTTGAAGGAGCACATCAACCCTGTGCAAACCCGCATAGCCAGTCTTTGGATCAAATCTCATGCGATACTTGTGGAAGTGCCAAAGCGCGAGGTTAAGCACACCGAGCATTCCGAGCAGTAGCCCATTACATAAACCCCAAAAGAGCTTTCTCCTTAACGCACCCCAAATTGCACCGCAGGCTAACCCGATAATTGGTGATGCTACCGCTACGGCGAGCATCAACTTATCTGCAGCGCCTTCGCTTATTAACTCCCTCATTTGCTCTGGATGCATCTCGCTCACCATCCGGTGAAGCTGTAGCGCACACAAGGGCTTACTCATGCCGCTCAAGTTGTCTTAGAGCCGCGAGCAAGAATTATCTTGCCCGCCCTTGCAACCTCAAGTATGCCATACGGTCGGAGCAACTCAAGCATTGCGTTTATCTTGTCCTCCGTGCCGGTTATCTCAATCATCATCGTGTCCGCACCCACATCCACGATTGAAGCACGAAATATTGTGACGAGGTTGAGTATCTCGTTTCGTTGCTCGGGCTCACAGCTCACCTTGATGAGTGCCAGTTCACGCTCAACCACATCCTCGCCGGTGTGGTCTTGCACTTTTATCACATCAACCAACTTGTTTAGGTGCTTCGTTATTTGCTCAATTGTGGCATCGTCCCCTCCAACGACGATCGTCATCCTTGATATGGTTGGGTCATCAGTTGTGCTCACTGAGAGGCTTTCAATGTTGAAGCCGCGCCTCCGGAACAGCCCGGCAATCCTTGCGAGCACGCCGGGGCGGTTCTCAACTATCACAGAGAGCGTGTGAAGTTGTTGGCTCTTGCGCTCGCTTGCCATCGCAGCTCACCTCGTTGAATGCAGCGCAATGTCATCAAGCAGCTGCTGCATATGCAGCTGCCAGTTGCTCAAGCAGCTTTTGCTTTCTGTGCCTCAACTGCGGTGGGAGTATGATGTCCTTTATCGTTCCGCCGGCTGGTATCATCGGGTAAACATGCTCATCGGGGTCAATCCAACAGTCAATTATACATGGCTTGTCCTTCACTTCAAGGGCTATCTCAAGCGTTGGTTGAAGCTCCTCAGGCTTCTTAACGCTGTATCCGACAGCACCGAATGCCTCTGCCACTTTCACGAAATCCGGGTTGCCATAAAGTGATGTTGCTGAATACCTGCTCCCAAAGAAAAGGTCCTGCCATTGCTTCACCATGCCGAGGTAGAAGTTGTTGAAGATGATCACCTTGATTGGCAGGCTATGTATCACAGCTGTGGCGAGTTCATACATCGTCATTTGGAAGCCGCCATCGCCAACGAATGCAATTACAAGTTCATTCGGGTTGCCAAACTGTGCCCCGATGCTTGCCGGGAAACCGAAGCCCATCGTCCCAAGCCCTCCGGAGCTTATGAATTGCCTTGGACGACTGCAAGGGTAGTATTGTGCTGCCCACATTTGGTTTTGCCCGACATCGGTCACAACGATGGCAGAGCCACCCGTTAACTTAGCCATCACTTCAACGACATACTGCGGCTTGAGCATCTCCGATGAGCGGTCATATGTGAGCGGGTAATTTCGCTTCCAATCCATGACTTGCTCAATCCAGCTGTCATGCCTCTTAGGCTGCAAAATCTCAAGCAGCTGTTGCAGGACTAACTTCGCGTCTCCGACTATTGGCACATCCACCTTCACATTCTTCCCTATCTCGGACGGGTCAATGTCTATGTGTATCTTCTTTGCCATCTTCGCGAACTCCTTTGGGTTGCCAGTTATTCGGTCGTCAAAGCGAGCCCCAACACATATGAGCAAGTCGCATGTGTTCAAAGCCATGTTGGCTGCCACTGTCCCATGCATGCCGCCCATTCCGAGGCAAAGCGGATGATTGTCAGGGAATGCACCCTTAGCCATGAGCGTGTAAACGACGGGTATATTGCACCGCTCGGCGAGTTCCCTTACTTCCTCTGATGCTTCCGACGCGACTACACCGCCGCCGATGTAAAGTGTCGGCTTTGTGCAGCTTGCAATCAACTCGGCTGCCCGCTTCACCATGAGTGGGTGACCCTTCAAAGTCACTTTGTAGCTTCGCAGGCTGACTTCCTTAGGTATTGGGAAGTCATCGTCAAGCTTCGTTCGGGATATGTCTCTCGGTATGTCAACGAGCACCGGTCCTTTGCGCCCTGTCCTCGCTATGTAAAATGCCTCCTTGACTATGCGCGGCAGCTCCTCTGCGCTCATAACAAGGAAGTTGTGTTTTGTGATTGGCATTGTCACTCCAGTTGTATCCGTCTCCTGAAAGGCATCTCGCCCGATAAACGGTGTCGCCACTTGACCCGTTATGGCGACGACAGACGACGAGTCCATCATTGCGGCAGCCAATCCAGTCACCAAGTTCGTTGAGCCAGGTCCGCTCGTCGCCATGCAGACGCCCACTTTCCCGGTTGAGCGTGCATAGCCGTCAGCTTCATGCGCTGCACCCTGTTCATGCCTCGTCAACACGAATTTGAGCTTGTCACGGTGATGATAAATGGCATCCATGATTTCCAACACAGCCCCACCCGGTATTCCAAAGATGACCTCCACACCCTCCTCTATGAGCACATGCACCAATAGTTCGGCAGCCTTAATGCCCATAGGCATAACCTCCCTCATGGGTAGAGTTGGGTGAGTTGAGTTGCCGATGGGGTTTGTAATGGGATGCTCTCTTCTCCGCCCGCTTTACGCGGGCAGGAGAACAACTAACAGGGGCAAGGTGCAAATGGCTAACGAAGCGAAGTTGCAGCAGCAACCTACTAAACACGATTCGGGTAGCCAGCCAAATAAACTGCCGTCCCATCTAACCGATTCAATCCGGCGCCGCTTCATCAGTTCATCCCTCACTGATGCTTGTGCGAAGGGTTCACTCAATTACTTGGCGCTCAATCGGATCAACCCCAACGCCCTTTCGCTTTAAGCTTTCCACAGCACGCTCAATCTCTTCCTCGTCGCCCTCAATCTCCAAGTCAACCCATCCGCCATCCTGATCAACATTGGCTCGCCTTATATTCGTGATCACATTGAACTCCTTGCCCAAGTAGTAGATGATTGGCTCCGTCACGAGCTCCTTAGGGAATGTGAGATGGTATCGGTGAACCGCCATTACGGCTTCACCCCGTAGCAGCTCTTTGCTACAAAGTATAGCGCACCTTTGCTCCCCCGTTATGGCAGCTCAGCCGTCCCTCACCCAGTCATCTCAAGTGATGCATCAGCTTTCCAATCCCCGCAGGGCTTCCTCAAATGCCTTTAGCCTCGGCTGTATGCGTATGGGTTCTCTAAGTGATTCGCTCACCACCTCAGATGTCTTTATCCCAGCGCCAGTCACGAGAGCTACTGTCAGATCGTCTCGCTTGACGATGCCTTGCTGGACGAGCTTCCTCAAGGCAGCAATAGTGACACCGCCGGCTGTCTCAGCCCATACCCCTTCAGTCTCCGCCAATAGCTTTATCGCCTCAACGACCTCCTCATCAGTGACCTCTTCAGCCACGCCGCCGCTCTCTCTGATAGCGCGCAATGCATAAACTCCATCCGCCGGATTGCCTATGGCGAGCGACTTAACTATTGTGTTTGGCTTGACCGGCTTTGGCATGCTCGCACCCGATTTAAAGGCATTCACAACCGGAGCGCATCCCGATGGCTGTGCTGCGTGCACCTTTGTCGGCACGGAATTAATCAGACCGATACGATGGCACTCCTTTATCCCCTTCCAGACTTTCACGAGAAGCGAACCTGAGGCGACCGGAGCGACGATATGGTCTGGGGCTTTCCAACCGAGTTGCTCAAGCACTTCAAGAACTATCGTCTTGCTGCCCTCGCTGTAGTATGGGCGTATGTTGATGTTCACGAATGCCCACCTGAACTTTGATGCGACTTCAACGCAAAGCCTGTTCACATCGTCATAGTTACCCTCAACTGCAACGAGCTGCGGACCGTAAACAAGCGAGCCAACCACCTTGTTCAGCTCAATGTCGGCTGGCACGAACACGAAGCAGCGCATGCCAACTTTCGCAGCGTGAGCGGCGAGAGCGTTCGCCAGGTTGCCGGTTGATGCGCACGCAACTGTGTCAAATCCGAATTCCCTCGCCTTCGTCACAGCAACTGATACAACCCTATCCTTGAATGACCATGTCGGGTTGACGGTATCGTTCTTGATGTATAGGTTGCGCAATCCAAGCCTCTCTCCCAGCCTGCGCGCTTTTATCAACGGCGTGAATCCGCCCCCCAAATCAACGCATTCATGTGGCGGTGAATCAACGGGCAACAGTTCGTAGTAGCGCCACAGGCTCGCTGGACCTTTTGCAATCTTCTCCGGGGTGACAACCTCTGAGAGGGCATCGTAGTCGTATTCCACTTCAAGAGGTCCAAAGCAATATTCGCAAACATGGAGCGGCTCAATCGGGTATTCGCTGCCGCATTCACGGCACCTGAGTGACTTGATGCGCTTCATCTGGCATCTCTCCCTCAGGTTTATGTTGCTTAATCCGATGCCACTGACGCCGTTAAGGGCGCGCAATCTCGTTCTAACTCCGTTAACGGGAACGACGCCAACGCTATGCGCCTGCAAAGCAGTGATGAACATTTACAGTCTCGCCGCGAGTTCGGTTATGTGATATTGTAACTGACCTTACACCTTTGTGCCATGCAGTTTCATTCAAGCGCATTAGCGGGGCAAGCCCAATGGCACAGCCACTTTGCCCGTGATTACATGGGCGCTTTCATCCCATACCCGTTGAGCGAATGCTTGCATTGGCAATCGCTGCTTTCGTATCGCTCAATTGCTGCAGCAACTACGGGAAAAAGCCTATCGGCGGCTTGCTTCATCACTTCCACAACTTCAGAGTGCGATGGATGGGCATCCAAAACGCCGGCGGCGTAATTCGTAACTACACAAACAAGCGCATAACATGTTTCAGCCTCCCTTGCGAGTGTTGCCTCAGTGGCTGCAGTCATGCCGACGACATCGCCGCCGAGGATCCTCATGGCTTTCACTTCCGCCGCTGTCTCGTATCTCGGTCCGTCGGTGCAAAAGTAGCAACCGCCATCTCTCACGCTGATGCCGACACACTTGGCTGCGTTAATGATCAGCTTGCGCAAGCGTTCGCAGTATGGCTGTGTCATGTCCACATGGACAGCTGCGGCACATTCGTCAAAGAATGTGAACGGACGCTGCCTCGTCCAATCAACGAATTGGTCCGGGATGACGATCTCGCCGATGCCCAATCCGTCATGTAATGCCCCAACTGCAGCAGTGGCAATGATGCCATCCACTTGAAGGAGCCTCATTGCAGCTATGTTTGCCCTGTAGTTGATCAGGTGTGGCGGCAGGCGGTGTCCAAAACCATGCCGTGGCAGGATGAAAATTTCAACCTCGTCACCGCTGCGTGGGCGCCGATACTGCGCCCGCAGTAGCTTGACATCGCCATAGCGAGTGCCCATCGCCACCTCTTTCACTTCACACAATGCGTTCCGAAATTGCCATGGGAGTTCATCAACGCCAGTGCCTGTGATTATGCCTATGCGCAACGGTGAGCCACCATAGCTCAAAAGTCCCACCCCTGCATTGCGCACAACCACAACCTGTGCGCCATTTCGTTATACGCGAACTCCATGAGCGGTTTCAGGTTGACCGTGTCGGCTTTGTTGTATTTGATGAGCAAAGCCAAGGCATCCTCATCGCCATAACGCTCATACTCGTTCCATAGCCTCACGGCATCCCACCCGCACAACCCTTCAATCTCTTGCTCCCTCACTATGCCAAGTTGCCTCTCAACCGCCTTCAAGCCACCTTTGTATCCGAGCCGCCTCATCAAGTAACACAGGTCAATGTGGATTGGCGGTATGTGTATGTTCGGAAAACGCCTCCTCAGGAATGGAATGTCAAATCGTGAGCCATAAAATGTCACTACGATTGCTTTGCCGTGGAGTTCCCCAACCATGTCCGACATGTTATAGCCTCGGATGAAGGCTTTGTAGCGGCGTCCGTCGTATATTCCGACAACGGTGACATGGTCATCCTTCCCCATGCCCGTTGTCTCAATGTCAAGGAAGATGGTGCTGTCTCGAAAATCTTGATAACAGCGCCAGTATTGCTCCCTCGGGAGCTTGTCCGCAAAGAAGTCGGCATCTCTTTCTGCGAGCGCTGTTATTGAGCCCTTAATCAACCTCTTCCAATCATCCGGCACATGCTGCAATTTCCCGCGTTTACACTCCTGTAACCACTTCTCCCATGAGGTGATGCCCATTCTCCACCAAGCTCTCTCCCTCTTCTCTCCCACGCCGGGTAAGTGGATGAATGTGGCTGTGAGTAGCTTTTTAAACATCGCAACCACCGCCTGCGATATCTTCTGCCAATTCTTGAGAGGCACTGTCCACTCCTTCTCGGCTTCAACGAGCGGATAGGCTAACACGGTTAGATGGGTGTCTCATCGCTTCCTCAGACGCCTTGCTTTCTTTTGGCGCTTGCGTTCCTCAAGTATCTTCTTGATCGCCATCCTCGCGGCGCGCTTGACTTCCTTTCGCTCCTTGAAGCGCCACCACCTTGCCAAACGCTTCAAGTGGGGGAGTGCCTTTGGGTCTTTTATCTCTCCGAGAGCCTTTGCAGCCCTCGCCCTTACATTGTGGTCCGGGCTTTTGAGATCAAGCAGGAGTTGAGCAACGGTATGCGTATCAGCTACCTTGCCGAGGATCCGAATTGCTGCCTCTACAGCCCTCTCATCCCTGCTCGTGCGCAGCAAAGTCAACATCGCTTCAATGACTGGCTTTCCAATTTCGGCGAGGGCGTCCTCGGCGGCTTTTCTCACCTCTTCATCCCAGTCGCCTAACGCCTTTACAAGCTCCGGTATGGCACGTGGGTCTTTGAGCAACTTGAGCGCCTTCACAGCAGCCCTGCGCACATACCAAACTTCATCTCCAAGTAGCGATGTTAGCGGCTCAACCGTTCCTTTGCCGCCAATCTTTGCGAGTGCCTCCGCTGCCGAAGCCCTGACTTCCCATTCGGTGTCTTTCGTTGCCTCAATTAAACCATCAATTGAGCGTATGTCGGGAAGGACTTTCAATGCCTCAATTGCGTTAATCCTTACCTCCTTCTCGTTTGCCTTGAGCGCGCGAAGGAATGTCGGTAGCAGGCGCTTCTCTTTCCGCTCGCTCAGTTGCTCTATCGCCCCATCAACACCGGAGAGGACATCTGAGGCGAGCTTGACCAAGTCACCATAGCCCAGTTGCTCAAGCGCCCTCTCCGCAGCCTTCCTTACCCTCTCTTCGGGATCCCCCATAGCCCTTATCAAGGCTTCAATTGCGTCCGGCTCATCCTTGAAGCGAGCCAATACGCTTACGGCGACCATCTTCGGTCCGACTCTCGGGTGGTCAAGGGCTTTGATGACTGCATCCAGAGCTTCCTTCCCGATGCCTTCCAACGCTTGTCCGGCAGCAGTCCGCACATCCCAAGAGCTGTCCTCCATAGCTTCAATGAGCGCTTCAACTGAGCGCGGGTCACGAATGTATCCGAGGGCTTCAATGGCGAGATGACGAACCTCTGCTTCCCTGTCCTTTGCCGCTGTGATTAGGGCATCAACTGCAGCGCTGCCGAGACGAATGAGTGCAGCCTGAGCTGCATTGCGCACATCCCACGATTCATCCCTTAAAGCCTCAATCAGCGGCTCAACCGCCCTTGCATCTCCGATCCAGCCGAGCGCCGATGCTGCAGCACTCCTTGCAGCATCGGATTCATCTGAGCGGAGCATTTCAATCAGTGGCTCAACTGCGCGGTGCTCCTTCATCCTGCCAAGCTCATATGCCGCCGAGGAGCGCAAAGTCCAATCCGGATGCTTAAGTTGGTCAAGCAATCGTTCAACTTGGCTCACATCCATTTCGTCCATTTCGGTTGCCCCCACAAACCGCTTGAGTATGCGCGCTTTTTGTTGCAAGCGCCGTCAAGTTTCAAGTTTAGCGCAAAGCCCTTTGAGACACCTGCAATGTGATTTCTCTGTCGCGCTCATTTCGGCATGAGCCTTTTGAGTGAGCTTGAAAGCACATCAAGCGCTATGTGGAGTGTGTCAGCTATAAGCATCCCGATGATGAAGCTTAGAGCGTGTCTCGGCAATGCCCCATGAAATGCCAACCTGATATTAACACCGCATGCGATGAGAAATATCAACACCACCATGCAAAGGATGCATAGATATGCCGTCCGAAGAATCAATCCGAGGACGGGCACATGAGATATGCGCCTGTGAGCGGCAACCTTCGCGTATGGCAACCATAAGACGCGAAGCAATCCCCATCTCGCTGCAGCCCTTGACTTGCTCAAGTCAAGGTCTGGCGAGAAAAACATCGTCCCAACAATGTATCCCATTGCCAAAGGAAGCGGCTCAAGCGGCTTCGGAGTGAGGATGGCAAGCGGAAGCAATGCTAAGTTGAAAGCATCATGCACCTTTCCAGATGGCATTCCCTTTTCATTTCCCCCGTCGCTCCATCATGCGTTCCACAACTCCTGCCAGATGGGCAACAGCGAATCAAATGTCAGTTGGAAGTAGCCGGCGAACTCGGGTTGGTATGTTAGCCAGAGCCCAGCTACAACATCATCGCTGAGGCGCATGTTTTCAATTGGCACAATAATGCTGTTGGGTTCGCTGAAGCGGAAGTGCTGTGGGGCATCTGCCAGTTCAATGGCTATTGAGCCCCTGTATGGGCGCTTGTCGGGGTTGCTCAGGTGCATGTGCATTCGGACAAGTTCCCTATCGCCGCCATACTTAGCCACCTCTGCCTCAATCAACTCCGCACTAAAGCGAGGATGCTTGAACACGAATGGAAGCATGTATTCAATCCTGATGAGCATTGTGTTGCTCACTCTCGCCTGCCATACTTCAAGGAATTCCCCTGCATGCGCAAATATGAATTTGAGCGCCACATCAAGCTCCTCATGCGTGTATCGGCGCAATTCAAGCATTGGCAATTCCGTCCAATCAATGGCGCTTATATCCTCCTCAGCGAGGAAAACGGCGCTCGGCTCACTGAATGCCGCCGGCTCATGAAAGCATCTCAGGAACCTATCCCAAATGCCGCCACGCAGTTCATGCGCTATTGTTATGAGCAGGTCAAATGCCCCGACATCAAATCCAAGCCATCCAACGACATACTCGCTTTCAAGCATCACCTTGATGAAGTTTGGTATGTGCCAAGCGCTCGGCAAACGCAATGGCAGCTTGTCGGGCATTTGAGCTATACCGCGCTTCGGGAGTTCAAGCAAACCGTGTGTTATCAGGATGGCTTGGATGAATGGGTTTGTGTAATCGCAGTTGCTCCCCTTCACAATCGCATTTGTTGTTTGCCTCAGGCGTTCCCTGACCTCGTTCTCATCAATGACATCCAATTTTATGCCGTGCTCGCCCTTCAATATCTCACAGACACTCGGCAGGACAAGCTCAAGTTTCTCCGGAGGCGCACCAAAGTGCCAAACCTCAAACCTCTGCATGCGCAGGGAGTTTGACCACTTTCGCTTGAGCGTCACATATCGCTGGACAAGCTTCCTGCGCATGGTCGTGTGTTTCATCTCCCTTGGATAGTGAG
The DNA here is from genome assembly GCA_032161105.2 of Candidatus Thermosaccharophagus tengchongensis. Lineage (GTDB taxonomy): Bacteria > Armatimonadota > Fervidibacteria > Fervidibacterales > Thermosaccharophagaceae > Thermosaccharophagus > Thermosaccharophagus tengchongensis. Next base: position 57,543 of record JAVHTD010000014.1, read on the forward strand.
AGAACTTTTCGGATAGGTCTACAAACACGATCAGCTCATCGTTGCGGCACCCAATTAGGTCAACATCAAAATCCCGCCCATCAAAGGCGTTCACTTGGTATAGCACCTTATCGCACCCGACTATGCATGTGAGATAGGCAGCAGTCGCGTGTTGCTTCATTTCGTAATAGCGCACCGCAACTTCACCAACCCTATAGCGAGTTTTGTATTGCCCGCCACAGTGAGCTGAGGTTTGGCACGCCGTAGCCATGCAGCCGCATTCATGACATTGACCCTTCGTAGTCCATTATAGGTTGGCATGCTGCCATTGCGCAAATTGAATTTTGCTCAACGGTCTTTCCGGCAATGTGACACATTGTTGCACAAGCAAACTTCTCGGGTGTAAAATTGCAGCAGGTTAAATCATCCTAAAGGTGAGCCACATTAACTTTGAGCGCATTGGCTGGTGCTAAGCGATGGGTAGCCGCATCTCCGGAAGCAGCGCAGCTCCTCGCTATGTGTCCAGGGTGGTTGTTATTTCCGTTGCGCTATCGGTGCTCAGTTGGTGGCTCGTTGAGCCAGTCCCGATTGGCTATCTCGCCGAGATGCGTCCGCCACTTGCATCTATGCGTTGGTTCATACATGACATGATGATGCGCTTGCATGCGCGTATGCATAGCCTTTCCGGCAAAATACCGATTACCATCATATCCATTGATGAACCATCGTTGCGCCAGTATGGTCTGCCCATCAGGAGGAAATACTATGCCGAGGCTATAAAGCGATTGAGTGCAGCCGGCGCAAAGGTGATTGCCATTGATGTGCTATTCGCTGGCGAGACCAAAGACGATGTTGCTCTCGCTAATGCCATCATGGAAGCATCACGCAAGTCAAGCATCATCCTCGCATCAAATGCGCTTTTCAGCTGGCGTGAGGTAACGCCATCTCCGGTGCCAAGCCGCGTGGCTATCCCGAGGGAGAATGTGGTCGGGAAGGTGACGGCCATCCCAGCGATTGAATTCTCAACATTGCCGTTACCGCTCGGCGAGAGCAATTTTGGTGTTGTGAACCTGTTCATGGATGAGGATGGAGTTTGCAGGCGCATGCCGCTCGCTTTTGAGTGTGGTGGAATGACTTTGCCATCATTTGCGCTTGCTGCAGCGTGCGGCTATCTCGGTGTGCCACTCAACCAACTGCACGCTATTGGTGGCAATGGCATATGGCTGAAGGAACACTTCGTCCCAACTCAATCAGCTCCGAGATGGTTTGGATGGGAGAATGAGTTTGTCATAGGGATTGACTTCAGGCAGCGCCTTGAAAACGGCATCGTTATAAAACCGCCCTTCAAAACATATTCGTTCCTTCGGGCTGTCTCGGGTGACATACCGGTGGAGGAAATTGCCGGGCACATTGTTTTGATCGGTGCAATCTCGCCTTCGCTCCCTGACCTCAGACCAACTCCGATTGAGCCCGCTATGAGTGGAGTTGAGATATTCGCACATGCCATCTACACCATCCTATCTGGGACATCCATAAGAGATGCGCCAAGCCTCCTGCATCTTCTTCTATCGCTCTCCGTTGGTGTTGCAACTTGCATGTTGCTTTTGCGCTCTCGCACATTAGCCAGTCTGCTTTGGGCTTCCAATGTGCTTGTTGCATCATTCGCAATTCCACAGCTTGTCCTGATGAAGTGGCACATCGTTTTCAACCCGCTGTGTGCATTGGTGAGTTGGTTCATTGTTTCACTTTTCGTTGCCGTCATAAGAGCAGCGTATGCCGAGAGGCGAGCTGAGTATCTCGTCAACATGCTCAGTTTGTATGTTGCACCTGAGGTGGCAAAGCAGTTGGCGAAGGAAGCGGGATTGGAGGAGCAGCTTAGCGGTCAAAAGCGCGATGTCACCATACTCTTTTCCGACATACGAGGCTTTACGGGTCTGGCACATTCACTGCAACCGTATGAGACCGTTTCGCTCCTAAGCCGTTATTTCACGGTCATGTCTGAGATCGTCTTCCTGTATGGTGGCATGGTTAACAACATGATGGGTGATGGCCTGATGGCAATCTTTGGCGTCATGCCTGACAGGGAAGACCACGCCGAGATGGCAGTGCTTGCGGCATGGCATATGATTGAGGCGCTTGATGAGTTGCAATTTGAGTGGGAGCGCGTAGCCGGAAGAAGGCTTATCATCGGAATAGGTGTCAACACTGGTGAGGCAGTGGTCGGCGACATAAGGACGCCATACAAGGGTCACTTCACCGCCATCGGCAGCTGCGTCAATTTGGCTCAACGCCTTGAACAGCTGACGAAGGAGTTGAATTGCAAGCTGCTAATTGGCGAAGAGACTTATGAGCGCGTTGGGTGGATGGTGGTTGCCGAACAGGTGAGAGCGCAGGTTAAAGGGTTTGATGAGCCGATCACCGCCTACAATGTCACTGGGCTTTCAGAGCACGGGATGCGCTTTAGGCGTTCACATTCAGCCGGCAAGTGAAGAGCATCGGTGAGCATTCACTGCATGCTAATTAGCATTCATCCAAAGCGGAGTAATTTGAAATTTGAAGCGCAACACGCTATCGCACTCAACGCTGCACGCTGTTTGAAGCGATGCTCTTGCACGACAAAAAGATTCCTCAGTTTGAGGTGGCGTTATCGGGCTTCGGAAGTTTGAATGGCGAATTCTCCCAATGCTGCCTCGTCAACTTCAATTCCGATTCCGGGCTGGTTGCTCACAATCAGATTGTCCTTATGCATCTGAACGCCACTCGCTATGGGCGCCGATAGAAATTGCAACCCGTCAACTTCAATGCCAACGCGAAAATGCATCCCGCAAAATGTCTGCAGCGCACAGGCAATGCCGACTTGAGTTGACAGCCTCGTCCGCACGACCAATTCAAAGCCGTGAGCGATTGCCACCTGCGATATCTTCAATGCTGCGGAGAGACCACCCAACTTCGGTATATCCACAATGACCATATCGGCAGCATTGAGGTGCGCCAATAGAGTCACATCCTGTGGCACGACGCATTCCTCATCGGCTGCAATTGGCAGTGGTGAAGCGCGCTTCAACCTTTGAAGCGAAAAGGGGTTGCTCCCTCTGAGTGGCGATGAGCACAATGCCACATTCCCGACTCCGCCAGCCTGCTCAAGGAAACGGAGCGCTTCAGAGACGGAATCAAAGCCGCCGCCAGCGTCAAGCCAAAGCTGTGCTTGAGGGTGCAGCCGAGCTACCTCCTCAACCCTGTCCAAGTCCTCTCCGACATTTCCAGCCAAGTTCACCTTAAGCCAACTCGGCTGCTCAAGGTCGCTGACTTGGTCGTAAATCCACTCTGGCGGTGTAAGGCTGACAGTGTATGCGACTGGTATTCGCTCAAAGCGCTTTCCGGCAAGGAGCGTGAATGCCGGCACGCCAAGATGCCTTGCGAGCAAATCAATGCACGCCATCTCAAAGGAAGCGAATGCCAACCTGAAAGATGGGTCGCTCCATTCGTTGAGCATTGCAAGCTCAACGAGCACATTGCGCAGCTCAATTTCGTCCCTCCCAAGCGCTCTCGGCAGAATGCGCCTTGTGAGCAGATTGCAAATGTGAATGGCTTGCAAGTCATCAACGGGCACTTCACCCCACCCAACTGCGCCGTCGCTTGATTGGAGCTTAACGAATACATGTGTTGAGTGGTCATGCTCAGGTTGGCGCACAACTCTTGCAGCAGCGTAGCGCCGCTTGAATGGGAAACGGGCTATAACAACGGATGCAACTTCGGCAGCCATGGTGTTTCACCTCGCAGCCACAAACTAAGGTAGTGCGGGCTCCGTGGGTTATGCAAGGGATGATGCCTCCACGGCGTGAGTAAGTGAATGACACTTGTAAAGCGCACCTATGGCGCACCAGCCATAAGGTGACAGCAATCCGTAGGAAGGCTTTAGCCCCGAAGAAGGATGATGATCCCTTTGCCCGCAAGCTGATTGTAGCAGCAAAACTGAGATGCCTGCCTTGACGGAGCCATTCTCTTTTGCTATAGTGTGAGTTTGAAGACGCAGCTTGAGCTGCCGAAAGGCGAAAGAGATGCTCATGAAGATAAAGGAGGTGATGGAGTGCAGCATTGGATGATGGTTCTCTAAAAACCCAGTTGAGCAGCGCACCGAGAGGCGCTAAAAACCATCCGTTCAAAATTCAGCTAAGGGAGGGATGCAAAATGAGGTCGGCAAACGGAAGGCTTAACGAGAGGTTAATTGGATTCACCCTGATAGAGCTGCTGGTGGTGATTGCTATAATCGCCATCCTGGCAGCGATTTTGTTCCCGGTGTTTGCGAGGGCGAGGGAGAAGGCAAGACAGTCAAGCTGTTTGTCAAACTTGAAGCAGATCGGCACGGGCATCCACATGTATGTTCAGGACTATGACGAGAGAATGGTGCCGAGGTCAATGAGGTATGGGGCAGGTAGCAAGCAATGCAACTGGCAACAGCTCATCTACCCATATACGAAGAATGAGCAGATTTATGCCTGTCCATCAAACCCGAATAATAGAAGCGCAGTGGCTGGTTCATCAGCGGGCGCCGCATATGGTTATCCATCGTTCATACCGCGCTCGTATGGTATCAACCCGCGCATTGCTCCCGGTGATGGTTCTGAGTGGCGTTGTCCAATTTTGGCATCCATAAGGAAGCCAGGCGAACGGATACTCGTAAGCGAGCTTCGCGGGACAACAGATTGGGAGGACATGGCGGCACCATGGTGGACAGGAGTTCCGGGGAACTGGGCAAATGTGTATGCATACCATCTGGGAACGATGTCATGTTTGTTTGTTGATGGGCATGTGAAGGCGCTTCGTCCCACAAGGCAAGTTGACCCGATCAACATGTGGGGTTGCATGAACGGTGGCAGCTGGGGCAGAGGCAACTGGGATGCCGATGTTATAGAGTGCCTCAACTATGAAGGCATAGAACCGATACTTGTTCAAGCTATGCAGTATGTTGAAAGCATAAGTCAGTGATTGAGTTAAAGTAACCCCTCGCCTGCGTGAGCAGGTGATATGCTGGTTGTATATCCCTCGTTGGCTGGATAGGGAGATTAGCAGGGGCGCATGGAATGCGCCCGAAGGGAAAAGCTTTATTCACCCCCTATTTTCGTCTGCTTGAGCGCGTGGTATAGTGATTGTGAAGGCGATGTTCCAGTTGTAGTTTTTACGATGCGGAGTTGCCATCGCGAGAATTTGGCGGGCGGTGATGTTGCATGCGCGAGATACGCTTTGGCATTATTGGTGTTGGTGTCCCAAATCAGGTTTCTGTGGGACCAATTGGTGCTGACCTTTACAGCGGGATAGCTGAATGGCATGCGCGCTACATAAATGAGACGCCAGGTTGCAGGGTTGTTGCGGCAGCTTCACGCACTGAAGCTCATGTGAAGCTATTCGCTCAGAAGTTTAACCTCGGTGATAACTGGTATACTGACTACCGCAAGATGCTTGAGCGAGATGACATTGACGCCGTCTCAATATGCACCCCGAGCGGCTTGCATGCGCAGATAGGCATTGATGCTGCGAGGGCTGGGAAGCATGTCCTCGTTGAGAAGCCGATAGATGTGACGCTTGAGAAGGCTGACGCGTTGATTGAGGAGTGTGACAAGGCTGGTGTAAAGCTTGCCGTTGTCATGCCTTTGCGCTTCTCAAAAGTTGTGAGGTTTATCAAGCGCTCACTTGAGGACGGCACCTTGGGCAAGCCTTTGCTTGCAAACGCATTTTGCAGGCGCTACAGGACTGAGGCTTATTATGCCGAGAGCGATTGGCGTGGCACATGGGCGCTTGATGGTGGCGGGGCGTGCATGAATCAGGGCATTCATGTCATTGACACCTTCATTTACTTGGTTGGGGGCGTTAAGCGCATACATGCGCGCATGGGAACTCTTGGTCATAAGGCGCTTGAGGTTGAGGATGTGGCAGTCGCCGATGTTGAGCTTGAGAATGGCGCTCTCGGAATGATTGAATGCACAACATGCGCCTATCCGGACTTCGGAGATTCAATTCACATCTACGCTGAGAGAGGCACGGTCATAACCGATGGCACACCGCCGAGGTTGACAACATGGGAGCTTGTTGATTCGGATTTCAAGCCAAACCTTGAGGAGTTGGAGGAGCGCAAGGAGCCATTCACGCTTCACAGGCAAGTTATAGCCGACTTCGTTGACGCCATACGCAATGACCGTGAACCAACTGTCAGTGGGAGGGAGGGACGAAAGGCTGTTGAAGTTATACTTGCCCTTTACAAATCGGCGAGGGAGGGCGTGGAAGTTGAGTTGCCGTTAAGGCGATGACTTGGGATTTGATGTGCGCAACCGCATCATGAGCCAGATGGCACACCCTTGGAAAGGCTGAACCACCTTGGTGGTATGAATTGGTTGGTTATATCAGCTGCTGAATGAGCGTAAGCACAAGTGCGCTGAAAGCGGTGATGGGAATGGCTTCGGAGAAAAAGCGCATCCTCGTCGTTGATGATGAGGAATACATCCAACAGCTTTTACAGTCCATTCTCTCAAGGGAAGGCTACGAAGTGAGCGTTGCCGGCGATGGAGACGAAGCCCTGAGATTAATTGACCAGAATGCCTACGACCTAATCGTGCTTGACATCATGATGCCGGGAACGAATGGCTTAGAAGTGCTGAGGCGAATCAAGACGACCGAGAGGCTCAAGTTCACCCCGGTAATCATCATGACGGCAGTGATGGATAGGGATGTGCGCTATCGTGCGCTTGATTTTGGAGCCGACGAGTTCCTGAACAAGCCAATTGACATCTACGAGTTGCGTGCGAGGGTTCGCACTTTGCTATCTGTGAAGGAGTATCATGACTTCCTCGCCAACTTGGCTGACATGTTGAAAGCCGAGGTGGACAAGAAGACGAAGGAGTTGCGTGAAGCGCAGCTTGAGACCGTTAGGAGGCTTGGGCGAGCCGCCGAATTCAGGGATGATGAGACTGGCAATCACATCATGCGCATGAGCATGTATTGTGCGATCGTGGCTAAGAGGCTCGGGTTGCCTGACGAAGATGTTGAGATGATACTTTATGCCAGCCCAATGCACGATGTCGGAAAGATAGGCGTCCCAGACAGAATACTCCTCAAGCCGGGTAAGCTTGACCCAGGTGAATGGGAGATTATGAAGAGGCACACGGTTTGGGGCGCCGAAATACTCTCAGGGTCAAGGTCGCAATTGCTTGAGACGGCGAGGGTCATTGCATTAACGCACCACGAGAAATGGGATGGGAGCGGCTACCCGCATGGATTGTCTGGAGAGGAGATACCGCTCTTTGGAAGGATATGTGCTATTGCTGATGTGTTTGATGCGCTCACATCGGAGCGAGTTTACAAGCCAGCATATCCGAATGAGAGGGCATTCTCCATAATCAATGAGGAAAGGGGGAGGCACTTTGACCCACAAGTTGTGGATGCATTCTTCGCCTCGCTTGATGAGATAATTGAGGTGCAATCAAAGTATGTTGAGACGAAAAAGCCATGGCTGTGGCAGTTTTACGAGGACAGGCGGTGATTGAGCACCCTTATGCGCCATCAGTGAAGCAATGCCTCATAAAGCGCAAGCAGGCGTTCTGCGATTTTCCTCGGTGACAAGTTTTGCTCCACATGTCTCCTTGCTTCTTCGCCCATGCGCCTCCTCAAATCCGCATTTGAAATGAGCCATCTGATGCGCTCCACAAACGCCCCTTCATCGTTTGGCGATAGGAAACCATGAACGCCATCCTCAAACGCCCATGAGACACCACGAGCATTGATTGCGACGCATGGCAATCCGGCAGCCATTGCTTCCGTTACAGTCAGCCCTTGTGTCTCAGTCAATGACGCGAACACAAACACATCTGCAGCCGCATAAAAGTCCTTCATCCGTTCCCTCGGGTGACCTCCCGCAAAGATTATCCGGTGGGAGGTGTTAAGCGAATTGGCTATGCGCTTTGCTCGTGGCAGGTAAGGACCCGGTCCGACGAGAAGCAGGTATGCATTCTCACACTTCTGTAGCACGACTGATGCAGCTTTGATGAGGAAGTCAATGTTCTTTTCCAAGCCTATGCGTCCAGCGTAGAGCAATACGATTGCATCTTGTGGTATGCCATACTGCCTTCTAACGGATGCGCCATCACCGCCTTGGAACTCCCTGACATCAACTCCGGTTGGGAGTGGCACTATCTCTGTCCTCACGCCATAGCTTCGCAGTATCGGTATAACTGCCGGGCTTGGCACAATCACCAAATCGCACATGTTACAAAAATCCCTCGAGAGCTTGATGACAAGCGCCCTTGCGAGCGTTTTTGGCAGCGGGGCATAATGCAAATACTCCGTGACGAGCGTGTGATAGGTGAGCACAAGCGGTATTCTGTGGCGTTTTGCCCAATAGCCACCGAAGCGTGTGAGCCAAAAGATTGAATGCACATGGACGATGTGAGGCGAGAATTGTTTCAGCCTTCCCCACGGTTCTATTGCCAGCGGTATGGCGATCGGATACTCAACATAAGTGCTGAAGCAAAACGATGGGAAACGATGCACATCTTCATCCGTCTCATGGTAGCCGGGGTATGATGGCGCAAAGATTTTGACATGGCAACCGAGTTCGCTTAAGTGCTCCCTGAATGTCTCAACCGAACTTACAACGCCGTTTCTCGTCGGGCGATAGCATTCGCTGAAGATGGCGATGCGCAGTTTGCGCTCCATTTTTGGCTTACCGAGCCAGCGCGCATCCGATGTCACCGGCTCAATTCACCTCAATGCAAGCAGTTTGACCTCAAGCATGTCCCCGACTGCCGTGTTCGTTTCCACGAGTTTTCCCGGAGGGAGTTCAAGCGCCATCTTTGCTCCAACCCCCACTGGGATGCAAACACGCCATGGTGGGAGAGATTGCCTCAGATGAACAACGCACATCCTGTCGTCGAGGAAAGCAACATCAATCGGGTATCGCATGAAGAATGTGTGGATGCCGTTGCATGGCACAATGAGCATGCCACAGCCATCTTCCAACTCGCCCGTGCCAAGCAAGCCCTTCATCCTCTCAAAAGCGGTTATGGCGATTGAGCATCTGTTGGCGAGCGTTGTGCCCTTCGTCCTGTTGGTTACCTCGCCTATGAGCATTGCTTCAACTGCTTACCTCCTCAAGCCGTCTCCCACTGTGAGTCGGTTTATCCCCAATGTGGCTTTGAAGGTTCGTATGCCACCTTTGTTGTGATTCTTTTCGCGAAGCCCGGCGCAGTTTTGTGAGGCACTAAGGTCGTCTACCAAATAGTTGCTGTAGTTGATTCAATGCCCTTATAATTGCGGGTCCGGCGATGACGATGAAGAGGGTGGGAAAGATGAACAGCACAAGCGGGAGCATAAGTTTGACTGGCGCCCTTTGCGCCTGTTCCCTTGCCCTTTGGAAACGAAGTTCTCTCATTTGCTCCGCCTGAACTCGCAGCACATTCGTTAATGGCAACCCGAATCTATCCGCCTGAAGCAATGCCCTTATGAACATGTGCAGCTCCTCAATTGGGAGTCGCTCACACATTGCAATCAGTGCCTCAGACCTTGGTCGCCCAAGCGATATCTCTCTTAGCACCCTCTGGAATTCTTCACCAAGTGGTCCTCTAAAGCGGCTTGCCACCCTCGCCATCGCCGCATCAAGTCCAAGGCCGGCTTCAACTGCTGTTGCCATAAGGTCAACCATATCCGGAAGCGTTAACCTGGCAATGTGCTGTCTCCTGTGGACGAAGAACACATTGAGAATTACATCCGGTGCCATATACCCCATAAGTGCTCCATAGGAAGCTCCAAGGAGATAATATGCGACTGGGAAGGGTTTACCAAAAGCCTTTGATAGGCCGACTACGCATACAAATCCGATGCCGAGGAAGGCGAGTGCCCCCATATACTTCATGGCTACGACCTGTTCTGGTGTGACTCGTCCTTGCAACCCGCCAAGCATGAGTAAAGTTCTCGCCCTCGTTTTAACGCCCTCGCCGGTAAGCTGCGCTAAGAATTTTGGTATGCGGTGGATGAAAGGGCGAACGACCCTCTCAAAGAATGGCTCTTCAGCTTCTCGCTCCGTCATCACCCTATCAATTGGTCTCCTTCTTCTCGGAAACAATTCCAATCGTGCCATGTCATTAAGCCCCCAAATCGGTCAGCGTTTTCAGGCTTCAATGGTCACTATTTTGCGCACCCAAATGAACCCAATAACCTGCATTATGAAGGCAATTAATAGCATCCATCTTCCCGGGGTGGTTGTGAAAAGTGGCGTAAGCCATGGCTCAGCACCGGGCACCATGAATGATGGCAGACCGTTTGCGATTAGACCGAAGATGACAGGCAACAGCGCAAGCCCAAATGCTGTAAACCTTCCCTGAGTGGTTATGATTCGTATCTCACCCTTGACACGCAATCTTTCCCGTATCGTGTTTGCGATTATGTCAATTATGTCGGCAAGCCCTCCGCCAGTTTCCCGCTGTATTAACACCGATGTAGCGAGCAGCTCCGCTTCAAGCGTTCCGACCCTGTCGGAGAAATTGTTGAGCGCCCTTTCAAGTGGGACACCCATCTCAATCTCCTGATGAAGCCTTTGGAACTCCTCCGATATGGGTGGCATCCCTTGCTGTGCCACCATCTCAACAGTTTGAAGGAAACCCATGCCCGCTCTCAGTCCGTTAGCCATAAGCATCAATGTATTGGGCAGGTGACGCTCAAACTCCCTTTGCCAATGAGCCTGTAAAAGCCGCAGATATATGAACGGGAGCGTAAGAGCAAATCCCCCCACGGAAAACGATAAGGCTACACGCCACAACATCGGTATCGGTCTATTCGGTGTTGAGAAACGCGACAGGATGAGGTTGATCGCTATGATTGTGATGCACATGAGGACTAAGCTCGCATATACAAGCTCTGCGGCACGCCAGTTTGAGCGAGCCCTCTTGAGCTCTCGCTCAAGCCTGTTGAATAACTCAACGGTTGATAGCAAGCGGGCGAATGTCGGCAACAGCTGAGCTTGCCTTGGTGCTTGTGCTGCTGCCCACGGCTCCTGTCTTTCCTCAACCAGCAACTCACGCTCTATCGCTGTCCTGCGGCGCATTATCGCTTCAAGGCGAGCCTCAGCTGGCGACCTCGGCGTGGCAAATGTCTGGTAGATGCCGATGATGAAAGTCACCGCCCATGTCAACCCGAGCACGATGAGCAGTATGCCCCATATATCCATTCGGCATCACCTTTGGAAGATTGTGAGCGGGAGGCGTATCCCGGCGCTGACTATCCTATCGTAGCATCTTGGTCTCAAGCCTGTTGCCCTCAGCCTGCCTTTGACTCGTCCCATCTCGTCAATGCCTTCCTGCTCAAAGACGAAGAGGTCTTGCATAGTTATGACATCGCCTTCCATCCCCACGATTTCGGTGATGTAAACGATGCGCCTTGAGCCATCCCTTAACCTCGCCTGATGAACGACAATGTCAATTGCTCCGGCTATCTGTTCCCTTATGGCTCTAATTGGCAGGTCAACCCCAGCCATGAGCACCATCGTTTCAAGGCGTGAGAGCATTTCCCTCGGGCTGTTTGCGTGTATTGTGCACATTGAACCTTCGTGACCTGTGTTCATGGCTTGAAGCATGTCCAGAGCCTCAGGACCGCGCACCTCACCGACGATTATCCTATCGGGACGCATCCTGAGAGCGTTCCTGACAAGCTGCCTTATGGTTATCTCACCTTCACCTTCAATGTTTGGCGGGCGCGCTTCAAGCCTGACCACATGTTCTTGACGGAGCTGCAGCTCGGCTGAGTCTTCAATGGTGATGATTCGCTCATTGTGTGAGATGAACGATGATAGGACATTCAAAGTCGTCGTCTTACCGGAGGCGGTTCCGCCGGACACCATGATGCTGAGTCTCGCCTGAACGGCAGCTTGAAGGAATTGTGCAGCCTCGGGTGTTATCGTGCCCATGTTGATCAAGTCTGTCATCGTAAATGGATCCCTTGCGAACTTTCGTATCGTGATGCAGGGTCCGTTTAACGCTATCGGCGGTATGACTGCATTCACTCGCGAGCCATCCGGAAGGCGCGCATCAACCATTGGACAACGCTCATCAATCCTCCTGCCAATCGGTGCGACTATCTTCTCTATGATGCGCATAACATGCTCATCGTCACGGAACTTGATGTCGGTCAATTCAAGCCTCCCGCGAATTTCAACGAAGACCTGATGCGGACCGTTGACCATTATTTCGGTTATCTCCGGGTTATGCAAAAGCGGCTCTAACGGTCCATAGCCGGTTAGCTCATTCAGTATCTCAACATGAAGTTGGCTGCGCTCAGCCCTGGATAGGACGATGTTTTGCTCTTGCGCTTCAAGGTCAATGAATTGCTCAACAAGTTGAGTTAAGCGTTCTCTCTGTTCTGGCGCATACACTTCCTGATCAAGCTCCCTCATCACCCTCTCCATTACTCGGTCGCGCAGGGCGACCAATGGAGTTCGCCTTGCTTGCTCCCTCTGACGCTCCTGCTCAAGCAGCACGAATGGATTTTCTGGACCTTTGTCAATTGTGAGCGTTGGACCTCTCGCTGATAGCGGTGGTATCTTTGCTCTCACTCTGCCACCGCCCGGTAATGCCTTATCAAGCATTGGCACCTTGCGGTCTATGCGTGAGCCAACAAGGCGAGCGATCTTTTCAATGATGCGCAACAAGTGTTGGTCATCCTTGAAGCGCTTTGGTGTGCGCTCAACAGCGCCCATGCGTTCAACGAACACTTCGTTGGGCGAGTTGACGATTATTTTGGTGACGGTTCGGTCATCAAGAAATTGCTGTATCGGTCCAAACCCGAATATCTCGTTGATGAAGTCCTCTACAAGCGTGTTGCGCTCGTGCCTTGTGGCAAGCGTCCCCATATCAGCAAGCAGCCTCTGAATGAGCTCTTCAAGCTTCATCCTCGTTTGGGCGATGTGAGCCTCAGTCGCCGGCAGTTCATTCGGAAACTCGCGCATCACTGCATCGTATATTGCATGCTTGAGTTGGTAATGTCGTTCATCCGTTTCAACGGCGACCGGCTCTGCAGCTGCAGTTGTGCTTGGTGGCGCAGCGGTTGTCGCCCCAGCTTGTGAAGTCGCCCTTGAAGTGGTATCCTCAGACGGTGCTTCAACACCCTTGCGGATCTTCTCAAGCCTTTCAAGTAATGACATCAAGCATCTACCTCCTCATGAAGACGGCTTTGGGTTAACTGACAATTTCAACCGGCTTCATATTTCAGTTTACTCCGGTTAGCAAAAAAATGCGAGCCCAAAGCGCGCTCAATGTTTGTGCGCTACCATTGAGAGGGGAATTGCAGCAGCCCTCAGTCATGCTTTGCGAGTTATGCGGGGGAGTTTTTTCTCTGCGCTCTCCTCATGGTCAGGAAGGTGGTATGAGATGCACAGTGATGCGGTGGTCAAGCTGTTGCACACGGACCCACAAGTGTTTGAAGCCATCGTCAGGGAGATGGAACGGCAGAATGAGGTGTTGAACCTCATTGCATCCGAGAATTACGCGAGTGAGGCTGTGCTGTTGGCGTGCGGACAGCCAATGAGCAACAAGTATGCCGAGGGTTATCCAGCAAGCCGATACTATGCCGGATGCGAGCATGTGGACGAAGTTGAGAGGCTCGCTGTGGAGAGAGCAAAACAGCTTTTCGGGGCAGAGCATGCCAATGTTCAACCGCATTCAGGGACACAGGCTAACATGGCTGTCTACTTTGCCACCTTAAAGCCGGGCGATGTGATACTTTCAATGCGCCTTGACCACGGTGGTCACCTTTCTCATGGCGCTAAGGTGAATTTCTCGGGACAGCTGTTTAAGGTCGTCCATTATGGAGTGAGGCGGGATACGGAGACGATTGATTACGATGATGTTGCGAGAAAGGCTAAGGAGTTCAAGCCGAAGCTGATCATCACCGGCTATTCCTCATACACGCGCGCCATTGACTTTGCCACCTTCAGAGAGATATGCGATGATGTGGGCGCATACTTGCTCGCCGACATAGCACACATTGCTGGCTTGGTCGCCGCCGGAGTCCATCCATCACCATTGCCGCATGCTCAGTTCGTCACATTGACGACGCACAAGACATTGCGCGGTCCAAGGGGCGGTCTGATACTTTGCGAGGGGAGATTCGCCGAGTCAATTGACAAGGCTGTATTCCCGATCGTGCAAGGCGGACCGATGATGCACATAATCGCTGCTAAGGCAGTTTGTCTCAGGGAGGCAATGACGCAACGCTTCAAAGAGGAGCAGCGTCAAACCGTTGAGAATGCAAGAGCACTCGCTGAGGAGTTGCAAAGGCAAGGTCTCAAGCTTGTAAGCGGCGGCACGGATAATCACATGGTGCTCGTTGACTTGCGCTCTCTCTCAATCACTGGCATGGATGCAGAGAGATGGCTTAGTGAGGCTGGCATCATCGTCAACAGGAACTCAATACCGTTTGATGAGCAGCCTCCCAACATTACGAGCGGCATACGAATTGGAACAGCTGCAGTCACAACAAGGGGAATGCGGACAGAGCACATGCGGCTAATTGGAAGATGGATAGCGATGGTGTTGCGTGAGCCAACTGAGACCGTCATTAAAGATGTGCGCTCGCAAGTTAAAGAGCTGTGCAATTCGTTTCCGGTTTACGCTGACTGGATTGAGCTGATGCGAAAGGTAAGCCTAAAGGCTGGGGTCGGTGGGACTTAGGTGTGAGGCATCAAAGCGCTTTGCGGGCTATGGCGAGCATCAGTTCGGTTTGCTTTCCGAGCGCATCCATCAATGCGAAGCGGTGTGGTGATGAAGGTGCTTTCAAAGGATGAGCTCCTTTCATACCTCCGCAAGATGTGGCTCATACGCTTCTTTGAGATGGCGCTTGACGAGCTCTTTGGAAAGGGCTTGATCATGGGCACATCTCACTTTTGTGCCGGTCAGGAAGCGGTGGCAGTTGGCGCATGTGCTGCTCTACGCCCGGATGATGCTGTGACGAGCAATCACCGCGGACATGGTCACTTCATCGCCAAGGGTGGAGACCCAAAGCGCATCATGGCTGAGATATTCGGCAGGGGCACCGGCTATGTTGGCGGGCGCGGTGGCAGCCAGCATATGGCATGCTTTGAAATCGGCTTTGTCGGTTCAAATGGAATAACTGGTGGTGGCATACCAATTGCAACTGGTGTGGCTCTCGCATTCAAGCTCCGTGGCTTAGACAGGGTTGCCCTTTGCTTCTTCGGTGATGGCGCTGCCAACACGGGCTACTTCCACGAATCACTTAACATGGCTTCCATATGGAAGTTGCCGGTCATCTACCTTTGCGAGAACAACCTTTATGCGATGTCAACGCCGTTTGATTACGCCTTCCCAGTTGAGGATGTTGCGGCGAGGGCGGCTGCATACGGCATACCGAGCAGGATTGTTGATGGCAACGATGTGCTCGCCGTTAGAGATGCCGTTAAGGAGGCTGCCGATAGAGCGCGTTCTGGCTATGGTCCGATGTTGATTGAGGCAAAGACATATCGCTACTATGGGCACTCAAAATCCGACTACCGTGAGTATCGCACACGAGACGAGGAGCTGGACTGGCAGAGGAGAGACCCGATAGTTCGTTTTGAGCGTTTCCTTCTGAGCAACGGCATAGCGGCGAGTGAGGAGATTGATGAAATACGCAGGTCTGCAAGGGCTGAAATTGACGAAGCTGTTGCATTTGCCGAGGCGAGTCCAGAGCCGGACGAGAGATTCGTCACTTACGGTGTGTTTGCTTAACGGAGGCGCAACGACAGATGCATCAACAGACAAAAGCAAAAATGGATGGCTCAGCTGATCGGGAAGGTGAGAGGAGGGAGATTTACTTCAGCTGGGCGATAAGAGAGGCGCTTGAACAAGAGATGGAAATGGATTCATCGGTCATCCTCATCGGCGAGGACATAGCCGTCTATGGGGGCGCATTCAGAATCACGAAGGGGTTAGTTGAAAAGTTCGGACCACACAGGGTTATTGACACGCCCATATCCGAAAACAGCTTTGTCGGGATAGCAGTTGGCGCAGCGCTCGCTGGGCTTCGCCCAGTTGTTGAGATCATGTTCATGGACTTCATTACGCTCGCTATGGACGCAATCGTTAATCACGCAGCCAACTTCCGATATGTCTATGGTGAGCAGGCTAAAGTCCCAATAGTCATCAGGTGCCCAGCTGGTGGCGGGAGGGCATACGGTGCCACACATTCAAAGACGCTTGAGGCGTGGTTCATGCATACTCCCGGAGTTAAAGTTGTAGTTCCATCAACGCCTTACGACGCGAAGGGCTTGCTCATAAGCTCCATCCGAGATGACAATCCGGTCATCTTCATTGAGAGCAAGCTGCTATACAGCCTTCGCGGGCATGTCCCGAGTGAACCTTATACAGTCCCACTGGGTAAAGCAAGGGTGGCGAGGGACGGGAGTGACATCACACTCATAAGCTATGGGAGAATGGTGCAGGAGTGCGAAAAGGCTGCTGATATGCTTCTTGAAGACGGCGTCAGCGCCGAGGTGCTTGACTTGAGGACGCTCTCACCAATTGATGAAGAGGCTATAGCAAAGTCGGTTGCAAAGACGGGCAGGGCGGTTGTCGTCGCTGAGGATAACAGGACTGCCGGGGCAAGCGCAGAGATAGCGTGTCGTGTCGTTGAAAACTGCTTTGAGTATCTTGATGCGCCAGTTAAACGAGTTGCTGCTGAGGATGTGCCCATTCCGTGTGCTCCAAATCTTGAAAGAGCCATACTTCCAAATGCGCTCAAGATTTATGAGGCTGCAAAGTCATTGCTCGACTGGGGAAAGTGAGATTGAAGGGCAACTCATGGGTGGCGGGAAAGGGCGAGACCTTAGGTGAAGATGCTTCAGCACATTGGTTGAGTTATGGCGTTACGCTGCCACATGTTGAGCGGTTCATAAGCCACTGCTGTAATCAAGCTCCATGGTCCCTGCTAACCTGCGCATGTGCTCCCATGTTAAGCACCGCTAACTTGGTGCAAAATTCTAAGTGGCGCTCCCAGCCGGCGCATGATTTCGGTTGTAGCACCGCATAACTCCATCCATCGGGGTGAAGCGCATGGTTGGATGGTTTGCTGAATGGATTAAGCGTTTGTTTGGCATGTCCAGGGTTGAGCAGACGCCGTCCTGTGAGGGAAGGGAAAGCGAGACCGATGTGGGAACACAGGCTGAGCATGTTCGGGCAGCTGACGAAAGCACTGCAATTGAGCCATCCGACAGGGTTATGGGTGCAGCGGAAGCTTATCTGGAGCTTGTTGGCGGTGAAGGTAAGCTCATCCCCATCAAAGGTGAGACGATGACGATTGGCACTGGCGAGGGGTGCGATTTGCGCATTGATGAGGGTTACCCGCACCATGAGTCGGTGAGTGAACTCCATGCCCAGATAGAGCGTTGGCGTGACATGTGGCTTATAAAAGACCTCACTGGAAAGGGCGTGTTTATCAACGGGAGGCGCACCGGAGAAAACGCTCTTTATGATGGCTATCGCATACGGTTGGGCGAGCTTGAGTTTGTATTTCGCGAGGCTTTGATTCAACCGAGGCGAACTGATTGAGCGGCGCTTTGAGGGATGACAGTTTGTTGATGGGCTTGCTCACCCGAGTTTTTCAAAGGGTGTAATGAGCATGCAAATGTGTCCGGAATGCAGTGCTGACAATTCTGAGCGAGCACGATTCTGCATTCGTTGTGGCGCGCCACTTCGTGGCTTACTTGGCTTTGGGACGGTGCTCAAGGGGCGATATAAGGTCGTGCGTGTTCTCGGATGTGGTGGCATGGGTGCGGTTTACCTCGCCTTTGATGCGAGAGCCAATGACGCACCGGTGGCTGTCAAAGAAAACCTTGATGACTCACCGGAGGCGCAGCAGCAGTTTGATAGTGAGGCGAGGATACTCATGAGGTTGCGCCACCCAAACCTGCCGCAAGTTAGGGATTACTTCGTTGAGCGCAACGGCAGGCGGTATATAGTGATGGACTTCATCGCCGGCGAGGATTTGGAAACAATCGTTCGTGTGCATGGTCCTTTACCCGTGCAGAAGGTGCTTTACATCGCCGATAGAATAGCTGGCGCCGTTGAATACCTACATGAGCAGGATCCACCAGTCATACATCGCGACATTAAGCCATCCAACATAAAGTTGACCCCGAATGGTGAACCCGTGCTCGTTGATTTTGGGATTGCCAAGTTCTATCGTCCGGGGCAACGGACGGTTGCCGGTGCAAGGGCTGTTTCACCCGGCTTCTCTCCAGTTGAGCAGTATGGGCATGGGACGACAGACCAGCGCAGCGACATTTATGCGTTCGGCGCAACACTTTACTACATCCTGACCGGTGTGGTTCCACCTGAAGCCATTGAGCGTGCTGCCGGAGCAACCGATAAGCTCATCCCGGTGCGGTCAATAAACCCGAATGTCCCACCGCATGTTGATAAAGCGATATGGATGGCAATGCGAGTCCGCCCGGATGAGCGCATCAAAAGCATGCGTGAGTTTAGGCTTGCATTGCAAGGGAAGCTGCCGCTCAAAATCTCACCACCGAAGGCAGCTGCCTCACAGCGTGCTCACAGGGCGGCACAAAGCCACCAAGTGGGGCAGGTTGGTCAACCCCCAGTTGGAGCGAGTCAACCACAAGTTCATCAGCGAGCTCAACCGCAAGCTCATCAACGACCCCAACCGCAACCAGTTCCCTCACAGGGCGCACAACAACAGTTGCAAGATGTCTATCCAATCGGCATCCCGAAAGAAGTGCTTTCAGTTGGTCCTCCAGCCAACCAATATGTTCGCATTGCGGCTTTCATAGTTGACCTCGCCGTGCTCATACCAACCCTGTATGTCGTCGCAATCGGGACATGGGGACTTGGTTGTATCGTCATGAGCGGAATTTACGGTCCGGAGAACTTTGTCATCAACGAGGCTGGCTTTGCACCCTACGCGTGGAGGGTTGTGATTGGCGGTTTCCTGCTATACCGCTTTTTATCGCATTGGTGGTGGGGTCAGACTATGGGGAAGTCGCTCTTCAAATTGCGCATTGTCACCGAAAGTGGCGCTCATCCGTCTTTCCTTCGGATTCTGGTGAGGGAGATTGCTTTTGCGCTATCGGCGCTTCCTTGCATGCTCATCAGCATCGCCGTGCTTGCCTTGACCCCGACGAAACAAAGCCTGCATGATGTATTCGTCAACACATTCGTTGTGCATTATGAGGGCGACGAAGAGGAGGAAGATAATTTGTGAAAGGCTGCTGCTATGAGCTCGGGGGTTGTGCTAAAATTCAAGGCGCAGCAGGTGGGAGCGTTATACTCACAGTGGTGCCGGCATTTGGCTCACTCTCAATGTGAATTAAACCGCCATGTTGGCGAATGATTGCCTCGGCAATGGTCAACCCTATCCCGAGTCTCCTTTCCCCCTTTGTGGTGAAGAAGGGCTCTTTTGCGCGGCTTAAGACGAACTCATCCATACCGACACCGTTGTCGCTTATCTCAACTTGGACTCTGTCAAATTTGACCCCGGTGCGCACACTGAGCTTGCCGCCGTGTGGCATCATTGCCTCAATTGCGTTGAGGATGATTTCGCAGAGTGCCTCTGTGAGTCTCTCTGGATCACCGTGGACATTTGGTGTTGGTGTGAGTTCAATTTCTCTCTTCAAATTGCGCATCGCCATGCCTCTCAATGTCGCATGCTCCATCGCCATTGATAGTGCCCTTAAAGCAATCTCATTGATGTCAACCAATGGCAAATCCCTCAGCCTGAGTCCTGCGTGGGCTTCAAATAGCGCCAATCGCAACGCCTTTGCGATATCCTTGCACGCATCACGAATGGACTCAAATAGCTTTCGCGCTCGCTCTTCAGTCACATCAAGCAGCCCCATTTCGGCGCTGCCCATTACTTTCATGAGCAAGTTGGAGAAGTGATGACCAATGTCTTCCATCAGCTTGGCTGCTATGCGAATCCTTTCCGACGAGAGTATGCGCTGCTCCGCAGCTTTAAGGCGTTCAAGCGCTTTGCGCGTCTCGCAAAGGGCGATGTGGTTTTTGTAAGCAGTGGCAATCCACCTTGCCACCCTTGATATGGTTAAAAGTTCCTCGTCAGAGAAGTCCCTTTCGCAATCGTAGTAGCAGGTGAGTATTCCGATGACATTATCATCCGCTATCATCGGCATGCACACGCAGCTCTTGAAGCCTTCCATCTGCATCCTCTTTCTGCGCCTTTCCGGGATGCGTGCATCACTGACGAAATCATGCACGATTAACGGCTTGCACTCATGGACGATCTCGGAAACGAGCATATCAATCCTGATGGGGTGCTCTCTCGCCTCTGGCTTTTTGTAACCATATCCCACGCCAACGCTCAAAAACTCCCCCTCAACGAGCCTTATTGAGCCGGCAACTGCATTAACTGCTCGCACGCTTGCCTTGCATGCTTCCGTGAGTAGATCCTTTGGCAGCTCATATTGCATCAAATTGATGCACGCATCCACTACCTGAGCAAGTTGTTCAAGCTTGTCCGAACCCGCCTCTTGCATGGCTTTCACCCCGATGCGTTAATCCAAATGGCATACTTAAAGTGATCACAGCACCAATGTGAAAGCATTCAGGATGGTGAGATATGGACACGCAACCGAAACACAAAGGGCGCTCATTGCGCTGCCCGCGTTGCCAACTGGCATTCACTATCTCAACGACACCCGTTCGTTGCCCGCGCTGCGGTTACCTTGTCCCTAACGGATTTGTGGAAGCTCAATCCGGGTGCCTTACAAACTTCGGCATCAGCTTAGCCATGGGCATCGGCTGTGCATTATGGGCAGGTGCATTTCTGATTGCGACCTTAGCACATCAGCGCCACCTGTCCGTCAGTGAAGCATTCTCGTTCATGGCGATCGGCTTCGTTAGCGGCGTTATCGTCGGTTGGGTGACAGCTGTCACTGTGCAGCGTATTGTTGCCGAAAAGTTAACCCTCTATGTCTGCTCCACTGGCGCAGTGGCACTCATCACCGCTGCTTTAGGGGCGCCAGCCTTAATCGTTATCCTCAGCGCTATTGCCATCGGTTTCCCAGTGGGAATGCTTTTATGGCGTTTCATCAACGCCTACATTGCGTGTCAGGCATGACATCATATCAACACCATCGTTGCCCAATTAAGCCACATCTCTTTTGCTCCGAAACACCGTTGCATCAACATGCGCCCTTTTAACCCAGCGTTAACTGCTACCGCGCTTTGCCTCCATAGTTGTGCGAACTATAGCCGCAAACGAGTCCGGACGAAGGCTTGCCCCGCCAACGAGCGCCCCATCAATCTCGGGTTGCAGCGCAAGTTCCCCGATGTTCTCCGGCGTGACACTGCCGCCATATTGAATTCTTGTCCTCTCAGCCACTTCGGCACCATAGAGCTCGCCGATGATATTCCTTATCATCCCAATGACTCTGTTGGCTTCCTGCGCGTCGCATACATTTCCGGTGCCTATAGCCCATACGGGTTCATATGCGAATGTTATGCTCTCAACTTGCTCAGCCGGGATTGAGTTGAGAGCGCCGAGCACCTGCCTTCGCACGATATCATCGGTCAGCCCATTTTCCCTTTCCGAAAGCGTTTCACCAACGCAAACTATCGGCTTTAACCCGTGCGATAGAGCGGCAATGATTTTTCGGTTGACAGTTGCGTCGTTGTCTCCAAACAGCTTGAGCAAATCGTCCCCCATCTCCGGGTCTGGGACGCCGAACCTGCCCCTCCTTTCCGAGTGCCCAATGATGACATATGTGCACCCGACATCCTTGAGCATGATGGGCGAGACTTGCCCAGTGTATGCCCCTTTGTCCTTCCAAAACACATCCTGTGCTCCCAACCGTATGTTGGTGCCCTCTATCAATTGCCCAACGCGATGCAGCGCTGTAAATGGTGGGCATACAGCAACTTCAACCTGCTCTGGGGTGATATCGCTTATTAGCGCCTTAATTCCCTCAACGAGGCTGACCGCCTCTGAGATGGTGCAGTTCATTTTCCAGTTACCCGCAATGAATGGTATCCTCGCCATAGCTCACCACCTGCCGTTATGTCTCAAGTATCCAATCACCGTTGCCCAATCGGCAGACTGCATCGCATTATAACTCGCCTCGTGCCGAACCATAGGGCTCACCGTGAGGCTTGCCCTCCCAACGATTTGGGTTTGCCCTCTGTTGGGGGATGGGGCTTCTGCCGAACCAAAAGGCTCACGCCGAACCTTTCAAGTTTTCTTAGCGCTGCGAGTAGAAGAACATGTAGCGCTCAAGTGATGAGCATATTGCCTCAATGTTCTCAAGGGGCACATCCGGTTCAACCTCGGCATAGAGCATCAAGCCGCCCTCTGGAGAGCCGAGTTTCATCACCGCCTCTTTGACATGCTCTTCAATGTCCTTTGGGGAGCAGAATGGAAACATCTGCCTATCAAGGTCAAGGTCAATGCAAACCTTTCCCTTGGCTTCTCTTGCGAGCTCGTCTATGCCGTTTGCGCGCACCTGCGGGTTGAGCACGCTCACCCCGCAATCAATCAAGTCCCCGATTATCTCTATGACATGCCCATCGGTGTGAAAGTAAACATGTGCCCCTGCTTCCCTGCAGAGCCTGAATATGCGCTCGTAGCATGGCTTAAGGTATTTTCGGAAGTGAGTCGGACTGAATGGCAACCTGTCTTGCATTCCGAGGTCATCACCGAAGTGGACGATCTTCGGTTTGTGAGAGAGCATCCTCTTAACCACAGCGAGGTTGTATGAGAGCACCATCTCAATGAGCTTCCAAAGCTGCGGTGGCTCTTCAACGAAGTCAATCATCAAGTTCTCATAGCCGCGAAGGTATGTTAGGCGAAGGAACATGAACCCGTGAGGGAGGGAATCTGCAGTCGGCTCTGGCGGACGGTAGCTTTCCAACGCCTCCCAAGTTTCAATTGGGTGGTGGACGACTATAGCCTCAAGTCCGTCACGAATGTTTCTCCAGACGCATCCCCACTCATCCACATGCTCGCCAACACGATATGTGCCGCCAACTTCGTCAAAGTTCTTGCTGCCCCTCTTGTATTCCCCGAATATTAGCGGATGGCGTAGCACGATCTCCTCAAGCGCCTCTCTATAGCGCATCCAAGTTGCTGGCATCAAGCCGACGCGCACGGGTATCCATGCAGGATTGCGGAACTCAATTGCACGGAAATAATTCTCACTTGGGCTCATGAGACCATCACCACAACGCCCGTCTGATTTTTCGCAGTGCCAGAATTAATTCCCTAAGTGACATCGCAATGGCATCCCTTCGCCCCCCTTCGGAAGCTTAACAGCCACCGATGCACTCACCTGTGCGCCACCTGAGGTTATAAGAGTGAGCAATCAACGGCAATTGCCTTTCCATCAGACGCTTCCACGAGGCATGTTTTGTCGGACGAACATCATGTCTTGGACTGGCTCGCCATCGCATTCAAGTTCAAGGACGGTTACGGGCTGCTCAGGTGGCTCCTCAGGCAAGCCCGTAAAGCGGACGCGAAACTCATCTTGCTCAAACTTCACTTCCTCCCCAGTGGCTCTCAATTTCGCAGAGAGCACCTTCGTTCTCAACCCACCTATAGCCCACTCAGAACCAGCCCAAAAGTGGACATGCACAAACA
>JAVHTD010000015.1:0-70094 GCA_032161105.2 Candidatus Thermosaccharophagus tengchongensis
TGCAACCAACATCTAAGACCATGCAAAAGGAAGCCACCATACACCCTTGGTGCCATACAAACCTACTCCCGCCATCAATGGAGGAATTGAGAAGGCGCATAACGAAGCGAGCATTGGATGCGCCTGAGGAAATTGAAAGGCGCATGAGCAAAGCCGAATTGGAGATGGGGTTTAAAGACGGGTTTGATTTTCAAATCGCCAATGACGACCTGAATGAGGCAGCAAAGGAATTGCGCAAGATATTCATTGCTCATTCTGAAGTGCCACTTCGCTCCGATGCCATTTGCCCAATTTAACTTGCATCGCTATTGCCATGAAGCTCAGCCTTGACCTCCTCAAGCAGCTTTAAATCCTCATCGCTCAACTTCGCCATCCGGAGCAAATCCGGGCGGCGAAGGAGAGTCCTCTTCAACGCCTCCTTCCTTCGCCACTTCCTTATAGCCTCGTGATCGCCCGAAAGGAGAACGGGTGGCACTTCCCAGCCCCTGAACACTCTCGGGCGAGTGTATTGCGGATGCTCAAGCAAACCGTTGGCGAATGATTCGCTGAGCAATGACTCACGGTTGCCGAGCACGCCGGGAACAAACCTGCTCACCGCGTCTATGATGACCATAGCAGCCGGCTCACCGCCGGAAAGGACATAGTCCCCGATAGAGATCTCATCGGTGGCTAAGTGCTCCCTGACACGCTCATCAACGCCCTCGTAATGCCCGCATATCAGGAAGATGCAGCGGTGCTGGGAGAGCTGCACGGCGACTTTGTGATTGAATGCCCTTCCCTGTGGCGAAAGGAGTATGATTGGGGGCTTACCATACTCTGCGGGCAATTCAGCCAGCACCTTTTCAACCGCATTGAATATTGGCTCCGGCTTCATCACCATCCCGGCACCGCCACCATACGGATAGTCATCAACGACCTTATGTTTGTCCTCGGCATAGTCTCGTATGTTGTGACAGTGCACCTCAACGATGCCCCTTTTAATTGCCTTCCCAAGGAGAGAGCAATTGAGCGGGCTGTCAAACCATTCGGGGAAAATGGTGAAGACATCAAACCTTATCGGCATGCTGCTCTATACCCCTCCGCTCATGGGCGTGAAGTTGCTCTCGCACCCGCAGGGATTGCAACTGAGCCTGAAAGTGATATTGCCAAAAGCGCGTGAGAAGATGGCTCGCCTCAAATGCAGCATGCTTTAGCGCGCGAGAATGAACAGCCTCATACAATCCATAGCGTGTCGCCATCAAAATTAACTTGACGGCATCCTCGCTCACAGTTGCATCGCAACCGTATGCATTTGAGCAAGCCTTGCACACGGCGCCACCATGTTCCATTGAGAAATGCATTTTCCCCGTGCCGACGGCATTCCCACAGCGAACGCACCGCTTTAGCCTCGGCATATAGCCGAGGTGCATAAGCAGCCTTGCAACAAAAGCCGCAAGCACCATCTCGCAATCTGCGCCCCTGTCGGCAACTCTCAACGCCGAGAGCAAATCATCAAATAGCCTATCATCTGGCTCTCCGTCGGGGACACTCTTCATTAGCATCTCACAGCACTGTGCGCATGCCGCCATCAAACCGATATCCCTTCTCAGACGCTCAAAGGAACCGAGTATGCGCACCTGCGTTACGACTTCAAAAGTTTTGCCCTGTGCAAGGAAGTAGCGCCCATGAGTGAAAAGCTGAGTTGCAGGAGCAAGCCTTGTCAGCGGATTCCTTGAGCCCTTAGCGATGGCGCTCAACTTGCCACGCTGACGAGTGTATAGCGCAAGTATCCTGTCCCTTTCACCGTATGGGATGACCCTCAGAACTATCGCCTCAACCCAGTATGTCCTCGGAGCCGGGGAACGAAGACGACCGGCTTCAAAATCCGTTGATGGCATTTATGTCACTCCATTGAACATGCCTTCGGTGAACAAAGTTACAACGCATGCCGGAAAGTTGACCGGCGAATTGCCTTTAAGCGAAGCGTCGGCTTGAGCGAATCCTCAATTGGCGCATCAATGGTGAAGCAAATGTCAACAGGTTGCCCAACGGAAAACGCTCCCAATGTATGCCCAATGTTGGACCCGATAAACTCAATCCTCTCTCCATGCGATTGCACAGCAAGCCTGATGCGGTTGCCGGACCCGAGGGGTATGCTATCAATCACCCGTGCACCAAACAATGCAAGCAGCGGCTTCGGATTGCCACACCCGCACGGCTCTATGAGCAGCATGCTATGTGCAACTTCCTGCGATAGCTCTATCGGGTGAGCCTGTGCATCAATGCGCAGCTTTGGGATTAGATCCTCCTCGGTGAGCCACTGCGAAGCGATCTCATTCAACGAGCGCCGCAGGTTGCCTATTTCGGAGGCATGGATTGTGAATCCAGCTGCCATTGAATGCCCACCATACGACGAGAGCAAATGGCGGCAGGCGCTGAGCGCTGCCGTGACATTAAACCCGGCAATGCTCCTTGCAGAGCCCTTACCAAACTCGTCCTCAATTGCGATGAGAAATGCAGGGCGATGATACAGCTCAACGATTTTGCTTGCGACAATGCCAATCACGCCCTGATGCCAGCCACGCTTTGCGAGCACAATCACCCTCTCGGAGGTCAAATCAACATCCGATTGGATAAGCTCAATTGCCTCCTCAAGCGTGCGCCTTTCCTCATCTTGCCTTTCCCTATTGAGCGATTCAAGCCTCTCAGCGAACATCTCAGCTTCTGATTCGCTCTCGGTGAGCAACAGCCTCATGGCGTCGCCGGCATCGGAAAGCCTTCCGGCAGCATTCAATCTCGGTGCGATGATGAAAGAGACATGAGCGCCAGTTATGCGCCTTGAGCGCAATCCGGCGCACTCCATCAACTTGCGCAAGCCAACCCTGCCACGCCTTGAGAGGGCGCTCAGACCATGCCATCCAAGCACCCTGTTTTCATCAACGAGCGGGACTACATCGGCTATCGTTGCGAGCCCGACAATGTCAAGGCAGAGTTCGTCATCAAGCGGCGCTTGAAAGCCGCCCACCTCAGAGATGGCGCAAAGGAGCTTAAACGCAACTCCGGTTGCCGAGAGCTCCTTAAACGGGTATTCGCAATCAAGCCTTTTGGGGTTGAGCACAAAGCATGCCGCCGGCAAGTCCCCTTTTGGCTCGTGATGGTCAACCACGATCGTTTCAATGCCATGCCTCCTTGCAAGCTCAATTTCCCCGTGCGCCGTTGTGCCACAATCGCAAGTGAGCATCAAACTGACATTGACCCTGCGAGCCGATTTTATGCCACGCTTGCTCACACCGTATCCATCCACAAACCTGTTCGGGATGAACCAATAGACCTTCGCACCCCATTGGCTCAACTTCCTTGCAAGCATTGCAGCAGCGCACACACCATCGGCATCATAATCGCCGTGAACAAGGATACCTTCTCTGTTCCGTATAGCTTCCACTATGCGCTTGGCAGCCCCCTCCATGCCAGCCATCATGAATGGGTCATGAAGCCTTTCAATGGGTGGCTTTATGAAATCCATCGCCGATGACGGCTCTGAGAAACCGCGGGAGGAGAGTATCCGTGCCAGAAGCCTCGGCAAACCGAGTCTGACCGACAGATGCTCAACATCGGCTTCATCCACCGGACTCACTTCCCAGCGCGCCTCCATAGTCACATCGTCGGGGACAGCATATGCCATTAAAGCCACCTCACTTTAACTCCCTGACAAGCAGCCTCTTCAGGCTTATGGAACCATGACCGACAAACTCAATTGACAACAAATGCCACCATGCTCCTCCAATCGTCACGCGGAAGCGCAGGCAATGCATTTGACCATTTGGCTGCACTGCCACCGCGTTTGGGATGCCATCAATAGAGACTGCCGCCTTGACATCAACCCCATCCACGAGCAGCTCACATTCAAACGAACCCTCAGGCAACCACACGGGTATGGCAATGCGACACGGCTGGCTGAAACTGAGCTTATGGAGGGGCGCAATCAAAACGGATGAAACATCGCCATCGTCCGATAGGACAAAAGCGCAACGGGTGTCAAATCCCATCCCGGAAGCCATTGCCTTCCTCACCTGAGCATCAATGGCTTTGAGCAGAAACTTAACATCCTCACCCTCACTTTGCCTCATTGCAGCGCCGAGCAACTCCGCCGAGTAAAGCCTTTCGGCAAACTCAATCATGCCAAGGAACGAGCTCATGTCCATCTGCCGCAGCCTTTTCCCTTCCATTGTTGAACTGAGCAAAGCAAACCAGTTGAGCATGTCATTGGTGAAGTGCGTCTCCACATATGATTGCAACTGCGCCTTGAGCTGCTCAACATCAACATCCTCCGGCAAATTCAAAGAGCCGTCGGTGAGCATCTCAAGGAGCCATATTGCATTCAATCGCTCGCTCACCATCCCTCCGGAATACCTTTCATGTCCACCCTCAAATGGACCGAATGGCGGAAACGCGTGATGCCCATATTCATGTGCTGCCTCAATGAACCAATTTGCAAGCCCCCTCCCCGGCTTGACACCGCGCCAAAATATGTGCCCAGACTTGCTAACTGCCACCGGCTCGCCCTCATCGCTTATCCACACATTCAGTGGCTGAACCTCAACTGGCAGTGCGCCAATGCGAGAGCAGCTGCAACACATCGTCATAGAGAGCGAGAGAGCCAGCAATGATGCATCCTTTGTCCAATCAACACTGCCACGAGTTAAACTCGGCGTCTTGAAGTGAATTCTGAGGGCAGCTTTCCAATTCCCTTCATCAATGCGCCTATACACAACCAGCATCTGATTGTAGCGGTCAAGGAATTCGGGTGCACGCCAATTCAACAGCGGAGTGAAGCAAGGTATGGGGATGAACATGGCAGCGCATCGTTTATCGTTAGCCGGCGCCGAAACTTCAACGGGGCGTATACCCAACAGCTTCAGCACCTCCGAGTTGATATGAAGCGGCAGCCATGCAGCGTTAAGCCTCGGAGAACCACCGCGAAGCTTCGCAGCCGTTCGGTAATGTTCAAGCGCCTCGTCAAGCCTGCCCAATCCGGCTAAGCCGTATGCGAGCCATTCATGCGGATGCGCCTCATCAGGATACATTTGGACTGCACGCTGCGCAAATTCAACTCCGGAGCGAAAATCCGATTTCACAGCCATGGCGTAAATTGCCGTTTGCAACAGCGCTTCACGGTCAACAACGGCAGCAACACAAGTGTGAGTGTAAAAGGAAAAGCACAAGCCCATCGCGATGGTAAGGCGAAGCGCAAACCGAAATGCCATCGCCATAAAATTCCAGCGGCGCCGCATCGGCATCACCATCAATGACACTTGAGGGAAGTTATTGAGGCTGCAAGCTCCCCCATCATGTGCGGCGGCGCAATTAAAAGCGACATGAGAAGACGGTTTGTTTCGCTGCACTCCCAGAGCAGCCCGCTGAGCTTTGGCATCGGTCCTCGCTTTGTGATTTGACGGATGATGAGCTGCAGCGTCCCCAAAGGTGATCTCGCTTTGCCATCAAGCTCCACGCAATCATGCCCATTGAACTTGCCACGCCTATATACGATGTCAAACTTGCGCAAGTGTTCTCTGAGCACCTGCGCAGCCCACTTTTCAAGCGTCATCCCCTTGAGCAGAATGTTTGCCGCACTCCACCTGGTGACCTCAAATGAAACCTCATCACCGTGCTTGAACAGCAGCCTGACAAAGCCGGCTTCAACCTTGTGCTCACGGAGCATCATATAGGATGGCACTTTGAAGTTGAGCCCAAAAAGCTCCCAGTCATCCCAATCGCCACTGCTGTGGTCGGAGATGCTCACGAATATCCTCTTTGCGAGCTCTTTCATGCGCTCGCCCCTTGAGCCAATAACTTGAGCTTTGAGCAACTTGCCGCACTTGTCGCACCACCAGAGCATTCCCTCACCGACATAATCGCCCACCCAGCTGAATGTGAGCACATCCCTGCCACGAACTTGATGTCTCCCGATGAGTTTCGTATCAACGCTGTGAGTGAACTCCTTGCCCCTCTTCTTGAACTCCTTAGCCATGCGCGAGAAATAAGCCTGAGCTTGCTCTTTAAGGCTGATGGCTTGACCGGCTGCCATAACTACCCATTCCAACTCAAAACGCATCATCTCGTCGTCATCTGCCCTCATGTAGCCATCGTTTCGCGAGATGCGCAACTTGGCTACATGCCACTCGCTCGGGATGAGCACGCTCACACCTTGCCATGCGATGCGCTGCCATCCTTCATGCGCGGATTCCATACTCCTTTCTCCCCTTGACAGCTTGGGCTCAGAAGGTGAGCTTGCTTCGGCGCATCGCCACGCTTTGGCAAATGCCGATTGCCATACAGGTTGAAATGAGGTTGCTGCCACCGTAGCTCATCAATGGCAATGGTATGCCAGTTATGGGCATTAGGCGGAGACACATGCCTATGTTCACAACGATGTGAATTAGGAGCATGAAGAGGACGCCGCCGACAAGCAGCACACCAATTTCGTGCTCCGTGCTGCGCATCAAAATAAGCATGCGATTGAGAAGAGCAATATATAGGACGATGACGAACACGCTCCCAACAAAGCCCAACTCTTCAGCGAGTGTGACGAAAATGAAGTCGGTGTGCCCAGCCGGAACGAACTTCAGTTTGCTCATCTTGCCGTTGAAGAGCCCTTTTCCAGCGAACCCGCCCGAGCCTATCGCAGTTTGAGCCTGTATAATGTGGTAGCCGGATTTTAAAGGGTCTGCGTATGGGTTAATGAAGGCTATCAGGCGGCGCTTCTGGTAATCCTTGACCAAGCCAACATGCCATCCAACTGCAAACAGAATAATGCTTGCGAGCACAATTGCCATGATGTGCTTAGCTGTAGCTCCGGCAAGCCAAAGCAATCCGAGCCACACGCCCATGATGACAATGGCTGTGCCAAGGTCTGGTTGTAGTAGCACAAGCAAAATCGGGATTGAAACATGCACCGCTGTGCGCAGAATGAGCTTTGCCGAAATTGGTTGCTCCCTGCAGCCCGAAAGCATAGCCGAGAGCGTTATGATACACGCCGTCTTGAAAAACTCCGATGGCTGAAGCGATAGCGGACCGAGCCTTATCCACCGCTGCGCACCACCAATCTCCTTCCCAACGGCGAGTGCAACTATCAGCATGAGGATGGAGAACACATAAATCCAGATGCTGAATTTGATCAACCGCTGGAAGTTGATCGCAGCCATGCCGAACATTACCGCCAGCCCTATAACCATGAAAACAGCTTGGCGCTTGACATAGCCTGACAGGACAACACCGTTGCTGCAAGTTGCGCTCGCTAAGGTGAGCAAGCCAATCACCATCAGCACAAGTATGAGCACAAGCATCACATAGTCAAAGTTGCGAATCTGCCTCCTGCCAATCACAGCCACAGCCCCCGTCAAGCGCGCAGATTGCGCTCTGGCAAGCTATCACCATACCACTATGACTATCATCGGTTGAGCATCGGCAGGCTACTTAATGCCTCTTTGACCCGTTCCGGGGAGAAGATGGCATCCTCCATCCTGCCGCTTAAATACTCCTCGTATGCTGAGAGGTCAAAGTAGCCATGCCCGCTGAAGTTGAACGCTATCACCTTCTCCTCGCCGGTCTCCCTGCACTTCAACGCCTCATCAATCACCGCCCTAATGGCATGGGCAGTTTCGGGTGCTGGCACGATCCCTTCAACTCGCGCGAATGTCACTGCAGCATCAAATACAGCTCTCTG
Organism: Candidatus Thermosaccharophagus tengchongensis; assembly: GCA_032161105.2. Lineage (GTDB taxonomy): Bacteria > Armatimonadota > Fervidibacteria > Fervidibacterales > Thermosaccharophagaceae > Thermosaccharophagus > Thermosaccharophagus tengchongensis. Next base: position 7,703 of record JAVHTD010000015.1, read on the forward strand.
CGGATACGCAATCGCTTCAATGACGCCCTTATCATACAGCAAGCTGACAAGCGGTGCCATGCCATGATAGCGCAAACCGCCGGCATGTATCCTCGGTGGGATGAAGTTATGCCCGAGGGTGTGCATTTTGATGAGCGGCGTCATCCTCGCCGTATCTCCAAAGTCGTATGTGTAGATGCCATGCGTCAATGATGGGCATGCGAGCGGCTCAACAGCGATTATTCGTATATGCCTTTTGCCATCAAGCTTATCCGGCACGAACGGGAAGACGAAGCCAGCGAAGTTGCTCCCACCGCCAACGCATCCGATGAGCACATCGGGATACTCGCCGATCATCTCAAACTGCTTCTTGGTTTCGAGCCCAACTATTGTCTGGTGGAGCAGAACATGATTTAGCACGCTCCCGAGTGAATATTTCGTATCCTCGTGAGTTGCAGCATCCTCCACAGCTTCGCTTATCGCTATTCCGAGGCTTCCCGGTGAATCCGGGTCTTGTGTCAGCACGCTTCTTCCCGCATTTGTTCTGTCCGTTGGGCTTGGCAGGACTTCGGCGCCCCAAATGTTCATCAGCACCTTGCGATACGGCTTCTGTTCATAACTAACCCGCACCATGTAGACGGTGCACTTCAATCCAAACAGGTTGCACGCAAAGGCAAGGGCGCTTCCCCACTGCCCAGCACCTGTCTCGGTCGTCAACCGCTTAACGCCCTCATGCTTGTTGTAATAAGCCTGTGCTACGGCGGTGTTTGGCTTATGGCTTCCGGGCGGGCTGAGGCTCTCGTTCTTGTAGTAAATTTTCGCCGGCGTCTGAAGATACCTTTCAAGCCGCCTTGCACGAATTAATGGTGTCGGGCGCCAAAGTGAAAGGATGTCAAGAACTTCTTCGGGGATGGGTATCCAACGCTCGCTGCTCACCTCCTGTTCAATCAGCGCAGCCGGAAAGATGGGGGCAAGGTCATCCGGCGATATCGGTTGCAATGTTGCCGGGTGAATGACCGGCGGTGGTGGCTCATCTAAATCAGCTTGAATGTTATACCAGTGCCTCGGTAACTCGGCTTGTGGCAGCACGACTTTCCATCCCGCGCCCATAGCAGGCTCACCTCGCGTGAAGAATTAACCCCTTAAGTGATGCCATCATGTCTCATCTTGTCAGGTTGATGGGGGAATCAATTCACTCACATTGTGGCGCATTAACTGACATGCAGATCAAAGCAACTACGCTACTGCATGTATTGGAGTCGTTTCCCTATCGTCTTTGCGGGCACGGCTCTCAAGAAGCCATCCACATCCAAGCCGTGCAACAGCGGGTGTTCCTTTAAGCGCCTAATGGCAGCATCAGCAATCTGTTTAACTCGCTGTCGCGAGAGATTTAGCCTTTTGCCTATGTCCTCATATGTGTGCATGCGCCCATCCTCAAGACCATACCGCAGCCTTATAACCATCCTTTGATTGTCGGGCAAGTCAAGCAGAGCATTCTCAATTCGCTCGCGGTTGCGAGACTTAATAGCGATTTCCTCGGGGCCGGGAACATACTCATCCTCAACGGCATCGGCAAGCGTCATCTTTTCCTCAGCGTCAACTGGCTCATCAAGCGATGTGACCTGATGCGGGTAAGTTAAAAGCTGTTCAACGACTTCTTTCGGCAAGCGCATCTTCCTTGCGAGCTCGTCTGATGTGGGCTCCCTGCCGAGCTCTTGAGTGAGCATATCTCTGATCTTACTCAGGCGGTGTATTTGCTCCGAGACCCTTGTAGGCAGCTTGACCAATTGCGCCTGTGCTTGTATTGCCCTTATCACGGCTTGCCTTATCCACAAAGTGGCACATGTGCTGAACCGACAGCCCTTGCGCCAATCAAATTTGTCAACTGCTTGTATCAAGCCTATGTTCCCCTCTTGGATCAGGTCACTCAATGGGACACCGTAGCCCCTATACCTCCTCGCTATGCTTACGACCAAGCGCAAGTTTGATTCAATGAGTATCTCCCTCGCCTCTTCGCCGTCTCGTATCACTGCGCAGAGTTCGCATTCGCGCTCCGGTGTTAAACTGCCCTCCGCCTTTAGCTGGCTCAATTCCATGAGTGCCTGCTTCATGCTGTCTATGCGTTTGGCGAGCTCGACCTCCTGCTCCTTTGTGAGCAATGGGCGCTTGCGCAATTCCTTTGCCCATGCTGCCATTGGGTCTTCAACTGCTGCACTTCTTGATCGCTCGTAGAACATCTCAATTGTCCACGCCTCGTCAACCCCTTCAACGCTGTGCAACTCACCCTCGGTGAATTGCTCCTCTGAAAGACCATTCAAAAGCGCCGGCACGAAGTCAACATAACCTCTTGCCCTTGAGCGCCCAAAGCGCCTTTTGCGCCTGCTTTGACGAACGCCTATACGTGGTGGCTTGTGGCGTCCCTTGTAGGTGGTGCTGTGTGGGGATGTCTTTACTGTGGGAACCTCACAAGATAACCCGCCTCGCCTTACCTCACTTCTGGTCTTCTTTCCTTTAACAGCAATTTTGTGCTGCCCTTTTACACGAGGCATTTACACCGCCCTCTAAGGTTTAACAGCGACTTTGAGCTTACGGAAACATTTTTCACCATTAGTATAACGCTTTCGGCGCCGATGTAAAAATGGCACAAACCTTGGCGCGCACCATGAACACGGTCGCATCCATTTTAAACTTCGCCATCGTTTTCACTCGTCGTGACAGCGCCTTATCTAACTTATGGTGTCATTCAACGCGCCGCTCAACTTGAACTCTGCAGTCTCATTTTAGCCGCCAGAACTGTATTGCGCATCAGCATGATGACGGTGAGTGGTCCGACGCCGCCGGGAACTGGCGTTATTGCTGAAGCTACTTCCTTAACGGCATCAAAGTCAACATCGCCGACTATCTTATCATCAACCCTGTTTATGCCGACATCAATGACGACAGCGCCTTCCTTAACCATCTCCGCCGTCACAAAACGAGCTCTGCCGACGGCGGCGACAAGGATGTCAGCTTGGCGAGTTATGTTCGGAAGGTCAATAGTGCGTGAGTGGCAAACAGTTACTGTAGCGTTGCGCTGGAGGAGCAGTATGGAGAGGGGCTTCCCTACGATGTTGCTCCTGCCAATTACGACAGCCCTCTTACCTTCAATCTCAATCCCGGAGCGATCAAGTATCTCAACTATGCCAGCTGGAGTGCACGGAACAAACCTGTTTCTCCCAATGAACATCCAACCCACATTCACCGGGTGAAATCCATCCACATCCTTGTTCGGGTCAATGTGCGATATGACAACCTCGGGATCCACATGCTTTGGGAGTGGCAATTGCACTATAATGCCGTGAACTGATTCATCCTCGTTCAACTGGCGAACCGCATCAATGACCTCTTGCTCTGAGGCACTTTCAGGCAACCTCCTGACGATTGAGCGTATTCCGAGGTCGTTGCATTTCCTCTCCTTGTTGCGCACATAAACTTCCGATGCCGGGTTCTCCCCGACGAGCACAACCGCGAGCCCGGGTGCAATGCCATGCTTGCTTTTTAACTCATCAAGCTCAGCCCTTATCTCCTGCTCAATTTGCGCAGCTATCGCTTTGCCATCGAGTATGCGTGCTGACATTATCAATCACCTCCAAAGCCGTTGTGAAGATAAAAGCCAATCTCAATATGATGCCAGATGCAACAAAGTAGCCTTCCTCATGGAGGCTCAAATTGCGTATGCAATGCTCAACAGGATTCCCATAGCGGCATGCGTTGTGATCGTCATCGGGCATGCGACTTTCATTGCCTCCATGAGCGTGCGCCGCCCACCCGCATACCACTTAACATTGAGCATCGCCAGAAGTGCTATTGGCACGGTGAGAAAGCCAATGAGCGGCATCGGTGAGCGAAGAGATAGCGAAATGAATGGGAGAACAACATACGCAGACGCAACCAATGCGAAGTAGCCAATGGCTGCACCATTTGTGCCCAACCTGACGACCAAATTCCGTTTGCCGACGGCTTCGTCGTAAGGCACATCCGGAATTTCGTTAACCCAAAGCACGGCTGTTATGAGTGAAGCGATTGGCAATGATGCGAGGATGACTCGCCAATCCAACCTTGCGGTCTGCACAAAGTAAGCGCCGAGCACCGGTAGCACGCCAAATGACATGCCAACCGCAAATTCGCCAAGACCATTATGCGCAAGCCTTATCGGCGGCGCCGTGTAGAAGAAGGCGAAGAAAGCCCCCATGGCGCCAATGAGCAATATCGGCAATCCGACAAGGACAACAAGCCACATGCCGAGCAAGATGCCAATGAAGAACGCAACCAATCCGAAAATCAACACAGCGATTGGCTGCACAATTCCATCCTGAATGGCGCGCCCACCGCCAGTGAGAGATACTGCCCTTGACAGCCTAATTGGATTCGCCAGCCAGTCGGTGCCGGAGAGATGGTCAAAGTAGTCATTGAGCATGTTTGCCGCTGCATGCAAGAAGAGCATGGCAAGCAGAGCCATGAGGAAGAGCGCAAGGTTGAACTTGCCATCCAACTTCCATGCGAGTGCTGTCCCAATCAGCACTGGAGCAATGCTTGCGGTGAAGAATGGGGCGCGCATCACCTGAATTGCTCTCGTGATAGCTTCAACCATCCTTCTCGTCACCCCACTGTGGGCGTGTCGGGGTAGCAGCCATCTCCGCACATCAAATTTTAACATATGCCTTGCAGCGAACCATGAGCATCAAACCCGTCGCAAAGTGAGTAAACTTACCAATTGGGCACGGCGAAAGGGCACTGGCGCAAATCACCTTAGCAATTACAACGTGCCGGCGGCATGACGGGAGCAGCCAATACAATATCACGATGACGGAGGGGGTAAGACATGAGTCAACTGCCACATGAGTTGCGCCGCAAGCTCGTTGAGATTGCATGGAGCGCAATCAGGTCTGCCGTCTCCGGTGAACCGATGCCGGAGCCAGAAGTCACGGAGCCGCAGCTGCTTGAGCATCGCGGCGCATTTGTGACGCTGAAGCGGCGCAGCGATGGTTCGCTCAGGGGATGCATCGGCTATCCGTATCCGATAAAGCCGCTCTGGGAAGCCGTCAGAGATGCTGCCATCTCCGCAGCCCTTCATGACCCACGCTTTCCGCCGGTGACAAAGAGGGAGCTTGACGAACTGACGCTTGAGGTCTCCGCCCTCTCACCAATGGAAGAGGTCAGGGACATCTCGGAGATACAGGTTGGGCGTGATGGATTGGTTGTGCGCAAGGGGGCATTCTCGGGCTTGCTGCTGCCGCAGGTGGCTGTTGAATATGGATGGGATAGGGATGAGTTCCTAAGCCACACTTGCATCAAAGCCGGCTTGCCACCGGATGCGTGGAGGAAGGGCGACATTGAAATACTGCGCTTCACCGCGGAGGTGTTTGGGGATGAAGAGCTGAAGCCCCAGGAGTGATGCATGCGTGAAGCTGCCCAAAATGCGCATGCTGACATTACAACCACCGGATGCAAGTGACTGGATGGCGGTTGTGATGCGCAGCCTGTTGCTCATCATGCTTGCATCGCTGATCATAAGGGGGTGGGTGGAAACCGGCGATAGGAGCGAACTTGTAACATCCGCACTGCTTCTTGCATGGCTGCTCAATGCTGTAGCTGTATTCGCCCATTGGCGTGGGGCATCATTTCGCATGCCATCCCTTGTCGTTGATGTGCTTTGGATGTGGCTCTGGATGGCGGCGGTGGATGGGCAAGCGATTTACTTCATACCGATGCTTGTGCTCGTCATCATCGTTTCCGGGATGTGGTATCGCCTCGTTGGAGCTTTTACAACGGCGAGCTTATGTAGCGCATTTTGGCTCTCCATCCAATACGGGAGTGGCTCAAGCGCGCAACAATGGATCACGATGACTTCGCTCTCCTTCTTCTTCCTTGCTGCATTGCTTTCCGGTTACATGGCTGAGGCGAGGCTGTATGCGGAACACATGCTCACAAGATACCGCCAAGAGATGTTCGCATCGCGCTACTTGCATGAGCTCATGACGCCGAGGCAACCGCCAAAGGTGAGCGGTTGGCAATTGGCACGCATATTGAGACCGGCAAGGTTGGTTGTGGGCGGTGACTTTCACGACTTCATTCGGCTCGGTGAGGAGAGCTATGCGATACTCCTCGGGGATGTATCCGGCAAGGGCGTTGATGCCCAAGTGAGAGTTCCATCGGTCAAGTCAGCGATCAAGCTCGGTTTGAGGGGCAACCCGGCAAAGAGCCTCAGCGATGCGCTCAGCCTCGCTAACAGCATGCTTGTTGAGGACCTTTCGGAGGCATTTGCGACGGCGGTGATTTTGCGCATAACGCAAAATGATGGCTGTGTGAGCGTGGCTAATGCCGGACACACACCAGTGCTGCTCTTGCGTTCTGATGGGGCTGTTGAGCATTTGAAAGCCTCAGGACCACCACTTGGCGCATCGGAAGATGTGAGCTACTCCGATGAGCAAGTTCATCTCCACAAGGGCGATGCACTCGTCATATTCACCGATGGCGTTATTGAAGCGAGAAACAAAGGCGGCGAGCCATATGGAATTGAGCGCCTTGAAGCGCTGCTTCATCGGCTCAAGGGTATGGATGCCCAGAAAATCGCCTCGCGCATACTTGAGGAAGTGCTTGGCTTCGGCACACGCACAATGGATGACGACATTACGATCATCGTTGCGAAGTATGTTCCGGAATGAATCCGGCAGCGCAAAAACGGTGGTGAGTCAAAGGGGTGGATGCAAAGGGCGCAGCAGGCGCACTCATTACACTCGTGTTTTATGCCGCCATCAAGCTCATTTTGCCGGTGCTCCCGATAAAGCCAACCATCATTGCCATCTACTTTTCAATGCTCCTTCTCACCGGGGTGGCATTTTCACTTGCAAGGGCGATAGCAGTGATGCGCCACAACCCCAGCTTGAGTGCCATCGCAATGGCGCTCTGCTTCTCGCTGTGGATGGTCGGTTACTGGCTCGGCGAAACCCACATCGGAAAGCGCCTTTCCGAACTTTCAACAGTCACTCAAGAGGTTGGACTGCTTTGCTTTGCTTCCTTTGCCGGTAAAGCCGCATCGCTCATAATCCGAGAGGGCAATCTAATTCTTCCGGCTGCGATTGCTATGGCACTCGTTGATGTGTGGTGTGTGAATCTGGGAGGCACTACGCCGCGAGCCGCTGCGAGGGTTGAAAAGCTCTTTAAGGCGATGACGGTGGAACTCCCACCAGTGGGCGCAAATAGGATGCCCGTGCCAGTGCCCCTCATGGGCTTTGGCGACATATTCTTTGCCGCATTCATCATCGCAGCATTGCATCGCTTCGGATTTGAGCTCAGGCTCTCATTTTGGATCGCCGTTCTCGCCACCGCATTCGGGTTAACTCTCGTCTCACTGCTTGACATACCATTGGCTGGCTTACCGTTCATCGTTCTCGGGTTGCTCCTGCCAAACATTCGCAGGATGAAATTGACGCGCCAAGAGTGGGTTGCATCGGCGGTTGGCATTGGCGCACTTACGATCATCCTGATCGCAATCTGGCTCGTGCTCAAACGCTAATCCGAGGCAACGGCGGGATGTGCATGCCGCTCCATTTGAGGGCATGCTTTTATGCCTCATAGCTTACGGGTAGCAGGTTGCCATCCTCGTCAAACGAGAGCATCTCCGGCACGCCAACCACATTGAGCCTCTTGTTTGAGAGAGCCTCCTCAAGGAGAGCCTCGGAGATGTAAAAGCAATGCAATGTGAGGGTGTCTCTGATTCGCACGATGCGCAGCTCCCTTTCACTACGCCGCCTTATCCCCATCAGCGGATACATGATGGCAGCATAGTCATTTGGCAATACGGGCGGCAGGCGCATCCTGTCAATGAAGCCGCTCGTCATGGTGTTTATCCGAGTTGAGTGCCAATCAATCTTGTCAAACAGCCGTTTCGTTATAGCCGTGCACAGCCCGATGCCGGCTGCGTTCCCATGAGAGGCTTCAGTGAGGTCAAGCGTGACGACAGCCCTCACATATGGCTTTTTCGGTTCCGGCTGACCGGCGATAACCATCCTTCCGATGATGAATGTGTCCATCCCGGTTCCCATGATGTCCTTTCCCATACGCTCAACGATCAGGACATCAATGTCATCAAATGGCAACCTCGGGCGGATGCGGTTCCAAAAGGACAGAAGGCGCCGCTCAACCGAAACGACTTCGTTCGGTGGCACGGGAATAATGTGCGCAAGTTCATGATAGCCGTTCTCAATGAGCGCGATGCAGCCGATGATGGGCAGCTTTTCCAAAAGCGCCTCTGCGAACTTCGGAATAAGCCTGACCATGCTGCGCACGCCATCACTGTGTATTACCTCAGCACCTGCCTTCTTGCCCATTCCAACCGATATCATCTTCATCAAGCCGCTGCCAACGCCGCGATAAATGTCCGGGTGGTGTTTAATTCGGTTGACGACTATAATGCCATCTGCGCTTGCAGCATGCTTATCAACGAAGACGGGCTCCCCATCAGCAGTCGTCACATGCTCAACATCCATTGTCGCAAGTATTGGCGCTTCAACGCTGCTCTCCGTTATGCCCAACGAGGCAAGAACTTCAACTTGCCCATTAGCAGTTGCGCCGCCGTGGCTCCCCATTGCCGGGAAGATGAAGGGCTCGCCGCCAGACTCACGAACAAATCTCACGATGGCTTTTAAAACATCGCCTATTGAAGCAATCCCACGGCTTCCAGCTGTTATGGCGATGCGCTTCCCTTTGACTACCTTGGCAATGCCCAATGAGGCGAGCGCTTCAAATGTCCGTTTGGTCACATCACCAATGCGCTTTCCGTAAAGTCTCTGAGTGACTTTAAACATACGCACAGATGAAACATCAACCATGAGGCTCACCTGAGGTAGATAAGGGTGCACAATTTGCATCTCCGAAGACGGCAACTAATGCACCATGACCGAAATGAGGTTAATCCCGGGCTTGATTTCAAGCTCCTCCTTAAACTGCCCACTCCCAATCTCCCTGCCGTTGATGTTGAGCTTCACCCCGGGCGCAACTGCGCCAACTACGGTTATCTTGCGCTCAATATCCCTGTCCAAGAACCTCGTCATCATTGTCGCAGCTTCGGCGCGAGAGATCGGGCGTTGCGGCTTAAACTGCTTACCCGGGTAACCGAGTATCAAACTCCCGGACGACTTTGGAGCCTCAGTTGCAGCAACTACAACATAACCCCTCGCCCACTTCGGTATGGATTCATCGTCCTCAAACGGAGTTGGAACATCCTTTGCCTCCTTTGCGCTTTCCTCAAGCCCGAGAGCCCTAACGACCAGTGCTGCAGCTTCCGCACGCGTCAATTCTCGCTTCGGCTTAAAGGTGCCATCCGGGTAACCGTAAACGAACTTTCTCGCCTGAGCCTCGGCAACATACCCCGAGAACCAATCGGCGGGATGAACATCGGTGAATGTTGGTATGCCCGAAACCTTGCGATGGACTGCCGGGAGTGCCCTCACCGCAGTTGAGAGCGTGACATGTTGACCGCCACCGGTTGTGGCTGTAACTTGAACCTCATACTGCCCGGGTTCAACCCATGTGCCATCATCGGCACGCCCATCCCACGAAACGATGTATTGCATCGGCTTACACTGCTCACCACGCACAAGATGAGCAATGCGCTTTCCCTTCTGGTTAACCACAACAACATCAACCTTCGCTTCAGCTGAGAGCACATATCCGATGCGAACGCTGTCCATTTGCTCCTTCAAGTCGGTCGTGAGCACGAGCATCTTTACCGCTTCAGCCCTTGACACCGATTTATCCGGTCGGAATGTGTGATCCGGGTAGCCGTGAACTATGCCAAGTCCATGAAGCCTATCCACAGCCCTTTGATACTCCTCATGCCTGACATCAAGCAATGGCAGACCGATCGGTCGTCTGACAACGAAGGCTTCTGGAAATGCAAATACTGCCGAGAGCGCAGCTGAGACAACTTCAATCTCTGCGGGCTGACTTGCGACCTTAGCTGGCGCCCCCTCATGTTCAACTACGGCTACAAAGCCCAAACGCTCCTTCACTGCCAACTCCTGCGCAAGGACGACCGCAAATGAGAGCTTGCTCTCCTCCCCCGGCTTAAGCTCTCCCAGCTGCCAAGTCAGCTTCCTTAAATCGGCGTCGTAATCGCATTTTGGCTTTGGAGAATCAACCACGAGTTCAACCCTCTGCGGTAGCTGCACTGAGACTTTAACGCTTTGTGCTGCAGCATCGCCAACATTGCTTACAGCCACTCTAAACCAAACTTCAGCGCCAGCCATCGCGGTTGGTGTGTCCGGGACGATGACGACCGATAACTTTGCCTCAGCCCCCTCAACCCTCCCCTCACCGACCTCCGGAGGCTTCAATTCGGGCAATGCTATTGGCGGCTGCTCAACAACTGGCTGTTTCTCCCCTGCGGCTTCGCCTGCAGCAGCTTCCGCCTTTGGTGCCTCCTTTGGTGATGGCTTCGCTTCAACTTTTATCGGCACTTCGTGCTTCACATCACCAACCCAAATGCGAAGGACTGTCTCGCCAGCCCTTGCACCATAAATTGAGATTCGCTCCCCGGAAAGCAAAAGCAACGATGCCACCCTCTGGTCTTCAACAAGCGCCTTGCTCAACCCTTTCACAGCCATCTCAAACGAAGCGCCAACATCAAGCCTTATTTGGCTCGGCAGCTCATCACCGATGCAATCCATGCACATGGCAATAACCAACGCCACGGGGAGCATCCATATGAAACGCAGGCGCAATTTGCAGATGCTCATATCACAAATCCCCTCCCCGCAATTGGGTGACACCACCGTGCTCCTTATCCATCGCCTTTGGAAAGCCAATCACAAACTATGCCACGCCGAATTCGCATGTCAATGACGCGCACTTCCCTGTGCCATCACATGGGCAACATGAGGACCATCGCAGCGCACTTCAAATAGCGCCTTGCGGCTGCGAGCACATCAAGCGGTGTCACTTGAGCTATGGATGACTTCAACTTCAAAAGTCCAGATGCGCCGATATTGTGAACTTCAAGCCGAGAAAGCGTTGCGCTCAACTCCCTCACATTCCCCATCTTGAGTTTCAGCTCCAATATCGCTTGTCCTTTTGCGCGCTCCAATTCATCCTCACTGATACCGCTATCACGCAAGTTCAAGAGCACCTCTTCAATCGCCCGCCGACACGCTTCAACTTTGTCCCTTTCGGTGGCAATGTGAATGATCAACTCGCCAAAGCTCATGTTGGGCTCATACCATGAACGAACATAATAAGCCATTGCCCGCTCTTCCCTAAGCACCCTATAAAGCCTACCGCCATAGCCACCAATGATGTTTGAGAGCAAAAACAGGCTTGGGGCATCTGCGGCACTAATTGGCGGTGCCGAGAATGCCACAAACAGTTGCGCCAGCTTGCCGTAGAACTGGCGGACAAGATGCTGCGGCTCCTCGGGCAACTTAATCCTTGGTTGCTCAACCAATGGCGCAATGCCTTTTGGGAGTGAGATGAACGCAGCGACCAATTCCCTCCTGACAATGTCCGACTTCACATCGCCAACTACGCATATAGCTAAATTCCACGACCTGAAGTAGGCATCAAAGAAGTCAATCAAGTGTTCCCTCGCTATGTGCTTCACAGTTCGCTCATAGCCGCAACTCGGGCGTGCATACGGTGTGCCCTTAAACAGCATCTCCCTTAGGGATTGCCGTGCGGCGAGCAGCGGAGTGGTGGCAAATTGCAGCTGCGCATTCAATGCCTTCTCCCTTGCGGCTTCAACAGCTTTGGAATCAAGCGCCGGTCTCATGAGCACATCGGACAGCAATTGCAGCGCCGTGTCACGATGCTGCGGCAAGCATTCGGCGCTGAAGATTATGCAGTCAGGCTCAATAGCGCAATCCAGCTCAACCCCGGCTCTTGCCAATGAGTGTAATAACTCCTCGCCACTTTGCAGCCTTGTGCCGCTTAACAACGCATGCGCAAGCATGAAGCGCACGCCGGGCGCGTGCACACCGAGTTCGTGTTCGGCACCGAGCTTCACCGCCGCGCTTATACCCACCGTCACAGCGTGCGGCATACGCACAATGGCGCACCGAAGACCGTTTGCGAGCCTAAAGCGCTCTATGCTGCCCTCATCAAGCTGCTGTGCGGGGAGAGAAGCCCACCATGAAAGCAGCAAACAAAGATGCACCGCAATGAAATACCTGAGCCAACCGATATGGATGGTGCATTGGCTCGTTGGCGATCTTCCGCGCCGGCGCATTTTCGCCTCCAACTCCAAAGCGGGCTTTGCTTGACCTCCGGCATAGCTGAATGTAAACTCAGCCATGCCTGTTCATGCGAAGCTTTCCCTTATGGCTCTGCTACTCAACTGGCTCAATCACGAGTTCATCTCCAACTGCTATGTTGAGCTCCTTTGCCGCATTGCCACAGTTGACAGCCACCTCAAGCAAGCCATAGCTGCCAAAGATGATTAACGGCTTTCCCACCGGCACATCTGCGTATGCCCTTGAGAGCTCCCCAAACTCAACATTGCCAATCCTCGCCCTCCAACCGCCGTTTGAGAATTCTCTCACCCAGCGCTCAAACTGCTCCATGCGCAGGTTCGTTATGGCATTGCCAAATGAATCAATGTGGATTATCTCGGCAACCAAACCCCTCCCACACTGCTTTGCTGCGAGCTGCGGGAGACGCATCAACTCATCTGGTGGAACTTCCTCACCGAGTTCCTTCAACTCAACGCCGGCTGCAATGTGTGCGGCTACAGGCGCAAACACATCCCTACCATGAAATGTCTGGCTCAGTGAGGATAACATGAACTGCCTGTTGGTTATGTGCACGGCGAGTTTGACACCATCCTCATCAAAAGCCCAAGAGAGGACGCCGTTGTCAGGACCGACAAAGATGTAACGCGATGTCTGAACTGCTATTGGGCGTCTCTTCGTGCCAACAGTTGGATCAACTACAACACAATGAACTGTCCCGTGAGGGAAGTAACGATACGATCCCCAGAGGACAAGGGCAGCACCTGCGATTGACTGCGGCTGTATTCCGTGAGTTATATCAATGATGAGCACCTCCGGGGCTATGGACGCGATTATGCCCTTCATCACACCGACATATCCATCGGCATATCCGAAGTCGGTCAAGAGCGATATCACTGGGCGATGTCCAAGTTCACTTTCAATGCGGCTTTCAAGCCCTGACATGCGGCTCATCCTCTTGAGGCAGCGGTTAAGGTGTCTTTGAGTTTTGGGTGGGTGGATTTGTCCCCTCTGCGGGTGGCTCAGCCACTTCCATATTCGGCTCAACTTCTTCTCCCATAGGTTCGTTTGAGGATAACGGCAAAGACTCCTCCGGTATGCTCGGAAACTCGTGGACAACCTTTCTGGCATCGTAGTGCGCCTTGCCTGTGCGCCTTACAAAACTTCTGCTGCGATAGCTCCTTGCTGCACGAATGCCAATTGCGCTCTCAATGGCAGCCATCTTTATATCCCACATGTATCTTCCGAAGGTTTCCCCAAGCATCCTCTCAAGCACCTGCTCAGCCTTATCCCTATCCGGCAGCCAGTAATGTGCGACTGGTCTTCCGGGCAATGTCTCCGATTCAATCTGCGAAGCGTCAACCTGTTCGGCGAACCCAGCCAAGCTCATCAGCTCCCTCATCGTCATGTTTGTCTTCACATGCTTGTATGCCGTGCGTATGATGTTGGGCAGCTTCGGGAGCACCGACGGGCTTGTAACCCGCGCGGCGACCGCCATCAGGAACTTGCGTTGCCTTTTTGTGCGCCCTACATCTCCCTCAGCATCGTGCCTGAAGCGCACATACTGATGAGCCTTTTCCCCATCAAGCCACTGCCATCCCTTCTTGAGGTGAATATGCAAGTTGCCCCAATTGTCATCGTAGTTCATGTCCTTCTCAACATATAGCCAGACGCCGCCGATTGCGTCCACGATTTTCTTCAGACCGTCAAATGTTGTGCTGGCGTAGTAATCAACGCTGATGCACAGTTGATCTCTGAGCACATCAACAAGCAGTTCAGGACCGCCAAATGAGTGAGCTGCATTTATCTTGTGCAAGCCATGCCCATCTATGATCACGGCTGTATCACGGGGTATTGAGAGAATGTAAGCTTTGCGTTCCGAGCGGCACAGGCTCACGACAATTATCGTATCCGCCCTGCCGTGAGTCGGCAATATTCGCCCATGCCTGTCACGGTCAACATCCCTACCGATGAGGAGCACATTTACCCTATCCTTCCCAGCAAAGATTAAATCTGGCGGGGCAATGAGGCTACACATAGCGCCGGCAATCTGGCGCATGAGTGATTTCCGTTCGGATGAGTGCCAACCACTCCAGATGCCGAGCGCCATCGGCAAGATGAAGAAGGCAAAGAAAGCAACCCCCAACAGGAGAAGCTTTTTCCTTCTGACGGCGTGTGCGGCAGGCTTTGAAAGCGAGCGGTTCATATCACTCAACGCCCGATCACTTTTCAAGTCGGATTCAAATCCCTTTAACCTTCGCTTTAAACCTTTACCCTCATGGTCTAAGTTCATCCCCCTCCGCCCCTCCGCCATGCGGAATACCACTCCAATGTCAAGGTGCTCCCATGTGACGAGCACAAATTGGGCTTACGCGCTTATCTCCACGGGCTTGCCGGTCAAGACTGACTCCTTCTCCTTCAGGCATATCAGGAGCGAGTTCCTTGCAGCCTCCCCGGAGATAATCTCTGGTTCAACACCCTTTCGTATGCAGTTGATGGCATACGAGAGTTCATCAACAAAGGCATCCCTTTGTGCGACGCGCACCCGTTTCTTCTTCCCATCTTGTGTGAACAGGAGTGGCGGGTTGCCCCACAACGAATCAAAGCGCACCGTTGCCCTCTCAAAGTAAACCGCATAACCATGCTCAAATGTGAGCCCACTCATCGCTATCATCCCAGATTCAGCACTGACACACAAGTCTGGGTCATCAAAGATGTATTGCGTGAAGATGTATTCCACATCGCCATTCTCACCGATCAGACCCCTTGAGAAAACAGCCTTTGGCATCCCAAAGAGGTATTGAACGAAGTCGCTGTCATGAATGTGCAAGTCAACGACGGCACCGCCACTCTTTTGTGGGTCGGAAAACCAATCACTCCATGTCGGTCTCGTTATCACGCGCTTAAAGAATGCGCCCCTTATCTTGCCATACTTGCCTTCCTGTTGCATTCGCTTGATGAGCGCAAACTCCGGGAAGAAGCGCAACACCTGCCCGACCATCAAGTATCTCCCCTGCTCCTTAGCCACCTTGACCATCTCATCGGCATCTTCAACGGTGAGTGCGATTGGCTTCTCAACAAACACATGTTTGCCATTGCGAAGCGCCTTGATTGCGGCTTCGGCGTGCAAATACGATGGCAAGCAAATGTCAATCATGTCAATGTCTGGATCGGAAAAAAGGTCATCAAGGTTGCTATACCGCCTTATGCCGCTTAAGTCCTCAAAGCCGCCAATTGGTGTTGGCAGATTGCCACCCACCGAACGCCAATCGCCTTGAAGCTTCTTCGGATCCCTCGTAGCAACAGCTTCAACTCGTGCGCCACGAATTTTCTTATAAGCCCTGTAGTGTGTGACGCCCATAAATCCAAGCCCGGCAATTCCAACACGCACCATTTTTACTTCACCCCTCGGAGCATGAGAGGTTTAGTCCCATGTCTTTTCAACCTCACCGGCAGTATAGTTCACATACCTTGCAAGCACGAAGAGCAAATCCGAAAGCCTGTTGAGATAATGCAGCGCCTCCTCGTTGATCGGCTCGCACTTGCTCAGCCGAACTAACGAACGCTCCGCGCGCCTACAGACAGCTCGCGCAAGATGGAGCAGTGATGCGCCCTTCGTCCCTCCCGGGAGGACAAACTTGCTCAACTTCGGCAAGCGCGCCTCAAACGAGTCAATAAACTCCTCAAGCGTCTTCACATGCTTCTCATCAATTCGGTATTGCATGCTGTCATTTGAGGGCACTGAAACAATGTCAGCACACAACTCAAAGAGGTCACATTGCAACTGCATGAGCAGCTGCTGTATGTCGTTATCGGATATGAAAGCGATTGCCACACCGAGTAGCGAATTCAACTCATCTATGTCGCCACACACCTGTATGTATGGCGAGTCTTTTGACACGACCCTGCCGTTTGACAGGCGTGTCATACCGCTGTCGCCGTAGCGTGTGTAGACTGGCATAATGAACCCCTCCTATGACAGCCCATAAGGGCAGAATTATTGCGCATGATGAGATGGCAATGATGAGCATAATGATTGCCGTTGCATGCATACTTATGCACCTCATCACCTTGCAATATACCATCACAACCGCACGCCAATTCAAAAACCACCCACCTTCCCCTCGTGAGCCAATTAGTCCCCCCTTCCACACCTTTGACACTTCAACCGTCCCATGATGGGATGGTTTAACGCTGCATTTTCACTGCTGTCGCCTCAACGGCGCTAACTTACTTTACTGCCTTCATGAAACCGATGGCGCATCCGGCAACTATGCAGCACAAGCCAATAAAAGCCGATAGAAGGCGGATTAACCAAATTGACGGTGGCAGGATAAATGCCAACCCTACAAAAGCCCATCCAACCAAACTTACAATTGTCCCATCGCTACGCCCGATGCGCCTTTCCTCAAAATTCGCCACGAGATACCATAGCGCAATTGAGAAGCACGGCAACGAACAGAGCGCCTCACAAACTCTGGCGCCAATTAAGCCAGCCATGTAAAACATGACGACCAATACCGCATAGATGACGATGAAGATGCTCCCCCATCGGACGAGTTTCTCGGTGAGCATGTCGTCATTTTAGCGCCTCTCACTCATTCAGTCCATTTCGTAAAGCAGCATCCACACCGCTGCTCAAAATAAAAACCATCACAGTGGAGCCGGCGGGATTCGAACCCGCGACCTTCTGAATGCCATTCAGACGCGCTCCCACTGCGCCACGGCCCCACTGTCATCCTCACATTAATTCTAACGATGTCATCGCAAGAAAGCAACAGCCCAATTTGACCTCTCACAGCTCGGCAAAGCCCCCGCCCGCCCACACGAGTTTCAACGGAACAAGCTTGAGCATCCTCCTGCCCACTTCTTCAACCTCACCGAGGAGCATCGGTGATTCTCCAAATTGCGAAAGCACATCAAGCGCCCTCTCGGCATCTGACTTTGAGACGATGATGGAGAGACCGACACCCATGTTGAATGTCCGATACATTTCTGCGTCCGTCACATTGCCGAACCTTTGTATGAGTTTGAATATGGGGTGCGGCTCTGGCAAGCTGTCTATCCGCAAGCAAGCCGGCGCGGCTGTCCGAAGCATGTTCAGCCATCCGCCACCAGTTATGTGTGAGAGTGCCTTCACACTCACATCGCTCTTAAGCAACCCAACAACTGGCTCAACATAGATTTTCGTTGGCGTTAGCAACGCTTCCCCAATGGTGCAGGCAAGTTCCTCGCAGTGATGTTGTGCGTCCCATCCAAGATGCTCAAAGAATATGCGCCTTGCAAGCGTCAGACCATTGCTGTGTATGCCGTTTGAAGGTAACCCGATGACGACATCGCCGGCTTCCAAATTGCTCCCGGTGATGATTTTGCTCAAATTGACTATGCCTATTGCCGTCCCGGCAAGGTCAAAGCCAAGCCCAACATCAACGCCGCGAATCATCTCGCCAAGCTGCGCAATCTCACCGCCAACAACAGCCACCCTCGCCATGCGAGCACCCTCACACAACCCCTTTGCAATCTCCTCAACGACACTTGGATTGAGGCGTTCAACGGCTATGTAATCAACGAAGGCAATCGGCTCAGCACCAACACAAAGCAGATCGTTGACATTCATCGCCACACAATCAATCCCGACCGTGTCGTATTTCCCCATCATCTGCGCAACGAGCAACTTCGTCCCGACACCATCGGTGCAAATTGCGATGCCCAATTCGTCGGTGACTTGGACAACCGATGCGAAGTGCCCAACATCAATCACCGGCTCACCGATGCCCTTTCGGATCGAGAATGTCCGGCGAACATGTGGCAGCAAGCGCTTGAATGCCTCATCCTCGCCGCGCAAATCAATCCCCGCAAGCTCGTAACTCCAACTAACTTCACCATATCGTTGCTGGCTCATCCCGCGCAAACACCTCATGCCGTATCCGAATACGCATAACTGATTGCCACTCACCTTGACTTTGAGACCAACCTCAAAACATCAAACACCAGCCCCTCACCCACATCCATGCTAAGCAGCCTAAACCAAACATAGACAATCTGCCCCTTACCAACGCTCACAACTCCAGCTCCAGCGCCGTATGAGTTGCCCTCTTCGTCTTGCAGCTCAAGCAGCACTTTGACCTTAACATCGGGCTTAGCCTTTTCTGGTATCAACGGACGCCAGCGAAGGTCGCCAGCCTCGGGAAACGCAAACCTCTTTGGCAAGTGAGACAAAGCCACCTCATCACGAATAGCGAACGCGAGCTTCTTCTCCGGCGGTTTCTCCCACGCTATGGCAAGTGGAAGACCAAGTGAGGCGGAATGGTTGACAACACCCCTCGTTGGCTCCTTCAATCTCGCCTCATCATAGTGGAAGGGCATCGGCTGCGATGGTAGGACGAGCAAAACGCCACCATCCTCAACATACCTCCTTAGCGCCTCAAGGACATCATCTTGTCTATGGACAGTCGGGCGATAAGCCTCGCCAGAAGCATAAAGCGCAAATGGGAACGCACGCACATTGAAAACCAGCTCATCCACAACTTGCTCCCAAGTCAACGGAGAAAGCTCAACACCCCAGTCAATCATCATCCACAGCGCTTCAGATGATGCTCCGGGAAGGATGGCGGTGCGTTTGCCGCGCATTGATTGAACCAAATCCTTAATCTCGTCATCGCTAACCAGTCTCTTCCGTGCTGATGGCTTTCTTTGACCGAGTGCCTTGAACTTGGGAGCATATTCAGATGTCGTCTTAAGTTCCCGTTCGCCATATTCAACCGATGGCTCAATTTCGCTCCCCTCAAACCACTCATTCCAACTCGTGATGATGACCCAATCGGGGTTGGCTGAGAGAGCCTCCTCCCACATGATTCGGTATGTCATCCCGTCGTGTCGCTCCGTGATTGGGCGCGGCTTTGGGCGGTCAAGTTTGCTGTCATCGTAACCCGGAATGATCGTCACACATGCAATTCGCCCATCGCCAGCAAGATCAACCCACTGCTTGAATGTCTCCCTCGCCCATGCGCGTATGGCTTCAGCTGACTTCCCGGCAGTTTGCCCAGTCGGGTTGTATGTGTGTATGCCGTCAAAGACCCTCGCCGCCATCCTTGAAATTTGATCGCCGATGAAGATAGCCCCGCCCTCATATCGTCTACTGACTTCGCTTATCACCCAAAGCCACCCATCAAGCCCAATCTGCCCGATAGCTCGTGAATAGACGAACAGCACTGGCTTCCCATTAACCTTAAGCCACGCTTCGTGTCTCCCGTAGCGCTCAAGCAAATAGAGCACATCTTCAACCGCCCTCTCACGCTTCCCATCCGGGACTGTCTCAAAATAAGCCGTGACCTTTAAGCCGTGCGCCTTTGCGGCATCAAGCACCATCGCCAATGTCTTATCGTTGTAATCGTTTTGCCTCCACCAACTGACTATGAACCCATCAATGCCTGCCCCCTTCGCCCACTTGCAATGCTGCTCAATCACCCTCGGGTCTTGGCTGCTGTATGGTCCAAGCAACGGGTAATGCGTAACATTGGCTATGGTCTTCTTAGCCTCATCAACACTGCGCCATGTGTCATGGCGATACCAACCGTAGTAGAATGTCAGGACCATCTTCGGCACATTCGTCCATTTCACCTTCGCCCGCTCAAGCAATGCACCGGCATCAAGCTGAGCCAGCGCAATTCCCATACCCAAGAGAGCCACCACAAACACCGCACACAACCGCTCCATGACTATCACCCCACATGCGCTTCAACTTGTGCGCTGATCACCTCATATTCTCACCTCATAACTCGCACAACTGATGTGACATCGGGATGTCTCCTCAAGGCTTCAATAACACGGTGAAGCATTTCCGGTCCCGTGATGTCAACCACAAAGTGCACCTTTGCGAGGTTGAGCTTTGGCTGTGTTTCAACATTGCAATACGCTATGTTGACGCCGAGTTCGCTTATTATCCCGGCGAGATCGCTAAGAAGACCAACCCTATCAATCGCCTCAACTATCAACTCCGATTGGAATAAGCCCTCACCGGTCAGCTGCCATTCAAGCTCAACCACGCGCTCGGACTCGTCCGCCCTCGCTTGAATCAAATTTCGGCAGTCAACCCTGTGAACTGTGATTCCCCTGCCACGGGTTATGTAACCGGCTATCGCATCTCCCGGTATTGGGCGGCAGCATTTTGAGAGGCGCACTTGCGCTTCAATTTCTTCACCGCCCTTAAGCGCAACGCAAACTCCCATGCGACCTTGTCGCTTCGGTTTGCGTCTCTTCGGCTTTGTTGTCTCTACAGCCTGCCCAGTTGGATATAGCTTTGCAAGCACAGCCTCAGGGGATATGTCACCGTAGCCGATGGCTGCAAACAGTCCATCAATGCTCTCGCAATGGAGGGCTGAAAGCGCTTGCTTCATATGTTCCTCGCTGGTCACCAATCCCGGCGGCACGCCGCGTTTCCTCGCTGCACGAATGAGCATTTCTCTGCCACGCTGCACATTCTCTTCAAACGCCCGCTCCTTTAAATAGCGCCTTATCCTGTTGCGCGCATGCGATGTGCGCACAAACCTGAGCCAATCCGGGCTTGGTCCTTTTGAGTGCTTGGATGTGATGATTTCAACGATGTCGCCATTCTTGAGCTCGTAATCAAGCGGCACAAACTTACCATTGACCCTCGCTCCGACGCACTTGTTTCCCACTTCGGTGTGTATTCTGTAGGCGAAGTCAACCGGCGTTGAACCAACTGGAAGCTCAATCACATCCCCCTTCGGGGTGAAGACGAAAACTTGGTCTTTGAACACATCGGCGATGACCGACTCCAAAAATTCCTTTGGGGAGTGAGACTCCGAGTGAAGCGCAAGCATCTGCTCCCTTATCCAGCGCAGCGCCTTATCAAGGTCGGTGTCGCTCTGCCTTCCCTCCTTGTATTTCCAATGCGCTGCAATCCCATATTCAGCCTCCATGTGCATTTCCCATGTCCGTATTTGGACCTCAAGCGGCTGCCCATCGGGACCTATGACCTTCGTGTGCAATGAACGATATCCGTTTGGCTTTGGATGCCAAATGTAATCGCTAACCATGCCCTGCATTGGTCTCCAAAGGCTGTGGACAACGCTGAGTGCCGAGTAGCATTCATTCACCGTGTTCACTATGACCCTCAACCCATGCAGGTCGTAGATGTGTTCAAAGTCAACACCCTCGCGCTTCATCTTCATGTAGATTGAGTAGAGGTGCTTTGCCCTGCCGTGCACCTCGGCTTTTATTCCGGCTTCCTCAAGGCGCTGTTTAAGCACCTGCCTCGCATGCTCAACGAAGCGCTCCCTTTGCGCCCTTGCCCTTTGAACCTTTGACGATATTTCGGAGTAAGCCTGCGGGTCAATGTGCTTGAATGCCAAGTCCTCAAGCTGCCATTTAAGCATCCATATTCCGAGCCTATGGGCGAGCGGCGCAAATACCTGCAATGTTTCGTTTGCAGTCTCAAATCGCTTCTCCGGCGGCAATGGATCAAGAGTGCGCATGTTATGGAGCCTGTCGGCGAGCTTGATTATCACCACACGCACATCCTTAGCCATTGCAAGGAGCATCTTGCGCATGTTCTCAGCCTGCCTCTTCCTCGGAGAAACGAATGAGAGGTGCTTAAGCTTTGTCACCCCATCAACGAGCTTCGCGACACCATCACCGAACTCCTGCCTTATCTCCTCAATCGGGACGCCAGCGTCTTCAACGCAGTCATGGAGCAATGCAGCCACAATAGTTTCGGTATCCATTCCGAGGTCCGAGAGTATGAGGGCGGTATTCCATGGATGAACGATGAATGGCTCGCCTGTGAGGCGCTTTGCGCCGTAGTGCGCATTCTCAGCAAACCAATAGGCTTTTGAGACCAACTCCACATCAACTTTCGGGCATGAAGCCGCAATGCGCCTAAGCAGTTCGTTCAAGCGCTCATTGGCACCATCAGCATGGCGACATCCATATTGAAGCGCTTGAACCGCAACTGCACTTGAAGAAGCGCCACTTTTCTCATCCGATGAGGTTAAACCGTATGAGTTTGCTCCTTGCGGAGCTGTCTCCATGTGCCTCACCAACATTGCAGGTTGGCTTTTTCACTCTCAAATTATGCTGCGCCCGCCGCGGACACAACCAAGTATTTATTGCGGCGTCACTTACAATGTGCATACCACCAAGCAATGTTGGCAGCGATTTGAGCGCGCTATAATGGTTGTATGGACATGTGTTGCTGGGGAGTGGTGCAACTGGCAGCACGCTGGACTCTGGATCCAGAGGTTGGAGGTTCGAGCCCTCCCTCCCCAGCCAGAATGCGTTATACTTGTGAATTGAAGACGCGGGGTGGAGCAGTCAGGTAGCTCGCTGGGCTCATAACCCAGAGGTCGCCGGTTCAAATCCGGCCCCCGCCACCATTTTCTTTTTGAATGCTCTCGGTGAGGCGCATTAACCCCTTCCAACTTCTCGGGCAGGAGGTATGTAAGGAGATGACAAACGCGCCTGAGGAGCGTGAGGGTAAGGCGCCTTATGCTGAACCACCCGCGCACCACTGCGAGATGCACGATGAACCGAGAGAAGAGAGCCCCAAAGAGGTTAAAAGCGAACAGCAAGTGGAAGGGGAAAAACAGTATGAGCCGGTTGCGTTCTTGCCCCTGAGCAAATTGAGCGTCCTCAACGCCGTCAACTTCATACTGGACTTGCTCATTGAATATGCATGGCAGAAGATGGGCTTGGTCGCCAACCCGATCACCGGCAAGATTGAACGCGATATTGAGGAGGCTCGCTTTGCGATTGATACAATTGCCGTCTTACTTGAGCACATCAAGCCGAAGCTTGATGGGCGAAAGTATGACCAACTGCGCCAGACCCTTACGACACTGCGCATTAATTTCGTTGAGCAGGCAAGCAAGGGTGAGAGCGAATCATGAGGCATAACTCAACGGCATTGGGGGTGAGTGGCATGGAAGTCATCGTCCTCAAGGACGCCGAATTGGTCGGCAAGGAGGCAGCAAAGATGATTGCCGAATTGATAAGGCGCAAGCCGAATGCAGTGCTTGGGCTGGCTACTGGCTCAACTCCGGAGCCATGTTACGCTGAACTTATCCGAATGCACAAAGAGGAAGGGCTTGACTTCTCTCAGGTGACCACATTCAACCTTGACGAATACTACCCGATTGACCCGAGGCATGAGCAAAGCTACCGCTATTACATGGACACGAAGCTGTTCAATCACATCAACATCAACAAGGCAAACACATATGTCCCGTATGGGCTTGCACCAGACCCAGACGAACACTGCCGGTGGTATGAGGAGCAAATAAAGCGCGCTGGCGGAATTGACCTTCAGATACTGGGCATCGGACACAATGGTCATATCGCATTCAACGAGCCGGGCTCATCATTTGCCTCTCGCACACGCCTCGTCGTCTTAACAGCCGAGACGATAAAGGCTAACTCGCGCTTCTTTGAGCGTGAGGAGGATGTGCCAAGATACGCCCTCACAATGGGCATAGGGACAATACTTGAGGCGAGGAAAATAGTGCTGCTTGCAACTGGCGAGGGGAAAGCCGACGCTGTTGCTGCTGCAATTGAAGGTCCGATAACGACTATGTGCCCAGCTTCAGCATTGCAACTTCATCCGGATGTGACATTCATCTTGGACGAAGGTGCTGCATCAAAGCTCAAGCGGCGTGACTATTACGAGCATTGCAGGAAACTGCTAAGCGAACTCAAGGCAAAAAGGACATAGCGAGTGATGGCATTCCACATCCGGCTTATTAACCATCGCATTGAGTAAGTGCCTGATATATGACAGCACCCTCGCAGTTGCGCGGATATGGTATGCCCATAAGGAAGCACACAGTTGGAACGATGTCGGTAAGCCAGACTGTGCGATATAGCCGGCAACCAGACTTAATTCCCGGACCAAAGAGGATGAGCAAGCCGCGCATTGAATGGCGTGAGTATTGCGCCGTCGGCAGTTGCTGACCATGCTCACCACCATAACCCGGTTTCACCGCATACACCACATCGCCAATCGCATCCCCGTAGATGCCGAATGGGCGTGCGTCCTCTTTCCGCAGCGCCAAAAGTATTGGGCGTTCACCGGTGTTTGGGTCACGCCAAGTCAAAAGCGCCTCAATGATTTCATCGCGCACGCGCTCATAATCTTCACCCGGTTCCACAATGCCATTTGGGTTGCGCCCCTTGAGGTTGACATAGATGTAAACCGAGCGTTGAGGGAATGCCTTCGTCCTTTCCCAATCAACCACCTCTCTCCCGGTCTGCTCATCCGTTTTGGTCGCAAGTAAGCCGGCATCACGCAGTATGTTCATAACGGGCACGCGGCTGAATGGGCTTGGCAGGGCGCCGTGATCGGAGACGATGACGATAAGCGCTTCCTCACCAGCCGATGAAATCACTCGCCCAATCATTCGGTCAACGCTCACATACGACCTTCGTATAACTTCAAGCGCCTTTAAACGCACACTCTCATCTTGTGTGCAGGATGGGTCTGAACGCTTCATGAGCGAATGGTATATCCAATCGGGACAGTGGGCGTGCATGAAGAAGAGCTTCCAATCAACGGTTTGCATCATGTATTCAGCTGCCTCAGCAAGCCATCGGTGATGCATCTCCAACTCCTCAATGAATGTATCGTCGTCAATCCAGCCGAGATTAAAGGCAAAGAATGGCTCATGCGCCGGCAATGGCATGCCATCATTCACTGGGAGCGCCCGAGCAACATCACTTGGGTATGACCACCCATCAAGCTGGCAGAGGGCAGTCATGTAAAGCTTTGTGTTCTCACCCCCGTGAGACAGCTCAAGCAACTTTGCTTTGAAGACAGCCTCCTTAACTCCGTCGTCGGTCTCAAATGAATCCCTCAGGATGGGGCTCCATTCGTTCGGCTTAAGCAAAGCAAGCCTGTCGTTAAAATCCTTTGAGCGACAAAGGGCACACTGCCAGTTGCCATCTGTGGATTTGAAGATGAGCAAGTGATACGACTTTTGAACCAGTGTGTATTTTGAGCGCCTCTGCGCAATGGGCAGCTCACACTCAAGCGCGCCATCAAATGGGTTGTTTGCCCAACCACTTGCCGGGCGCACTTGAACTTGCGTTGCCTGAGGATACTCTTCCGTTGAGAAGAGCTGACACCCATTCACAGTGACGCCATACTCCAAGCCCTTAAGACGCCATTCATTGATGGACAACCCGGCACCGCCAATTTGAACTCCGAGCTTTAACCTCGGCGGCCATGTTGATGGGTAGTTGAGGATAATGCTCGCCATACCAACCTTTTCAGCTGCTTCCCAAATGTATTCAGCCCTGCAATCATTTGAATCAAATGCCGGACGGATGACATTTAGCGGCTCACCCAAGTCATGGATGTGAAAGCATGTTATTCCGTGCGTGCCGGGGAATGCACCAGTGACTATGCTCGTCCAATTCGGCGGCGTAATTGTTGGGAATGGCACAAGACAATGCTCGCAAAATGTCCCGCCCTGAATGAGCTTAGAGATATTCGGCATGTCCCCGGAGTAAGCGTAACGGAGTATGTCCTCAACCGTCGGCGCATCCAAACCAATGAGCACAAGCTTCTCTGGCTTCCCTTCCATTCTCACACCACCTCCTCCGTTAGGTGACCGCAACACAAAACAAGGTTGACACACACGCTGCACACGGTGAAGCGCACATGCTTATCACTTGCTGTATGGAGGCGAGGAAGCCACTGGAAAGCTTTATGGCTATGATTAAGCATCCGTTGTGGCTTTGCAAGCCTTTGCATCATAATCAAACCTTAAGGGACACGCAACGGATGTTTGGGGGTGGGACAAATGCTGTTTTGCGTTACAACGCTGCTTGTGGCATCGTTAAACTCGCAATTCGCCGATGACTTTGATTTGGCTGTGCTTCACAAGCGTTGGCGATGGCATGCACCATCTGGCGGCGAATATTCGCTCAAAGACAACAGAGGGTGGCTGAGAATATCGCTCCCAAAGCGCAAGGGCGGCTTTAACCATTGGCATGGAGTCTTTGATGCGCCGATGTTGCTCACAGATGTTGAGGGCAATTTCGCCATCCAGACGAGGATGAGACTCGTCAAATACGCCGATGCCAACTTCCACACAGGCTTAGTGGTAGCTCACTCAACAAAGTATCTCACCATCTTCGGACCATACTGCTCACCAGCCCTATGGAAGATGAAGCGCCCAGAAATTTGGCTTGAGCGCACAGGCGAGGGCAGGTTAGCTGTAGCGCCGATGAAGTCGGATGAAATCTCCTTGCGAGTTGAGGTGCGCGGCTATGAGCTTGTGGCGTTTTGCGGTGCTGAGGGGGATTGGCGTAGGGTGGCGACGATGCGCCTTTGGTTCAAGCCGACAATGGTTGGGTTGATCGCAAAGACTTGGGGAGACGAAAGTGAACTCGCCGTTGACTTTGACTACTTCAAGCTTGAACCAATTGAAACCACAACCCAAGCTGATGTGCTGGACATAAATGTCAATGTGGATGCGAGGAGACGCCTTAACGAAATCAACGCGATGATTTACGGGCATTTCATTGAGCACCTTGGAAGGTGTATCTACGGCGGCATATGGGCTGAGATGCTTTACAACCGCAAGTTCACTGGCACAAGCCGTGATGGTGTCGTTGAGGGTTGGAGGCAAATTGGCAGTGGCGCAAGTTACTCTCCCGACAACACCACTTTTTATGTTGGCGGGCAGGCACAGCGGATAGACGGGCATGACGAACAGGAGCACGGTATCGCGCAGGATGGCTTGGAGATTGAGCCAAAGGCTTATGTTGGTAGGGTGGTGGTTCGCGGCGATGATGTTAAGTCAATAACGGTTTCACTCCGCTCCGGCGATCAAATCCTCGCATCGCAGAAGCTGGTCGGGGTCACAAACAGGTGGCGCAAGCTGCAATTCAGGCTTGAGCCAAAGGCTGCATCAAGCAATGCCTCGTTCGCCATAACTTTCAAGGGCAAGGGGACACTGCACATAGGTGCTGCATCGCTCATGCCCGCCGACAACATTTATGGCATGCGCAGGGATGTCATAGAAGCCATCAAAGCAATAAGACCTCCCATAATCCGCTGGCCGGGCGGCAACTTTGTATCCGGCTACCATTGGCGTGATGGAATTGGAGACCCAGACAAGCGCCCACCGCGTTGGGACAGGGCTTGGAATGCATGGGAGTGGAACGACTTCGGCACGGATGAGTTCATTCGCTTTTGCAAGTTGGTTGGGTGCGAACCATACATATGTGTAAACGCCGGGGAAGGTTATGCCGATGAGGCTGCTGAGTGGGTTGAGTATTGCAATGGCTCACCGGACACGCGCTGGGGGAGCGTAAGGGCGCTTAATGGCAATAGGGAGCCATACAAAGTGCGCTACTTCGGCATCGGAAACGAAATGTATGGCAACTGGCAACTTGGTCACCTTGATGCCGTTAAGTATGCGCTTAAGTCAATTGAATTCGCTTTGGCAATGAAGCGCGTTGACAGGTCAATCAAGCTCATTGAGGTCGGCGTTGATGGCGCCGGATGGAATGGTTGGAATGAAAAGGTGGTCAAGATAGCCGGAGCGCACTTTGACATGCTCTCCGTGCACTATTACCAGGGCTATAACGCAAACGATGACCCCTTGCTCATCTACACAACGGTTGCATCCGCACCTGCGCGAATTGAAAGGATGCTAAACGAGGTGGCTCAGATAATTGAGCACAACAAACCGAAGGGGAAGCGCATCACGATCGCTTTTGATGAGTGGAATGTCTGGATGCCACATCAAACGGCACAAGCTGGCTTGGAGGGCTACTATACGCTTCGTGACGGCATATTCGCAGCCGGCGTATTTCATGCCCTCCACAGGCTCGGCGGCATCGTTGAGATGGCAAACTTGGCGCAGCTTGTGAATGTGCTCGGGGCAATAAGGACAACGCAAACAAAACTGCTGCTGACCCCGATCTATCACGCCTTTGCGATGTATGTTCACGGGACGGGTAAATGGCGTCTTCAGTGCGAGTATGACTCGCCAAAGCTTTCATCTCCAACGGCTGCCGATGTTGATGCGGTTGACCTAAGCGCGACTTTGAGCGAGGATGGAAAGAGGCTATTCATTGCGGCTATCAACCGTCACCCTGAGATGGGCGCAAGGCTGCACCTCAAGATTGATGGCTTCAAGCCAAAGGAGAGCGTATGGCTTGAGCTGATGACAAGCGCCTCGTTCAACGATGCAAACAAATTTGAGTCACCGGATGTGGTCAAGCCGCGCAGGGAGCGCATATCGTTGGATGACGCTTTCAAATTCACGCTGCCGAAGCACTCAATTGCCATATTGCAGTTTGAGGCGAAATCATAAACTTGGCTTTGGGAAAGCGCATAGAGTGCCCTCATAAGGTGAGCCGCACTTAACAATGTGAGGGGTGAAAGCCAATGGACGGCGGCACTGTGAGCCTCATTTGCATGGCGGCGTTCATAGTGGCGTATGCCCTCTACGGACGCTTCCTCGGAAGGAGGGTCTTCTCACTCCGTGATGATGTAACAACACCAGCGCATGTGCTTTACGATGGCATTGACTATGTCCCAGCGCACCCAATGATACTTTACGGGCATCACTTCGCATCAATCGCCGGTCTCGGTCCAATCATAGGACCGGCAATAGCGGCAATTTGGGGATGGCTACCGGCTTTGCTCTGGATAGTGTTTGGAACGATCTTCGTCGGAGCTGTCCATGACTTGAGTGTGCTCTCCACATCAATTCGTCATGGCGCTCACTCAATTGGAGATATAGCTGTCCGAGTCATCGGGAAAAGGGCGCGCCTTCTCTTCTTGGCTTTCATCTTCTTTGCGCTGTCGCTCGCTATGGGCGTATTCGTGCTGCAAATTTCAAAGTTGTTTGCACCACCACCGCCGGGTGAGTGGTCAGTTCCTGAGGCAGTCCTTCCAAGTGTCGCGTTGATTGCGCTTGCCGTCGCCTTCGGCATACTGCGTTTTAGGTATGGTTTCAACCTGACCGCCCTGACTTGCGTCGGTTTTGTTCTCATGATGCTTTGCGTCATCATCGGAACAAAGACCCCGATAACTTCAATCTTGGGTCTGGAGATGACACCGGAAGCTTGGAGCTACCTGCTCCTCGCATATGCCTACTTGGCATCGCTCCTTCCCGTGTGGTTGCTCCTTCAGCCGAGGGATTATCTCAACTCGTATCTGCTCTACTTGGGGATGCTGCTCCTTATTGTCGGTGTTGTCCTTTGGAGACCGCAAATTGTAGCTCCGGCGATAAATCGCAGTGTGCCGGACTTGAGACCAATATTCCCCGTGCTCTTCATAACTGTGGCTTGCGGTGCAGTCTCCGGATTTCACTCGCTTGTCTCATCCGGAACAACTGCAAAACAACTTGATAAGGAGACGCATGCCATCCCAATCGCCTACGGCGGCATGCTCACCGAGGGTATGTTAGCTGTGCTTGTCCTGATGGCTTGCGTGGCTGGCTTTGGGGCATACGATGAATGGCTAAAGCATTACAGCTCACACAAGCAAGCCAGTGATATGGGGTTGCTCAACTTCATCGCCGCAGCTTCAAATGTGCTATCGCATGTTGGCATACCGACGCATGGCGGCAGAGTGCTCATTGCAACTGTTGCAGTCAGCTTTGCTCTGACGACGCTTGACACCGCAACGAGGCTGCTTAGATACAATGTTGAGGAACTCGCACAGAGCCTTCACATCACCCCATTAACAAACCGCTACATTTCAAGCCTTGTTGCCGTTGCAGCCATAGGCTTCTTTGCGCTGCTTCGCTTTGGCGGTAAGCCAGTTGGGTTTGTGCTATGGCAACTCTTCGGCGCTTCAAATCAATTGCTCGCAGCGCTCGCCCTCCTCACTGTCACCCTTTACCTGCGCCAACTCGGCAAGCAGACCATCTTCACACTTCTTCCAATGCTGTTCATGTGCGCCGTTACAGTTAGCGCCCTTGTGGCGAACTTGCTCGCATTCATAAGGGAGGGCAACATACCTTTGCTCATTACCGACGCATGCCTTCTCATCCTTGCTGGGTGGCTTATCGCAGAAGCGCTCATCTCCATCGTCACGATGGGTGTGGCTTTAAGGACAACACAGCGCAATGGAAACTCGTCCTAACAAATGAAGTCCCGAAAGCCATCAAGCATTTAGCGATTCTTTGTGGGCGCATCCAAAGCGTGACAAATGAGCCATAACAACTCCTGTGGTGAAGTGGCATCTTGTAAGGCGGTGAGCTCCCATGTGTGAAGATGATGAATGCTACCCTGACAAGGCAAACATACCGCTGTGCCTTCATCCGATGTTTCTCGCCCTTGCTGTCCTTGCGCTGAACCTGATGCGAGCAACTTTTTGTGTGGCTCATGAGCGCCCGCCATTTGAAGTTATGGGTGTGAATGAGCGATACGAGCTTGTCATCCCGTTAGTTAATGAGCTCCCCAAAATTGATGGATTGATTGAGGAGCCCATATGGGCAATGGCTGCATGCGCAAGCGGGTTTAGGCAAGTCTTTCCATACCGCGGTATGCCAGCATCAAGGGAGACAACCGTTCTTGTAGTTGCCACAAAAGATGCCCTACATTTTGCCTTCCGATGCGCTATAGGGAGAAGGGAGAGCTTGCGCGTTTACGAAACGAGATATGACGCAGATATGTATGGCGATGAGCGTGTGACAGTTTCCTTAGACACAATGCACACCCACGACCGCACATTTGAATTTACGGTCAATGCCCGCGGCACGAAATCCGATGCCAGATTCGGCAATAGGCGTTGGAACGGGATTTGGGATGCGGCGGCGGTTATTTCCGAGAATGAATGGGTCGCAGAAATATCAATCCCATTCCGAACCCTCACATACGACCCGAAGGTGCAAAGTTGGGGGATCAACTTCTGGCGATACATAAGCGAGACACAAGAGTTATGCGGATGGGCATTTAATCCGGATAGACCATTTGATGAGAGCTACATGCCACACATAATTGTGCCGCTGGGCAGCGAGAGCAACACCGATGGCGTAATAAGGCTTCAGAACAAGTTTTTCACGGTTGTCAAATACGACGCCGACGAGAATGATATAGGTAACATGTATGGTCTGGATGGCGAATGGATGATGCGCACAAACACTTCACTCAGGTTTGTCCTGAAGCCCGACTTCAGCGAGGCTGAAGAGGCGTTTGAGGGCATTGATGTGACATATGTTGAGCAGTTTCTCCCGGATAGAAGGGAGTTCTTCGTTCAGGGGAGCGAATTCTTCGGCGATGTCTCTCCAACGCTGTTTTATTCGCGGCGGATAAAGAGGTTTGATGCGGGCTTAAAGTTAACCGGCACATTGAAGGAAACGCGCTTCGGCGTCCTAACGACGCACGACTTTAAAGACGGAAGGCATTGCATTGCCTTGGACATCAACCACACGCCCAACACCAAGACGAGGCTGGCAATCGGCTATGTTGATGCTCTACTTGGTGGCGGACACAATCGCGGCTTTTGCGCTGAGGGAAGAATACGCTTTGGAAAACACGATCGCTTCTCACTTTCCGGTGAGTATGCGCGCCACTTCTCATCGGAAGATGAAAGGGACGGCGATTCGTTTGGGGCAAGGCTGCGTTACTATGACGGTCGTTGGTCAGCATCCGTTAACTACTCCCAAGTGTCGCCAAATTTTAACCCATTGCTGGGCTATGCTCCAAGAAGGGACTTCAAGCAATGGTCATTCAGCTTGGGCAGGGATTTTCAACCGAGGAAACGATCAAACTATCGCGGCGCCAGCATGTGGATGCGCTACGGGTTTGGTGAAACATACTCGGGAGCGTTTTTCAATCGCTCTTACAGTTGCGGGTTTAATGTCACGCTTCTCAACCATTTGAACTTGGGCATGAGCTTCAACAGGAACAAACATGCCGAGTATCACATCCGAGAGGAACCATTTGACGATTATTCGTTTTCCGCATGGGCTTCGCTTGGTGGCAATAGGGCTTTCCGTTGGGGTGGCGATTATACAATAGGGAGGGCATTTGATGGACATTACCATCAATATTCGCTGTCGCTCGGTTGGACGAAGCCAGACGGCAGTTGGCGCATCGCGTGCGAGTGGTCGCAAAGGAGACATAAGTTGCCCGGGGAGCAAGGGAGGAAGGTAGAGTCAGTTGAGCTGAACTTGACGCGCATTTTGAGCGGGGATAAATGGCTCAGCCTGCGCTACTTTCACAGGGGCGGAGATTACACCGTGAATAACTTTGCGCTGGCGTTCCGCATAAAGCGCGAGAGCGGTGAGGAGCTTTACTTCATCTTGGGTGACCCAAGGGCGAGGAGTGTGCGAAAGAGTTTCATCATTAAGTGGCTCTTACCATTTTCGCTTTAATGCGGCTGAGTTGCTCCGCTGAGCAGTTGCTGTGAAGCAACTTAGCGGCGCATCAATGGGGATGCGACACCTTAAGCGAGATCGCAAAAGTGCAGGGGTGAAGCGCAGTGACTATAAGGGAATATCTCTCACGAGAGGCGAGGAGGATAACGGAAAATGCGACGAGGGATTTTACGAGTGCCGATGCATTTTGGAGGCTGCTCCCAAAGAAGCGAGCGCAATTCCTTGAGATGATGGGTCTGTCGGATTTGCCGCCATATGAGGAGCGTCCACCCGTGAAGGCGGTTACCACGGGTATTTTGGACAGAGGGCTTTACCGCATACATAAGCTTTACTATGAGAGCATTCCAAATTTGTTTGTCACGGCGAACCTATATATCCCAAAGAGGGATGGCAAAGCGCCCTTTCCGGCGGTGCTATACCTTTGCGGGCATGCTCAAAACCAAAAATGGCATTATCAAGCTCACCCAAGGCAATTTGCTCAGCTGGGATTTGTGTGTTTAATCGTTGAGACAATTCAACTTGGCGAGGTGCAGGGATACCATCACGGATGCTACCGTGAGGGCTGGTTCCACTGGTATAGCCGTGGCTACACGCCAGCCGGAGTTGAATTGCTCAATGCGATTCGCGCCGTTGATTTTCTGACACAGCTTGAGGAAGTTGACGGCAGCAGAATTGGGGCAACTGGAATATCAGGCGGTGGAGCAACAACTTGGTGGGTCGCAGCTGCTGATGAGCGAATTAAGGTGGCTGCGCCAGTCTGCGCGACTGCCACTTTGGCATCGCACATCTACGACAAGACGATTGATGGGCATTGCGATTGCATGTGGTGGATTAACACATACCTATGGGACTTAGCCGATGTCGGGGCATTGATTGCACCAAGACCGCTGATGATAGCCTCATCGGATAAAGATGCCATCTTCACGATCCAATCAATCCGCCAAGTCTATTTGCAGCTGAAGCGCCTTTATGAGATGCTCGGCGCAGCCGACAACCTAAGGCTCGTTGAGACACCGGGTGCCCATTCATACCACAGGATTTCGCGCACCGCCATATTCTCTTGGTTTCTGAAGCACCTTCAAGGTCGTGAGATACCGCCAGAACAAGTGGGAGACATTGACGAGTCAAAGGAGCACATGGAGCCGCTTGAAGCGTTGCGCGTGTATGTTGATGGCGAGCCGAAGGGAAACAGAGCCAAGACAATCCATGACGAATTCATCAAGCTTGCACAGCCACCGAAGATTGAGTCTGTGGCTGATTTGGAGAGAGCGCGCAAAGATGCAGTGAGCAAACTCACGCAAAAGACATTCAATGCCTTCCCAAAGGAAGCGCCACCGTTGAATTTGGAGGTGGAGTTTGAATTTGCGCATGATGGCGCCACTGGATGTAGGTTTGCCTTCACATCGGAAGAGGGTTGGCGACTGCATGGCGTATTGACCATCCCGCGAAATGCTGAGCAACCTGCGGCGGCAATTTTGGCGCCGCGCAACGCGCATGAAGCCCGCAATGAGACAGAGAGGTTCTTGGGGCGCATAAATGCGCCCTGGGCGAAAGTTGTGGTGGAGCTGCGCGGGACTGGCGATACCGCATGGGGAGAAGAATTGCAATGGCATATACGCAGGGCTGCTGCATGGACTGGGCGCACCATTGCGAGCATGCGTGTGTATGATTTGCTTCGTGCGCTTGAGGCTATAAGGCTGCTGCCGCAAATTGATCCCGATTCAATAACCATCGCAGCCCGTGGCGAAATGGCTGCTGTGGCTCTGTATGCGGCATTGCTTGATGGACGAATAAAGGCGATGGTATTGCAATCGCCACCTGCAACTCAGAATGCGCCAAGCAATCCAGATGGACATGGTGAAGCAATTGAGATGCTTAACTGCCTTCAAATAACCGACCTGCCGCAAGTTGCCGGCTTGCTTTACCCAACCGAGCTCGTCTTCGTCGGCGATATGCCCGATAGCTACACATGGGCAAAGGAACTGTATGGCAGGCTTGGTTCGCCGGATAGGTTCATTTTCGTGTCAGATGTATCGCAGTGGAAACCGAGGTTGTAAATGCCACATACCGCCTTAACCAAGTTATCCTCGGCTTGCGGGAGGGGAAAGAGAAAATGCACCCAAGTCGGGCGTCACGCTCGCTTTTGCGCGTTGTGTGCGCGCTCGTTTTGGCGCTCTCCATTTGCAAGATTGATGCACAAAAACAGCCCGCTGTTGATAAGGGCAGGCTCAGGGAAGTATTTCTTTCGCTCGTTCAAATTGACTCCGGCTCGGAGAACGAGGATGTCATTGGCGAGTGGGTGGCGAAGTTTTTGAGGCGATT
This sequence comes from Candidatus Thermosaccharophagus tengchongensis, assembly GCA_032161105.2. Lineage (GTDB taxonomy): Bacteria > Armatimonadota > Fervidibacteria > Fervidibacterales > Thermosaccharophagaceae > Thermosaccharophagus > Thermosaccharophagus tengchongensis. Next base: position 42,633 of record JAVHTD010000015.1, read on the forward strand.
CACAAACGATGTTGAGATTGATGAGGCATGGCGAAAGATTGGCGGCAGCGGTGGGAATGTGATTGCAAGGCTTAGCGGTGATGTGGGGTTTCCGACTGTGCTCTTAAATGCGCACCTTGATACCGTCCTCCCAACCACAGGGATCAAAGTTGTTGAAGACGGGGAAATCATTCGCACGGATGGTCGGACTATACTCGGAGCCGATGACAAAGCCGGCGTGGCAATCATACTTGAGGTGCTCAGCATACTGCACGAGCAAAACTTGAGGCACCCGCCAATTGAAGTTGTCTTTACGGTGCGTGAGGAAAAGGGGTTGCTTGGTGCAAAGGTGCTTGACATGAGCAAGCTGAAGGCGAAGTATGGGCTTGTTGTTGACGGCATGGAAGATCCATCGGTTATAATCACGCGCATGCCATCACACGACACATTTGAGGCAATCGTGAAAGGTAAGGCTGCACATGCTGGCACATCACCTGAGTTGGGCGTGAACGCGATTGTGGTCGCAGCGAGAGCTATTGCAAGACTGCAATGGGGCAGGCTTGATGAGGAAACAACTTGCAATGTCGGAATCATCAGTGGCGGCACAGCAACAAATGTTGTCGCCGAGGGTTGCACAGTGCGCGGTGAAATGAGAAGCCATAATCCAAAGCGCCTTGACGAACTGCGCAAGCGGATAAGCGAAGCGTTTGAAGCCGAGGCAAATGCTACGGGAGCGTCCGTGAAATTGGGCTTTAAGCGCCTCTACAGCGGCTTCTCAACGAGACACGATTCGCCCGTGGTTATCGCTGCAGTTAACGCGCTGAGGCAAATGGGCATAGAACCACAGCTGAGAAGCATTGAAGCCGGCTCAGATGCAAGCATATTTTCCGACAACGGCATTGAGTGCATTGTCCTTCCAACTGGCGCCTCAAACATTCACACTGTCAACGAATTCATTAACATGCGCATAATGCAACTCTGCGCCGAGTTGCTCCTTCGCACCATACTCAACCTTGCCATCGCCAAATGAAGATCACTTTGAGCTTATCGCTGGCTCAAGCCATAAAAACTGCCTTCGCTATTTTACGCCCCTTCCTTCTTTCCACCCTCTCCTTCCTTTGGCTTGCCCTCCTTCTCCTTTGGGGCAGCTCCCTTCAATGCCTTCTTCTCTGCCCTCTTTTCCAACCTCTGCAATTCAGCTTGTGCATACAACTTCCAACTCGCTTCGTCAAACACAGCGTAAGCCATCCCGGTCGTGCTGTAACCGACATAAACCTCCTCACCGGGCTTCAAGCGAACATCAGCACCCTTTAGCTGCTTTCCACCGAGGAAATACCTCGTGACCTTCGTAAGGGATACGCTTTCCTCGCCCTTCTCTGTCTTCAACTTCAACTCGCCCTTTTCCCTGTCAAAGGAAACAACGCTCCCCTTCACCGTCTCCCGCATAATGAAGGCGACAAAGCTCAACTCATCTGAAAGGAATCTAAGCTCCGTCTTGGAGCGCGGCTTGAACCCAAACATGACACCATCGCCGGCTTTAAAATCCTTCAACGATGCCCTCTTGCCATCCCTCATCACGACCGTATCGGCTGCGACATGTGCAGTTACTTTGGCGCCCTCGGACTCAATCACAACCTGACCCTTTGCCTCGCTCACCTCAACAACTTTGCCCTTAAGACCCTCAACCAAGCGCCCCTTTGGCGCCTTGGCTTCAACCTTCGCTTCCTTCTTCTCGGGGGTCTTTGTGGGCTTAGCCTCTTCAGCGGCAATCACAAAGGCTATAAGCAACATCGTTGCTCCTAACCCGAATGCAACCTTCATCGCTCCCTTCATGTCCTATCACCTCTTTGCATCTGGTTTTGCACCATCCATTTACAAGCCAGCAACAACAAGCATAGCACGACAACAAACAATTCGCCATCCCGCTTACACCATTAAACGGAGCATCGTTCAATCAGCATGAGTATTCACCGTATGGAGTGGGCAATGGGACAGCTTATGCATTGGGAGTGTGCTTGGCAATTGCAACAACTTGGCGGAGGGGGCCGGATTCGAACCGGCGCACCCTTATCGGGCATACGGGATTTCAAATCCCGCGAGGTTCCAGGCTCCTCAACCCCTCCGCCGTAATTTCATTGTAGCGCACTACGGAAGTAACTGCGCTCACTTTGAGCAGCCATGCCGATTGTCAATCAGCCCCATGCGCTCAAATACGATGTCAACATGCCTCACGAACCAAGAATAGTCAAAGCATTCCTCAAGCTCACCATCGGAAAGCGTCTCTCGCACTCGCTCATCCTCAAGCAGCACATCCCTCATGTGCCTTCCCTGCTCAAGCGCTTTAAATGCTGCAGATTGAGCAAGCGTATAAGCGTCATCTCTTGTCCAACCCTTCTCAACCAACTTGAGCATGAGGCGCTGCGAACAAATCACGCCATGCGTCAGCTCCATATTGCGCCTCATCCTTTCAGGATAGATGACCATGCCGTTAACTATTTCGGCGAACCGCCTGAGCATGTAATCAACGAGTATGCTCGTTTCGGGTATGATCACCCGCTCAACCGACGAGTTGGTCAAGTCCCTCTCATGCCATGTGGCTATATTTTCAAGCGCTGGAATTACATGCGCCCTTACAAGCCTTGCAAGACCGCAGATTTGCTCGCACTTGTGCGGGTTGCGCTTGTGAGGCATTGCCGATGAGCCACGCTGCGCCTTTGCAAATGGCTCTTCAACTTCAAGTATCTCGGTGCGCTGCAAGTTGCGTATCTCAGTTGCGAACTTCTCAAGCGATGCAGCAATGAGGGCGAGTGTGCAAATATATTCGGCATGCCTGTCACGCTGCAATATTTGCGTTGCCACAGGCGGACGCTTCAACCCGAGCCTTTCAAGGACTATCTCTTCAACCCTTGGGTCAATCGTTGCGTATGTCCCGACTGCGCCAGAAATCTTTCCAACACCCACTATGTCCTTAACTCTCTCAAGGCGCTCCCTGTGGCGTTGCATCTCAGCGATCCAGACGCACAGCTTTAGACCGAATGTTATTGGCTCGGCATGGACGCCGTGAGTTCGTCCCATCATGATCGTGTCCTTATGCTCAACTGCTCGCCGCTTAAGTTCGTCAATCAGCTTGTCAACATCATCAATGAGGATTTCGCACGCCCGCTTCATCCTTAGCCCAAGGGCTGTGTCTTCAATGTCGTATGAGGTGACGCCCATATGCACATAGCGTGCCTCATCGCCCATGTTCTCCGTCATGGCTTTGACGAAGGCGATCAGGTCGTGATGGTAAACTTTCTCAAGCTCAAGGACTCGCTCAACTGTGAAGGATGCCCTCTCGCGTATGAGCTTCGCCGCCTCCCTCGGTATATATCCGAGGTCGCATAGCGCATCGCAGATTGCAAGCTCAACTTCCATCCAAGAGCGAAACTTCGCTTCAAGCGTCCATAGCTCCCTCATCTGCGGGTATGAGTATCGTTCCCAAATGGCGCACGACATGCCTCTTCACCTCGGCATTTGCAAGTCGGGTTGTAACTCCACATGGGTGGGGCTAAAACGCCCAACGGAATTGAAGCAGCCCTCTAAACATTGTGAAGCATGAAGCGCCAGCGTCGGCTGACACAATGCGCCATTCAAGCGCAAATCTAAAGTTGCTTCAAAAATGCGCCACCAGCTGCAGCAGGCTGGCTTGACGGGATGGAAAGGATGCTGCAAGGATTGCTCACACAGTGGCGTGGGCATCGTGTGCCTCACCAGCAGGTTATACTGCAACGAGTGATGTGAGCGCAACCCAACGGTTAACGCGGTCGGATTTTTCTGGGCGCAACCTGTGCGCCATGATCAGCGCTAATTGCTCACAGGTGAGATGGAGCATGGTGGAAACGCCATGTCAATCTGGCAATCGTGTCCGCGTTGGGCAAAAGTGGCATAGCAAGTTGAGGGACGACTCACATGGCGGGATGACAGAGCTACTAAGTGAGCATCTGCTCAAGCTGTCAATCAGGGTTGTTCAGGCGCTGCCGTCGCCAAATGCCGTCTGCGCTGTCGGTAAGGCTATAGGGATGCTTGCATACCACATTGCTCGCAGTTGGCGCAAGCGTGCGATGGATAACCTCAACCTCGTCTTCGGCGACAAGTTGGACGCACAGCGCAAGCTTGAGATGGTCAAAGAGAACTTCAAGCACATGGGCTGCCTCGTTTGCGAGATGGGTTGGGATTCGGTCAGACACGGTTTGCCGCTCGCATCATGGGTGCGCTTCCATGGCTTAAAGCACATTGATGAGGCGCTCTCGCTCGGCAATGGGGTCATCATTGTAACGGCTCACTTGGGCAACTTCCCTCTGCTCTGCCGCAGCCTAAGGCAACTCGGATACAAGCTTTATCCAGTCATACGGATGCCATCAAACAGGGCTGCAAGGGAAGCGCTCATCATGCTGATGAGGCAATACGATGTTGGTTGGATACCGACGCCACCAAACACCGAGGCGGTTAAAAGCTGCCTGCGCGTCCTGAGGCGCGGCGAGATGGTATGCTTGCTCGTTGACAGGCGCTCCAAGGGATTGATCCTCAACTTCTTGGGTCTGCCAGCACCGACGGCAACTGGTGCTGCAATATTGCATATGCGCACTGGTGCACCGTTGCTCCCCGCCTTCATACTGCGAGATGGCTGCAGGCATGATGTGTTCATCCTGCCGAGGATGCAATTTGAGCTCAGCGGCGATTGTGAAGCTGATGTGCGCTCCATAACGCAAGCCATAAACGAATTGCTCACCGAATGGATACTGCGCCGCCCGGAACAATGGCTGTGGATTCACAGGCGCTGGAGGCTTTGATGCGCCGCACCTATTGGAAGCGCCACTTCAGCACATTCAAGTTGGCAATGGACTTTATGGGCATTGGCGCATGTTCTCTTATGAGAGGAGTTCGGTCAACGAGGCGCTAAGGCAACTTGCGACCTCTTTGACTGCCGAGAATGCCTCTCCATAGCGCATCCTCTTCGGACCGAGCACCATTATTGACCCAATTGGCATCTCGCCGGCAAAGTATGGTGCCCCAATGACGCTGCATTCGGCGAGTATGTTAAACGGGTGTGGCGCAACCTCATCAAACAACTCAGCTCCTATCGCCGTCCATGGCTTTGCTGGGGTGGCTGCCTCAATCGGCGTTTGAAGCAACCACTCTGGAGGGTCATTCAAAACTTCAATCAGAGCATGTATGCGCTTTGCATCGGCAAATTCCGGCTGCGAGAGGAGTTGTGAAACGCTGCTTACAAAAGTGGTCATCCCATACGAACGAAGCGTCTTTTGAACCATCCTCAAGCCCAAGCAAATTGCATCCCACAATGGCTCATCAATTTGCCGTGATGTTATGAAGCGCTGCGCAATCGTGTTTGGGCGGGCGCGCAATATCTGGTCAAGCTTGAGCCCACAGAGAGCGCTCCTGAGGATGGATGAAACCTTCTCAACATTGCGCCGCTCAACTGGAGCTACAGAGTAAAACAGCCGATGCAAAGCTCCTCCATCATTTAACACAGCCACAACAAGCAGCCTCTTTGAGTTAACCGGCGACAGGCACAAGTCCTTTAGCACCTTATGCCCGAGCAGCGTGAACGAGGTTAGACCAACATAGTTGGTCAAAGAGGCGATCAACTCGCACGCCGCTTTGAGCAACTCCTCAATAGCGCCATATCTGACTCGGAATGTTGAACGCACCTTGAGCACTTCCTTTGGGGTGAGCGGCTTTGGGGAGAGTATTCGGTCAACATAAACTCTGTAGCCCTTATCGGAGGGCACTCTCCCAGCGGATGTGTGTGGCTGCTTGACTAAGCCCATGCTTTCAAGAGCTGCAAATTCAAGCCTGACCGTTGCCGGACTTATTCCTATGTCATGTTCCCTTGCAACCGATTCTGAGCTGACAGGCATCGCCGTCTCTATGTGCTTTTCAACGACGGCTTGCAGTATGCGTTCCCTGCGCGGGTTGAGCCCCAAATTGCGAACGGAGATGAGCATCGCCGACAACACCTCGCTACAGCTTGATGAGACAACGCCTTCATGATGACCTCACACCGCCACGCTAAAGCTGTTGATTGCCCCCATGAGTTAAAGATGCCAAAGTTCGCAATGATGGTGCACGCTTGAGATTGTTCCGCCACCAAGCACCTCATCACCGCTGTAGAAAACGATGGCTTGCCCCGGCGCAACACCAATTTGCGGTTCGTCCCAAGTGACACGCGCCGTCAGCATCTCACCATCGGGATTAATGACTACCTTAGCTGTCGCCTCTTTTGAACGATACCGGTGCATGACTGTGCATATAAGCGGCTGAGCCGGCACCTCTCCACTTACTATGTTGACATCAACGGCTTCCGCTTCAATCACTTGTAGCCATTGTCGTTCGCCAACTATGACGGCATTTGCATCGGCATCTATCGCAACAACATAGAGCGGCTTACCCGACGGACTCCTAATGCCCAATCCGCGCCTTTGTCCAACAGTGTAGTATGCAATGCCACGATGCTGACCGAGCAGCCTGCCATCTCGGTAAATCAAAGGACCGGGCACACCAGCCTCAGGATGACGCTCAATCACAACCCCAGGGTATTCGCCGCCGTCAACAAAGCATATATCTTGGCTTTCCGGCTTAAACGCAGTTTGCAACTTCAGTGCCCTCGCAATCTCCCTCACCTTGCCCTTAGTCATCTCACCCAACGGCAGAAGGAGCTTGCTCATGATATCCTGAGTGAGCATGTAAAGGGCATAGCTTTGGTCCTTGCGCCTATCAACCGCCCTCAGGAGCTTGAATCGCCCAGACACATCGTCAAAGGCTATCCTCGCATAGTGTCCTGTGGCGATGTAATCGGCACCGATTGCCATTGCGCGCTTGAAGAAAAGTTCAAACTTGATGAAGCGGTTGCACAGTATGCATGGGTTTGGAGTGCGTCCGCGAGCATACTCTCTTGAGAATGGTTCAACGACATGGCGCAAAAACTCGCCCTCAAGGTTCCACACATAGTGTGGTATGCCAAGTTGATGTGCGACTCTCCTTGCATCCAACGCCGCATCAAGCGAGCAGCATGTGCGTTTATTCCCTTTACCCCAAAGTTTGAAAGTTACCCCAACAACATCAAAGCCGCTTTGAAGGAGCAATGCCGCCGCAACGGAGCTATCAACGCCGCCACTCATGGCGACGAAGACCAACTTCTTGCCCATGAGCATCACCGAGGGCTTACTTGAGACGGCGCTTGGCGGATAGGAGTTTCAATATGGCTTCGCCAAATGCCTTCGCTGCATCCGGTCCGTTAGCCGTAACGATGTTTCCATCAACTTCCACATTAGCGCCTGTGTATGTTGCGCCTTTAGCCTCTATGCGGCGCCTCTCCGATGCCCAAACCGTTGCCTTCCTGCCCTTCAACAAGCCGGCGTTGGCGAGCGTGACCGGCGATATGCAAATCGCCCCGATAACTTTCCCAAGCTTGAAAGCCCTGATGAAGAGTGAGTGAACCACTTTGTCATTCCAATATTGGCTCGCACCAACGCCACCAACAAGCACAATCGCATCAAACTTTGCCGGGTCGGCATCCTTGATGAGCATGTCCGGCTTGACTGCAGCACCGAGCATCCCCTTAGCCTGTTGTAGCGTTGTTGAGGCGATGGTGACCTTTACGCCATGCGCCTCAAAAAGCTCCTTCGGTTGAAGCAGCTCCTCATCCCTGAAGTCCTTTGGAGCTATGATCATGAGCACTTGCATGCCCTTAACGCTCACGCCTTGAGCAAAAGCTGCTGTAAGCAATAGCGCTATGCCAATGCACAGCTCAAATGCCTTCACCATCGCCCGATGCATCATCTCCATCACCCCACTTCGGCGCGCTGAAGAGAGTGCCCTACAATGCCATTTGTGACGCCCACATAGCCAAACTTCATCATAATGCCAATGATGCAGCATAGCAAAATGTAGGGACAGCCGTTAAGTGGCATGAATAATGCAGGCTCGTCCGTGTGGGAAATGTTCCAACTTGCGCTGAGGGATATGCGGGTGGGCAACCACCCACCCTTACAAACGCCAAATGCGCATGTCCCGATGCAAATGCGGCAGGTGAGCTTGTATGCGTTGCCGAAGCGCCAACGGAAGGGAAAGGGCAATCAAGGCTTTCAATGAATTGTTTGGAACGGCGCCGACAATGGTCGCAAGCTCCCCGGGCAGGGTCAATGTCATCGGCGAGCATACTGACTATAACGATGGCTTTGTGATGCCAATAGCCGTTGGGATGAGGCTTTGGATAGCCTTCCGAAAGAGGGACGATGAGCTTGTGCGCATACATTCGGTGGAGATGAATGGGCATGATGAATTCACATTGAGCGATGCTGAAAGGATGATGCGAAGTGAGGAGGCGCAGTGGAGCAACTACATTCGCGGTGTTGCTTGGGCGCTAAGGCGTGAAGGCATCAAACTGTGCGGAATGGATGCATGCATAGCGAGTGACATCCCGATTGGCGCCGGCTTGAGCTCATCGGCGGCAATTGAGACTGCGTGCGCAATAGCGATGCTACATGAGGAACTTGAAAGGTTTGACAGGACTTGGCTTGCAAGGCTTTGCCAGATGGCGGAGAACGAATTTGTGGGTGTGCGCTGTGGCATCATGGACCAGATGATTTGCCTTCACGGCGTTGAAGGGCACGCGATGCTGCTTGATTGCCGTCACCTCACATTTGAGCATGTGCGCGTCTCTCACCCGCAGTATACCTTTCTCATCGCCGATACAGCGAAGGGCAGAGAACTTGCCTCATCGGAATACAACATAAGGAGGCAACAGTGCGAGGAAGGAGTGAAGCTTCTGAGCGAGCTGTTGCATCGTCATCTTAAAGCCCTGAGGGATGTCTCACTTGCGGAGTTTGAAGGCGTTGAACATATGCTACCAAATGTCATACGCAGGCGTTGCAGGCATGTCATAACCGAGAATGAGAGAGTGCACGCATTCAAAACTTCGTTTGAGAGCGGCAATGTGGCTGAGGCTGGCAACCTAATGAATCAGTCGCACGAATCGCTCCGCAACGATTACGAAGTGAGCTGTTTTGAACTTGACATCATGGTTGAGCTTTTGCGCTCACATGATGGCGTAATTGGTGCAAGGTTAACCGGCGCTGGCTTCGGCGGATGCGTCATTGCGCTCGCACGCAGGGAGGGAATTGAGGATGTGATTGAGAGCGTGCGTGAAAGGTATGCTGCCATGACCGGTCTTCAACCGTCGCTGTATCCATGTGAGCCATCTTATGGCGCAAAGCTTGAGCGCTTAACATAAACGCATTGAACGCTCACCAGCTCACCTTGATGCCCGCAAGTTCTTCAAGCGCAACGATTGTCGCCTGCGTCCCTTTATCACCGAGCCCGATAGCCTCAGCTGCCCTCATCAACTGGCTGACGAGAGCCGTCACAGGGAGCGGGATCATCTTCTGTTGAGCCATCTCAAGGACAAGCCTTAAGTCCTTGAGCTGCAGCCGTATTGAGAAGCCGGGCTCAAAATCTCGCTCAAGCATTTTTGGTGCGAGGTTTGATAACATCCATGAGCTCGCAGCGCCATCGCTGATGGCTTCAATTAGCTTGCGCATATCAAGCCCAAGGCGCTTGGCAAATACTAAGCCCTCACAAACCGCCAATATGTTGATGGCACAGATTATTTGGTTGGCGAGCTTTGCAGCTTGCCCCATGCCATTTCCTCCCATGTGCACAACTTTCTTTCCGAGCACCTTAAACAGGGGCATGCAACTCTCCATCACTTTTTCATCGCCACCAACCATGATGTTGAGCGTCCCTTCAATTGCGCCCTTCACACCGCCAGTGACGGGCGCATCAAGGAAGTGAACGCCCCTTTCGCCCAGCGCAGCTGCAATCTGCTGCGCAGCAGCTGGCGATATTGTGCTCATGTCAATTACGACCATGCCTTCACGGACTCCGTGAATGACACCGTCATCGCCGAGTATGACCTCCATGACATCGGGTGTATCTGAGACCATCGTTATGACCACATCCGAACGCTCCGCCAAATCCTTTGGGCTGTCGGCAGCTGCAGCACCAGCCTTCAAAAGCTCCTCCATCTTGCCACGCGTGCGATTCCACACCACCATTGTGAAGCCAGCCTTAAGCAGGTTCATCGCCATTGGCTTCCCCATCCTCCCAAGCCCTATGAAACCGACTCGCCTGAGCTGCACATCCATCACCTCACAAACGGTAACGGCATATAAGCCATCTCCAATTGGGAATCTCGGCTGCTGCAACGCATCACTTTTGAGACCGAGCATAGGACGCCAATTTGCACGAGCCAAAACTTTCTCATGCATCCTGGTCGGGTTAAAAGTCAAGGATGTCTAAGGCGCTCTCAAATGTGGCTACGAATGTGACATCGTCAATCCTCTTAGCCCTCTTCAACTTCATCTGGTCGGCAATCTCCTTGCTTCCAACTTGCAGCTTGCCCTCAATCGGCAGCTTCAACTTGAACGGCTTGCATCTGTGGATGCGCCTCATCGCTTCAGCTGCACCAGCTCTTATCAACTCCCTCGCCACTTTCGGTGGGAGCATCTTCGCGCAATGCCTTGAGTAACCTTCCTTCACAGCGACTGTGACAATTTCGTCCCCGAGCAACCTTTTAGCTTCATCACACGCAGCCTTATCTCCGCTCACCATAACAACCGGGACACCATAATGCCCAGCCACAAGCGCCACCTGCCCAATCTCACCCATCTCAATGCCGTTATACCAGTAGCGGTTTTCGGTCTTTGAACTTTGCGTGTGATGGAGGACTCCATTCGGTGTGCCCATCATAGCATGAAAGCCGATGCAAAGCAGGGCATTGAAAGTTTCATCAAGCCCGACAAGCCAAGTCGGACGGTGGATTCCCGTGATGAAGTAAGCTCTCGGGTGCATCTCTTCTGGGATGAAGTTATACCCGCCACCATGCCCATCAAGCACCACGACTTCTGTTGCGCCACCTTCAAAACATCCCTCAACTGCGGCATTAACTTCGCCCATCAGCAGCTTCCTTGCTTCCTCGTAAAGTTCACGCGGTTGCTTTTCCCTCGTCTGTTCAAACAAGCACACCCCGCTTACACCCTCAAGGTCGGTAACAATGTAGACCTTCATCCTCATGCCCCCCTTACAGTTGTTCTATGCCGTCCATCAAGCAGCTCCGTAAACGCCATTATGGGTATGCAAGCATCATGGTGACGCTTTCGCCGGATGTTGACAAACTGGCTTGAGGCATTAAACTTAATAGCGTCACACACGAACAATCACACTGCCAAACGATGTCATGCTGTGTCGTTGTCAGCCGACTCGGCTGAGCATCTTTACCAAGCTCAGAAAGCGAGGTGAAGATGCGATTGCGGGCATCGTGTGGCAGGGGAGGAGGGCTGTTAAGTGCCTATCGGGCGCGTAAAATGGTTCAACAGCAAAAAGGGTTATGGCTTCATAGAGCGAGACGACGGTGAGGATGTATTCGTGCACTACACTGCCATACGAGGTCAGGGCTACCGCACCCTGAAGGATGGTCAAACAGTTGAATTTGAGGTTGAGGAGACGGAGCGCGGACCGAGGGCAGTGAATGTGCGAGTTGTGCGTCAGCAACGGCGCAACTTGCAATTTGAGTGAAGCACCGCAAGGACGCAGCGTGCTTAACGAGCGGTTTACACCACACTTAAAAAGCCCACCGTCCGTTACAGGCGATAGAAGGGGTATGTATGGCTGTCAGTTTGGGCGCACCTTTTGCGCCATAATTGATTGAGAAGGGGCAGCAATTCAACGCCTTTCACATGTGGGGGGTAAAACACTTGCTGAAGCGAGCGTTCCCTTGGCTGATTCTCCTTTGGATGCTGCAAGGTGGATGCGTTGAGGTTAAAACATATGCTAAGGCGAACGGCTATGTGGTGAAGGAAATAGTCATCCGCACGAATCGCTATTACGAGAATTCGCTCAGGGAGAGGGCTAAGAGTGCCCTTGAAGGTTGGAGCATTTGGCGCTCAAGGCGCGGCGACACCGTTGAAATACACATCAGGCGCAAATTCAAACCGGAGCAGCTGAGCATGCCGCTTCCCGGAATGAAGGTTGAGTATTGGAGGAAGTTAAAGTGGTTTCCGCCCATAGGGCATTACCGATACAGCGAGACATTTGACTTAGCAAAGTTCGCCAAGGAAGTGAAGTTGCTTGAGCCAGAGATGGGCGCACTTAGCAAGGTGACAATAACGGTGCTTATCACAATGCCATCAAAGGTGCTCCCGGAAGAGAGCAACTCAAAGGATGTGCATGGCAACATTGCAAGGTGGATAGTTGACGGCTCAGCTTGGGCAAGTGGGCAGCAAAAGTTTGAGTTTGAAGTGGCGGCAAAGGGCGCAAGAAAACTCCTGCTCTCGTTTTATGTGCTTGTTGTGCTCATAGTGCTCATTGGCGGTTACATATTCTCTCCACGCCTGATTGAATCGGCAAAGGATGCAGTTGACATGCTGCGCATGCGCCGTCTCACAATGCAAATCCGCAAGCAGAGACAAAAGCCCGAGTGAAAGAGCTTTAGTCACGGCATCAATAACTCAACGGCGATTAACCGTGCGTGTTATGAAACCAATCACAAACCTACTCCTTACTGGTGTTCCGAGGGTTGGAAAGACGACAGTGATAAAGCGGGTGATTGAGAGAGCCGGTTTGCCATTTGGCGGCTTCTACACGGAGGAAATACGAGAGGGAGAACAACGCGTCGGATTCAAGATAATCACAACCGATGGGCAAGAGGGTATATTGGCGCATGTGCGCATACAATCAAGGTATTCGGTGGGAAGGTATGGTGTGAACATTGAGGATGTGAAAAATGTGGCTATGCCGGCTCTGCAGAGGGCGCTTGACGAGGGGAAGGTCATCGTCATTGATGAGATAGCGTCAATGGAGCTTTATTGCCCCGGCTTCTCCGAACTCGTAATACAGTGCCTTGATAGCCCGCAACCATTGCTTGGGGCTATCCAGCTTAAGCCACTGCCATTCCTGAAGCGCATAAGGGAGCGAGAAGATGTTGAAGTGATAAATGTCACGCCGTTCAACAGGAATGACCTTCCGGGCAAGGTATCAAAGCGCCTTTGGGAGATGTGGTTGCAATGGCGCTCAAGTTTGCAGCAGATGCAATGCTCGGGAAGTTAGCGCGCTGGTTGAGGCTGCTTGGATACGATGTCTTCTACTCGCCAAACGCGGACGATGATGAGCTCATCAAAGTAGCAAGGGAGGAGGGAAGGATACTGCTTACGAGGGATACGCAATTGCTTCGCCGTAAGGATGTCCCGCTGTTCCTCCTCATATTGAGCGATGATTGGCAGGAGCAAATACTTCAGACGGCTCTCCGATTTAACCTTGACTTGGATGGGAAGCGGATGACAAGGTGCGTTGAGTGCAACGAATTGCTTGAGCCAGTGGACAAAGAGGAGGTGCGATACGAAGTCCCACGCCATGTCTACAGGACACAGGAGCATTTCTCACGCTGTCCCAAATGCCGAAAAATATTTTGGGCTGGTTCGCACTGCGAGCGAGCCAACAGAGTCATTGAGCGAATAAAGATGCGCATAGCCGAGCTGAATTCAAATGCAACATTAAACTCCAACGGGATGGAGGGCTGCGATCCTCCGAGAGCTACCACATCAGCGCAAGGCTAAAATTATTCTCATCGCCCAAAGCGCAATTGCGCCGCCGCCGATGAAAATTATCGCCAGAGACATAGCCGCATTCCAGAGAAGTGACCTTACGCCGGTGGGCTTCTCATCACCCATATATGACGGGTTGTTGTGCAGGATGAAAAAGCCAATGTAAACGACGGGGATAAAAAGCAAACAAACTGACGAGGCAAACACAGCCACCCAGAAGGGCAACTCGCTGTATACCACTCCTAAAACGCCAATTGACGGTATGAGCATGCCAAGTCGGTATGTCCAACCTTCATGAGGATGGTTAAGCATCTCGCACAGAATGAAGCCGCTCGTCAGCATGTGCAGCGTTATCGTCGACAGAGCCATGCCGAGCAATCCAAGTCCCATGAAAACCCTTGAGGCATTCTCTCCCATCAGCTCACCCAGTATGGGAGCGACATCGCTTGCACCCTTCACTTCAATCCCCTTTGGATGGAGCACATTTGCGGTGGCAATGATGAGAAGCGAAGTTGCGATTATGAATGGCAACACCATTCCAACCCACAGGTCAAAGTAAGCAAGTTCTGTGTGCTCCCTACGCCATCCCCTCCTCAAGAGCGAGTATGGGTAGAGGAAGACCATGTTGATCCCAACAGAAGCGCCAATGCCACCCATGACAATGGTCAACCCTTTTGGGTCACTGGGCAAGCGCGGGATAAAAAAACCGCGCAAAGCCTCGCCCCAATCTATGCCGCTTTTGAGCACGACCAAAAAGATGGCAACCAGTATCCCCAGAACCATCGCTCGAAGTGAGTTTTCATAGAACCGCACACCTTTGATGCCGTAGCTGTAACTCCATGAGATAGCCACAGCAAGCAGCAGAAGCGCGCCACCGTAAAGCCATTTCGGTATACTCAATCCGACAAGCTCGGCTAAGTCCGATATCACCGAGCCCGCAAGGGCATACTGAGGGAAGTGCCAAATGATGCTGGCAAGAAGAGCCGCTATACCCCAGAACAAAGCCACTCCAGCATGCAAGCGCTCAGCAAATACCCAGTATGGACGATGACCGGTTGCAAGCGTTTGTTTTGCGATTGCCGAAAGCATGATGGCGCCCATGATGATTGCAAGCGGATGCACCCATAGCAACATGTAGCCATACTTAGCGCCCGCCAAAACGCATGCGCTGGCTGTGCCGCTTCCAAGTGTGAAGGCACTTTGCAGATATCCAGGCCCGGAGAGTTTCAGATACGCCCAAAGGCGATGAATCAACGGACGCTGAAACAGCTCAGCCATTTCGCATGACCCTTTGGATGACTCACCCATCGGATTTGCCCCCCTTATAACTTTTACACAACACACGCCGGCAAATTCAAGGCAAGTTATAGGACATGAAAGGACAGCACTTGCGGAGCGCTTTAGTAACGCTTTGTGCTGTCACACAAATCCCAACGATGCCATTCACGGGTCATTCATGGTTTGCCGCAACCTCAAAGTTAATGATGACCGGTGCAGTTCGGTCAACCATCCTTTCGCCTGCAACAACTTCAAGCGTCACAAGCCATGTCGCAAATCCTTTGAGCGATTGCTTCGGGAAGGAAAGCATCAAGCCATCCTTAATGCGATGGCATCGGATAAGTCTCGGTGAGATACCCTTTGCATCAACGCATTTGCCATCGCCATTCACCGAGGTCAGCAGGTGATATCTCACCCCGTCTCCAAATGCCGGCTTAAACATGTGCAGGCGGTATTTCAGATGCTCGCTTGGTTGCGAGCGCAAGTTGAGGGTTACAAAGAGCATTTCATCGGAGCGAGATATGATAGCGCTCTTCACATCAGCTCCGGGATGAATTGCTGGCATGACCGGCTCAAACTCCCTATCGTAGATGAAGACAGCGTCCTTAAAGTGCTCACCAACACTTGTTCTCTCAAACACTTCGGTTGAGCGGACAAAGCTGTTCATGAAGCGACGCATGACCGCATACTGCGATTTGTATGCCATGATAGCCGCAGCCTTTAGAGCAACCACATCCTTTGGCAAAGGCAGCATTTGCCAGTCCTCAAACACCGCCTCGCTCAACACCTTTGGCGGGAATAGTGGAAGCCTTGAGAAGCTACCCTGCGGTGCTGGATACCTTCCAAAGTGCACGAGGTATTCGTAAACGCCCACATGCTCATCCAATTTCCCCTCATAACGCAACTCGGTCAGCGCCGCAAGCGAAAACACATTTGTAGCCCAATGGACGATGTGGTCATCATGCCTGTGTGGGATGAAAATGCTGGTCGGGTTAAAGCTCGCTATTGAGCGCTTAAGCTGGTCAATGGTTTCATCTGCGCAGAGCAGAAATGGCTTTGAATCCTGAGTGAGCCGGTATGAGTAACAACTCTTTATGGCGTTATTCATGCACGGATTTTCTCTCCCCCAATGCCTGAGCCACATTCGCCCCATCGCCGTCTCCGGGATGCCGAGAAACTCCACATGAATTTTCCGCGTGCCCCCGCTGAGTATGCTCAAAGCTTTTCTCGCTTCATCGGCACGCACCTTTGCAAAGCGCAACCTATCTTGAGTGCTCACAAGAACTGTCCGCAACCTTTGCTCAAGCGCGAATGTGAAGCCCTCGCCAAGCGTCACAAAGAGCACCTTCACTGATGCATCGCACCTTGAGAGCGCGGCGATCAATCCACCGCATGCCAATGCCTCGTCATCCGGATGCGGCGATACAATCATCACCCTCCCGCCGAGCTCGCTGAGTTTTATCCCGTTGATGCTTGATGCGTTTGCCCTCTCCACAAACCGATGACATTGAACAAATTGCGATGCAAGCACGCCAACGCAGATGATAACAACGAGCATGCTGGCAAATCGGCAAATAAGCTTCTGCAAGTTCGCCATCACCTCCTGCAATCTCGCAGTGAACTCGCACAAGCAGCTGTGACAGCGTTAGCCAATGCGCTGTGCAGCACACTTAGCCGTTAGCGCGAGCTTATCCCTCATGCCCAACAGCGCCATTGTAGCCAGCGAACGAACATTGCGCCTTTGGAACAACCTCAGGGATGCATTGGGGATCGGCTTCGCACCCCAAAGGAGCTTATACTCCTCGCACCCGCGAAGGAAATCAAACACAGACGCCCCTGATTCAATCGCATGCTTGATTGCGTATCCCATAAGGACTGTCCCAATGCTATGTTTTCCAAACTCAGGTGCGAATCCACCACCGTAATAGCATGTGGCGCTATCAAACCTCAAACAGTAGTGCACAGCCGTGTAAGCCCCATCAAGCTTCATAAAATGCATTGCAAGCCATCCGTTCTTGAGTGCGAGCCTTGCAAACTCGCGGTGAAAGTTTTGCACCGATGGAAGGAAGAACACACCCGGCTGTAACCTCCTCCTCCAGCGCCTCGCATGCAAGTTGAACATGACTTCAATCACTTCGCTGAGTTGGTTATCATCACTGACGACGCCAACCTGCATATCAAACAGCTTGCGCAGTTGGCGCTCCCTCCTTTTCAAACTGGTGCGCAAGTTGCCCCTCACTGAGGATAGAAGGCGCTCAAACGATTCCGGCAGGTTAAGCACCGGACAGACCTCGGAGACGCTCAAATGACATGCGATCCCATATCGCCACCCATCATCCTCACACCATGCCCTGATCAAGGAAGGCACTTTGGAGGCGAGCGATATCTCACGCATTTCAATTACATCCCACAAGTCACAATGCGACGCCAAGTGACGCATTAGAGTGACGATTGCAAGGCGCTCCATGCCCGGCTTTATTGCAATCTCACCGTAGTCTGAGATGCCCGTCCCGATGAAGCTCATAATGTTGCTTCCGAGCACATGAGTGCGTTTGATGAAGAGCGGTGCAAACGCAATTGGCTCACCGTGATGCTCAACGCAGACGATGTGTAACTTGCCATGACCAAAATGCTTCCACCAAGTTGAGAGCCATTCGCCCGTAACGAAGATGGCTCTATTTGGCGGCACCCAACGGCTGATGCAATCATTCCAATGGGCAGCAATTTTGGCGAACTCGCCAAAGGTGGTCAACACATTAACGGCGATGCGGCTCACTTCAACCCCGAACATATCACAACCCCCAATAACCCCAGCGCAGGGTAAACGCTTTAATGGCATTGGCAGTGATATTCAGCGTGCCGAAAATACCTTGTCGGTTTCCTCACTCAGCTCAGTTGAGCCATCCCACCTATCACCTGCGCTTCATCTCGCCGTTAGCACAATCATAACTATTGTGGCTCACTCGGTGAGCGGAAAAGCCAAGTAGCATTACACAGTGTGCCTACAAAACTGGGCAGTTTAAAGTGTGCCAAGATGTTTGACTGCTGACTGTAAGCGGCGGGAACATCTTGCAGCAAGAAGCGCCCTCGCTTCGTTGCAATTCAACATAGCGAGGTGATGACACATGCTCACATCCGAAATGGTAAAGCGCTTTGCACTTGAGTGCGGTGCGGATATAGTTGGCATCGGCTCAATGGATAGGTTTGATGGCGCCCCAAAGGAGTGCGATCCGAGATACATTTTCCCCGATGCCAAAGCCATTATCGGGCTTGGGTTCAGGATACATCGTGGATTGCTTCGCGGCATTGAAGAGGGAACATACTTTGCCGGTTATCCTGCAATGGGCTACGCCAGCATTAACGATGTGTTTGCGCCGATAGTCTTGAGGCTCGTCGGAAACTTCATTGAGGACCATGGATATGAGGCAGTGCTGTATCAAAACACGAGTGTCAGGCTCGGTTGCGGTGTCGGGAAGCCAGTGGCAGAGGGGATGCCAAAGCCGGATGTCTTCCTTCACTTCCGCATAGCTGCATTCATTTGTGGCATGGGTGAAATTGGATACAGCAAACTTCTGCTCACACCTCAGTTTGGACCGAGACAAAGATTCGCCTTCATCATCACCGATGCGCCACTTGAACCAGACCCGCTGTTTGATGGCGGCTTGTGCGACCGATGCATGCGCTGCGCCGATGAATGCCCAGCCGGTGCAATAAGCAAATCAAGGACGGTCAAAGTCACAGTTGCAGGTAGGGAGCTTGAATGGGGCGAGTTGGATGAAAGGAAATGCGGTGTCGCCTATCAGGTTGGCACTCCGCAATGCAGTCCATTCCTTGATGAGCGTGCTGCGCAGTTTGTCTCGGAGATAATTGAGGGGAAGAGCGATGCAACAAGTGGTGAGGCGTGGTCGCAAGCCAAACAATTGGTCACATACAGCAGGAATGCGTGGGAGAGTTATCATCATCCGTCGGCAATATGCGGTGGGATGGGTTGCATACGCGCGTGCATGATCCACCTTGAGTCACAAGGTAAGCTCAAAAACAAGTTCCATCAGCCATTCCGAAGAAGAAAGCCATGGTGGCACTTTGCACCCTGGTCAAGTGGAAAAACTTCATAGCTAACATGCGGGAGCAACTTCAACCGCTAAAGGCAGGAACGGAATTGCGGGAACAAAACCAGCACACCAAGCTACAATGTTAGAGATGGTTTTAGCAGCGCATTTTGATTGGCAATTGCGGAGGTGAATGAGGATGGCGAAGAAGATAGGTTACGACGATACGCCATTCCTTCCGGGGACAAGGTGGCGTGTGCACGATGGCAATCGTCCTCAACCGCCGGTTGTCTATCCGGGAACATTCAGCACACAGGATGCACCGGGAAAGCCACCGTCCGATGCCATCATCCTGTTTGATGGCACTGACCTTTCAAAGTGGCGAAGCTGCGTTGATGGTGGACCTGCAAAGTGGAAGGTTGAACATGGCTACATGGAAGTTGTGCCCGGAACTGGTGACATTGAGACGATTGAACACTTTGGCGATTGCCAACTGCATGTTGAATGGCAAGCACCGCCCGAATCATCCGGTGAAGGACAAGCGAGAAGCAACAGCGGTGTTTTCCTCATGGGACGATACGAAGTTCAAGTCTTGGACTGCTACAACAACATCACTTATCCCGACGGGACAACTGGCGCAATCTATGGGCAGTATCCGCCGCTCGTGAATGCCTGCCGACCGCCCGGTGAATGGCAGGTTTATGACATCATCTGGGAGGCGCCGAGGTTTGACGGTGATAGGCTGATAAGACCAGCCTACATCACGGTGCTTTTCAACGGCATAGTCATACACAACCACACGCCACTTTATGGGCGCACTACGCACCGCCAACTGCCAAGATATGAACCACATCCACCAGTTGGTCCGCTGCGCTTACAAGACCATGGCGATGTAGTGCGCTTCCGAAACATTTGGTATCGCCCACTCAAGCGCTATGACGAGATGTGATTAGCATTGAGGGGAGCAAAGCGAGCCAGCCTTGACCACTTGCTTTTTGCAACCAAGAGGCTTAATGCCATGCAGGCTCAAGCCAAGATTTACATCGCTGATAGCCGGAACATGGCGGAAGTCGCTGATGAAAGTGTTCACCTTGTGGTGACTTCACCACCCTATTGGCACATTAAAGATTACGGCGTAGAGGGTCAAATTGGGTATGGGCAAACTTTGCACGAATACTTGCTGGATTTGAGTCGTGTCTGGTGCGAATGTTGGCGTGTGCTAAAGCCTGGGCGACGGCTTTGCATCAACATAGGTGACCAATTTGCTCGTGCTGTCATTTATGGGCATTACAAAATCATCCCACTCCACGCCGAAATCATCGCCCAATGCGAGACAATTGGCTTTGACTACATGGGTGCAATCATATGGCGTAAAAAGACGACAATGAGGACGGTTTGTGAGCAGAGGGAGGAAGGGGGAGGAGGGGAATCCTCCTCGGTGGGAGGCATCTGTGAGCTGACGAAGCTTGAGCCTAAAGGAGAGTGGTGATGGGCATGATTTGGATAGGGCTATGGGCGTTCGTTTCCGCTTTGGCAACCGAAGAGCCATCAAGGATTTACACATCGCCACCTCTCACCTTGGAGCAGCATAAGGCGGTGGTGCGTCGTCTTCAAGCCCGTTGGGAGCAAATCCAAAAGAAGCCCGGGCGATTGGGAGTGCGAGAACTTTTCACCTTTGCACTGGAATGCGCCGAAGCCAACTGGGGCATGGAGCACATTGAAGAGGCACTGGCGTTGGCGGAGCAGATGCAAGACCGTAACCCGGAGAGCCGCACATTCGGCAACTTCCGTTGGTATTGGGAGGCAGAGCGCCCGGAAGACCTCAATGCTGTGGAGTTCTCCATGCAGGATGCAGCTTTGCTCTGGATGCGCCATCGCGAGCGCTTGTCGGAGGGAGCAAAGGAGCGCCTTGAGCGACTCATCCGCTTTGGAATTGAGGGCATCTTAAGGCACAATGTTTCGGTGGGCTATACCAACATCTTCCTCATGAAGGCTTGGAACTGCATTGCCTTAGGGGAGAACTTCGCCCGCCCGGAGTTGGCTCGGCGTGGTTACGGGATGCTTGATACATGGCTCCTTCACACCTACGAGAATGGCATCCGTGAATATCTCAGCCCAACCTACTACGGCGTTGATTTGGACTGCCTCATCCTCATCGCACGCTTCTCACAAAATGCCAAAGCAAAAAGCCAAGCGGAAACTGCCCTCATGCTCTTTTGGGAGGACATCGCTGCCAATTGGTTTGAGCCATGCCAAAGGCTTGGCGGAGCACATAGCCGAGATTACGATTACCTCACCGGGCGAGGTTATCTGGATGAACACCTGCGCTATGCTGGCTGGTTGCCGCAGCCTGCCGGCTACCTGCCCTCTCGCTTCCTCATGCTTGCTGGCTGGAAGCCATCCGAAGCCTTAAGGCAAAGGGCAGCAAAAGAGGCGCCGCGCTTTGTGCGTCAGCGCTGGGGAAGTGGTAAAGGTGAGTGGGCTTCACATTGGCTCGGTCGCTCCATAAGTCTTGGTGTGGCTGGGGCATGCTACGGACCCGAAGACAAAGTGATGACCATACAGTTCGCCAATGGTCCGGATAAACCTATGGGCTACCTTGTTGTGGACGCCCGTAACGACCCCTACGGCAAAAAGCGAGAGACAACACCCGGTGGGCACTTGAAGTCGTGGCATCCGGAGCCTTTTGTCTGCAGCGTCCACAAGGGCAGGGAAGCTTTGATGCTTGTTGCCATCTCGCCTGAAGAGCCCTCCTTTCAACGGCGCATTCCACAACCCGTTTCCCTTGCCACTCACCTCGTCTTCCCTCGCGAAGGGATAGAGGTTTGGTTGGGAGGGCAACGCAGCCCATTGACGCAGGAAGCGGGAAGCGCACAGGTGGCTTTGGAAACGCCACTGTTCCTTCGCTATGGCGACGCAGCCGTTGGTGTAAAGGTGGTTTACGCTCTGGACTTGGAAGGGCAACAGGCTCAACTTGCTTTAGTGAATGACGGCAATCCTTACGGAGTTATGAGGCTGAGCATTATCCACTCAAACCAGCCACCGACTCGGGGTAGGGCTGTGGCAGCCTTTTGGATTCGTGTGGCGGAGGGCTTGGATGAAAAGGGCTTTGTGCGCTTTCGTGAAAGGTTTTCACAAGACCAGGCTACGGTTCGCCGGGATGGTGAAGTGGTGGACATTCTCGCTCCCGGCGATGAAGCATCGCTGCACCTAAGGGCGAACATCGCCACGCGCGAGCGCCTGAGCGAAGAGGCGGAAGCTCAAGAGGGCATCCTTTGGGTGAACGGGCGAGAGGTCGGACAGGCAATATTGCGAAGTGTAGAGCCAATAGCCACATATCATCGCCTTTTATCGGGTGAAGGAGTGCCAACGGCTTTGCCAGAACAGCCATTTGAAGTGGAAGATGCGCCCCTCATACTGCCACCCTTTGAAGTGGGTGAAGACTCAGAAGCCTCAGGAGGTCGTTTTCTCTGGGTTCCCGGTGCTCCGGGTGGGCGAGGGAGCGCCATGGAAGCAAAAGCATTCATTCCCTTGAGAATCCCGAAAGCGGGACGATATTTCCTCTGGGCGAGGGTGCAAACTCCCACACCGGAGGATGACTCCTTCTTCATCCGCCTGCGCCAGGGGAAGCGTGAACTTATTCCCCAAACCGAATGGCACACTGGTGTGCATCCTCAGTGGGAGTGGGTGCCAGTGGAATTGGGCAAGCCGGGAGGCAAATTGCAAAAAGCGTTGGAATTGCCTGCAGGAGTGGTGATACTGGAGATAATTGGGCGAGAGGATGGAGCTAAGATAGACTGCCTTTTCCTGACAGCGCATGAGAAAAAGCCATTTTAATCGTCTTGGCAAGAGCGTGAACCAACTTCGCCATCGGCATAAGTAAATTTGGCACATCTAAAGCTGCCTCCGCATTGCCTAACTCTATTGGCACAATTCCAGCGCTGCCATCGCTAAGTCCACGCTGCCACCACTTGACAAATTTTTGGCGTAGGGCTAAATGTTAATCTCGGGCAATGAAGTGCTTCGGTAATTTTTACCCAGCGCACTAAAGGGCAAAATACGGGTAAAGGGGGAACTGAAATTGGCTGATATGAAGCAGTTAACTTTGTTGCAACTGGAAACTCCAAAGCGCCAGAGAGACCGACACTTTGAGCGCTATGAAAAGGTGATGGGACAGTTCTTTACCCCTCCATCCCTTGCCTCATGGATGGTGAAATTTGCAACTTCATTTCTTGACCGCCGTGAAGTGGCATTAGACCCTGCCTGCGGGAATGGCGTTTTCCTCAAGCCCATGTTGGAAGCAGGGTTTAGGCAAGTTGTCGGCATAGATGTGGATGAGAGGGTGCTTCGGGATTGCGCTGGATGCGATAAGGATTGCGAGCGCCTGCAATTGCGATGTGCAAATGCCCTGTGGCTTTTGCGTGAATTTGAGGGACAGTTTGATTTCGTGGCAACTAATCCTCCCTTCTCGGCAAAATATGGGCGCGTGACAGACCCAGCGCTTTTGCGCTGTTTTGAGTTGGGTGCAGGGCGAAACAGCGAAGCGACCGAAGTGCTGTTTTTGGAGTTATGCGTTCGCTCGCTGCGTGAAAATGGCGTCCTCGCTATTGTGCTGCCAGAGGGGATTTTCGCCAACTTGCCACAGAAGCGCGTGCGGGCGTGGCTTATCCGACACACAACACCAATTGCCATAGTCAGTTTGTCCCGCTCTTTTTTCGCCGCAAAGAGTTGTGCCTTGATTGCCCTCCGAAAACCTTCCTCTCCTGACGAACATGCTTTGCTTTTTCACACAGAGACAGAGAGTGACTTGAACGAAATTGAGAGGGCGGGGATGAAAAAGCGGGTTGCCGACTTGTTGGAGGACATGGCGCCTTTGCACCATTTGAACCAACCTGATTTGCTTTGCGCCTTCCCGTTACAGCCTCTGAAGGCACTTTTGAAGGAAATGCGTGGTGGTAGCACGGAGTATGGCGACCGCAGGCAATTTGCTCAAGCTGGCATCCCATTCGTTTCCGCCAAAACAGTGACACCTTTTGGCATTGACCTCAGCTGTGATGGTCGTTTCGTATCGGAGAACAGCGCAATGAACAAACCACAAGCGAGAACGAAAGTGGGCGATGTCATATTTGTGCGAGTCGGTGTTGGATGCATCGGGCGAACTGCTGTTGTGCTCCATGATGATGAAACTGGCATCGCCGACGATTACCTTTACATTTTGCGCTTCCGCACCGAACTATTGCTGCCCGAATTTTTTGCCCTGTTTTCGCAGACAAGCTTTTTCAAGCAGCAGCTGGAACGGTTCAAAAGGGGGACAGGGACAGTGACCATTCCGCAGCGATTGCTTCGGGAAATACTTGTCCCCCTCCCACCAATGAGCATGCAACGGAAATTCGCTGAGGCTTACCAACAGCTTCACGAGCGCTACCGAAATGGGTTAGCGGCAGCAGACGAAATAGAGGCATTAGTTGCCAAATTGGGGCGAGTTTTGAGGGGTGAAGGCAGTGCCGAGGAAGTTCGTTGAGGTGGAGTGGGATGCAATAGCAAGGCGCATCATTTGCAAATTGCCTTTGACTCAGCCAACGGGGAGGGTTCGTGTTAAGCGTAAAGGACAACCTATCGCTGTTCGGCAAGAACCAATCAGCGATGAGGATGTCTTAGAGTGGCAAATTGCCTATCGTGATGATGAGGGAAATCCTACAGAATTGGGGATAATGTTGCAATTAGCACGAAAACACGCTTTGCTAACTTCAATAGATTTGACTCAGCTGCTTGCATTCATTGAAGCGCAATCGGAGTTTTGCGACGAGAAATTCGCTGTCATAGACGAGCCAACACCAAAAGAATTTTGTGGGTTCAAAGTTTGGTGGCGTAAGCACCCACTTTTACGCTATGAGGTCAGAAACGAGGCGGTGATTGAAATTGAGGTGCGGCATCGGCAAAGGGCTGTTGGCTTTCAATCAATGGTGTTTTTGTTTGTGCCTGTAAGATTTTGTGAGCCTTCAGATTTAGTCGGACGAAGGGCAATGCGCAATGAAGTAGCCAAATGGTCGCCGTCATTCGGAAGTTATTAAAGCGTTGGTTCGTGCTTTTGCCATCGCTTCACGCCGCCATAAAGACGACATGGAGAAATTGTTGCGTAAGCAACTCGCAACTAATGTTAACGCTCAAGAATTCGCCAAATGACAATTTGGAACAACTGTTTTAACGATTAGTCTGAGAGGGGGCAAGGTTCCTGCCGAGCCAAGAGATTTTGGAGATGACAAAAATTTGTCACAGGTGATTTGGCATGGTATTTCAGTTGCCGATTTTGCTTTGGTGGGCTGTTCCTGTTGGTTATCCTTCGTATTGACACAATTCCTGCAATGCCGCTAATGAGCCTATGCTGTCAGATGTCCGTCACTTCCCGAAGTAAACATTTAAGTTGTAGTCAACAACACTTTCGGCAACGAACCTGACATCGCCTTCACCCATCAAGCCAGTTTTGACGAGTAAGTCTCGGTTTTCCTCAAAGAGTTTGCGGATGCTCAATTCAACCTCGCGTCCCTTTTGCCTGTCCCTCGTGATTTTGATGTGATACTCGCTCTCTTTCGCCAGCGCACAATAACGAACCCAAAGCTTCATGACCTCAATTCGCTGCCTCAAAATCTCGTCATCACCGACTTTAGCGATTGCTTCGTCCAACCTTGTCTCAAGCTCCCTCAATCGCCTTATCGGTCGGTCAGCATAGTGCGCTGGCGACCACATTGGCCACTTGATGTCCTCAAACATCAGCCGCTCAGCTTCCTCCCTAACCTCACGCACAATCTCTGCTGCAGGTCCATAGTAGTTCTGGAAAAAGTCGCGCTTTGCCGCTTCTATGTCCAAGTTGATATCCCACATGAGTTTGCGGTAAAGCCACTTTCGGAGCGGGTCTGGGAAGAAAGCACCAGAAGGCGGGTCACAGTCAAAGAAGCCGTTAAAGCCCTGCGCAAGATAAAACCGCATCTCTTCCTTCATGTCCTCAGGCTTCGGGATGAGGAAAGCCCTGCCTGCAGGCAAGTGCCCGAGCAAAACAAGGTCAAAGTAGTATTCAAACACCGTTCGCGTGCCTTTGAAGTCGCCGAGGTAATTGCGCCATCGTTGAATGTTCTCCCTGTAGGCGGTATTGACGGAGTGGCTATTCGTGATCGGTCCGTGCATTGATGCTCCCCTCGGACGAGGAGCATAAAGCAAGTCCATGTCCCTGCCAGAGTCAAGCAACTTGACTTGCTGTGGCGGTTCCTCACTACCATGATACGCGATCCAGCCAAAGACACCCTTAAAACCTTTTTCCTTCAACAACCGCCATATCTCGTTGTGGATATGGAGATACCAGTCTGTCGGGCTCCAACCTTTTGCTTTGCAATTCTCGCACTTGCATAGCGACAAATCCGCCGTATCCGCCGACCACATGCTCACATAATCTGCATCGGGGCAATTGGAAAGCACCCAATTGACGGCGTTTTCAACGAACCATCTGAAAGCGTCTGGGTTAGAAAAGCAAAGTGTTTGACCAGCTGGGGCATCCCAAGATGGATTTGGACGGCGGACTCCTTTCTCATCAGCAGGCAGCCAATCTTGCTTATCTGAATAGTCCATCTTCACTGGCGGTCGCCCATCGGCAAAGAACTGAGACTCAATGAGCCGTGGCCAAATGTGTCCCCATCGCCAAGTCTTGAGCCCGATTCGGTTGATAAGTTCACGCCGCTTTGGGTCACCAGTATAGTTCGTGAAGTTAAAACCCCAACAGGCATTCAGTTCTGGTCCACCATAAGAGGGCAAGCGATTTTCAAAAGCGGGCTCCATCAAAATCTCAAGCCCATTACGGACAGAAATGTCGCGCTTTTTCGGGATGACAACGCCAAGCGGTTCTGGACCATAGAAACGGCAGCCAATTTCTTCCAACAAAGCATATGCGCCATAAACACAACCTCGCGGGATGGAAGCCTCAACGGTCACGGTGTCTTTGCTCGCCCTAACGCGAAAGCCATCAAGCTTTGCTGCTCCCTTGCGGACACGAAAGACAACCCTTGCACCAGTCACCTTTTGCCCTTCTGGAGCAATCGGCAACTTTGCCCCACTGATTCGCTCAATGTATCTCTGCAACACCTCAGCAGCGTATAGTGGTGGTCCTTCAGTTGGAGCAACGATGGTCGCTCTCGGATTGCCATCCCTCACTAACTCAACAGCTCCTGCGGCTGCTATCACTGTGCAAACGACTGCCATTGTCCAAACAACATTCCACGCCATCGTTCACCACCTCCAAAACAAGTTAGCTCACCATCTCACTTTCATGTTTGCCCCCACATTAGTTTGCCATCGCATCAGAACAAAAGCAACTGACACCCTCTCACACTTCATTTTCACGACCGAAATTCAACCTGCGCCAAAAAGTGACAATCCCCGCTTGTGTCCAATTCCTCAAACCATAGCGCTTTGTCGCTTTGAAAATCTCGTGCACGGGACAGCAATGACAACGC
>JAVHTD010000016.1:0-68613 GCA_032161105.2 Candidatus Thermosaccharophagus tengchongensis
GGCGGTGGCTATGTCTCGTTTGAGCCTGCACGCCACGGAAGACGACTCTCATTTGAGTTTGATGTCACAGCCGATGGCTCTTACGAATTTGCACTCGGCTTGCTAACTAACACGATGTGCGGTCAGTTTAGGGCGTTCGTTGATGGGCGACCGCTCGGAAGGGCATTTAGCGGGAGGACAAAGGCAGAGTATGCATGGCATCAAATCGGCTTGGGAGTTTCGCAGCCTCTGCGGTCTGGCAAGCACAGGCTCACGATTGAATCGCTCGATGGCAAACCGCTCTTCATTGATTACATCGTCATACAACCAGCCATCGCCGGCTATCAGGCTGAGCGCATGTTTATCATTTCGTCCTCTCGCCAAACGAAGATAAGGAAGCGCTTCGGCGCAGAGCCGCCATGGCGCGGCGGTGCATACCTGAAGCTTGAGGCTAAGTCAACCGGTGAGCATGCGAAGTTGCTCTTACCGGTCTTCAAGTCGGGCATCTACAACATGTCAGCGACAATCGCATGCATGCCGAGCGGCGGAAAATTTGAGGTGCTGGTTGACGGCGTCAAAGTCGGGAAGCCAGTTGACTCCTATTCCGAAGCTGAGGCGCAAAGAGAGGTTGAACTCGGTAGCGTGAAATTGAGGCGTGGCTCGCACGAAGTGATGCTTCATGTCATCGGGAAAAACACCGCCTCGGGTGGATACACAATCGGCTGCGATGAGTTTGAGTTGGAGCTGGTCAAGGCACTGCTTGAACTGGAGCAAACCGCCATTGCATTGCTGGCGTGCCTCATTGCCCTTTTGATCTTTACAGGCATTCTCCTCAAGCGGCGGCACCGCCGGCTGCGCCAAAATGCGAATGAGCAACCGCCACTCGGAACCTAATTGCTCATTTTCGTAAGCGCTGCTGATTGTGCTTCGGCTCACTGAAGTCGCCCTTACTTCGGCTGTCTTGTAACCAGCCTGATGAACGCATTTACGATCTCGGCATCAAGCTGCTTTCCAGCTTGCTCTTTGAGTTGCTTCAATGCCTCATCTCGGCTGAGTGCAGGTCTGTGCGGGCGCGGGCATATGAACGCATCATAGACATCGCAAACAGCTATGACCATAGCCAACCTCGGTATCTGCGTGCCAACAAGTTTGTCCGGATACCCACTTCCATCAAGCCTCTCGGTGTGATGCCTTATGGCTGGAGCGAATTCGCTCAGTTGCGGTATGAGCTTTATGAACTGCTCGGAGTAAATTGGGAACTGCTCAACAATTTGCCTCTCGGCTCTTGTGAGCTTCCCCTGCTTATTGAGTATGCTGTCCGGGACGGTTATCAAGCCAATTTCGTGTCCGAGAGCAGCCATGGAAAAGCGCTGCGCATACGAAGGGTCATACCCCAGCTCAATTAGCAACTGCTTGCAAAGTTGCGAAACCCTTCTTGCATGCTCACGCCTGCCGATGAGGCGCTGCTCATTCTGTGCCACAATCGTTGTGAGGATTCTCTCAAGCTGTGTCTGACTGGAAATGGCATAAAGCCTTGAATTGTCAATAGCAATGGCTGCATAGCTTGCCAGTGCTGTAGCGAGTTTCAAATCCTCCTCATCAAACACTTTGTCAGGCGAGAGGCTGTTGGCGCATAGAACCCCGATGACTCTCCCGCGAGCTTGCAGTGGCACAGCCATTGATGAAACAATCTGCTCACGATGAAGTAAGCCCTTTAACTCCGGGTCAACCCTTGTTGGCGAGATGATTATAGCCCTGCCCTCCTTTGCCACCCTGCCGGCAATTCCCTCGCCAAGATTTAAAGCTGTTGAAGCCACAATGTTCTCATCAAGCCCATGGTGAACTGCTATGCGCAAAGAGCCTGTAGCCTCATCAACCAGCATGATTGAACCGCTGTCAGCGCCGAGGAGATTTATAGCGGCATTCATAACCATGTTCAGGATGGCGCTAATGTCAACTTCTGAGGTAACAGCAAGCCCAACTTTATACAGCTTGTCAAGCTGCCGTAGCCTCCTATCCACCTCCTCGGAGAGGCGCTCATGAATTGGTTCAATGCCACTGCCGCAATATGGACATACATCCCAATCGGTGCTCAACCTGCGCTCACATCTCGGGCATACACTCACAAGCTGCAAATGACATCTCGGGCAATATACGAAGTCCCTTTCAAGTATCGGATAGCCGCAGCGCTTGCACCTTCTTCTCTCCTCCTCCGGGGCAGCTAATACAGCAAACACCTCTTCAACTGTCGTCCTTCCTTCGGCGAGCAGCCTGAGGCTGCTCTCACGCAGTGTCATCATTCCCTCACTCACAGCGGCAGATTCAATTTCCCCCTCGGGGGCATCACGCATTATCAGCGTCCGTATGGTTGAGGTCACGGGCAGTATTTCAAACAGCGCCGTCCTACCGTAATATCCGGTCATGTCGCAATATGCGCATCCCTGCCCACGCATGAAATTGAATTTGCTTGCCTCGGTGAGCGTCAGCCCGAGTGCTCTCAGTTCTACATCAGTAGGCGTATACGGCTGCGAGCAGCGCGGGCAGTTCAATCTGACGAGACGCTGTGAAACAACCCCAAGGAGTGATGATGCGAGCAGGAATGGCTGAATCCCCAAGTCCCTCATCCTCGGCACGGCTGCCGCTGCTGTGTTTGCATGCAGCGTTGAGAGGACTAAATGACCCGTCATGGCAGCCCTGATGGCGAGCTCAGCGGTTTCGGCATCCCTTATCTCACCGACAAGGATTATGTCGGGGTCCTGCCTCAGCACACTCCTCAAAGCCGATGCGAATGTCAAACCTATCTCGGGGTGCATCTGTATTTGAGAGATGCCCGGTATCTCCTGCTCAACTGGCTCTTCAAGCGTGACAATGTTCCTTCTGCCGTTGTTCAACCATGTGACGCTCGCATACAGCGTTGTCGTCTTACCGCTTCCTGTCGGTCCCACGACGAGGATGATGCCGTGCGGTTGGCGAAGTAGATTCAGGTAAGTGTTGAGTTGCTGTTGTGTCATGCCGAGTGATTCAAGCGAAAACAATTCCTCCTCCGGGCGGAGGAAGCGCAAGACTGCCTTCTCCCCATGGATTGTCGGTGATGTCGCCACACGCACATGATGCTGCTTATCCTTTACTCTGAATCTGAAATGCCCATCCTGCGGCAAGCGTCTCTCTGCGACATTCATCTGTGACAGAACTTTTATCCGCCCGATGAGCGAAGTCTCCACACCCTTGGGCAACTCCGCGACGGTGTGCAGTATCCCATCAACGCGCATCCTGACGAGCACCTTATCCCTCTGAGGCTCAATGTGCACATCACTTGCATTTCTCTCAACAGCCCTCAAAAGCAGGTTGTTGAGAAGCCTGACCGTCGGAGCTGCTCTTATCTCCCTCGTCACATCCACGACCGGAGCTTCAGCTAATGTCTCAAGATCCTCTGTCACAGCTGCTGCCAGCTCGCTGCTCAATGGGTAATAGCGAGAGATGAGCTGTGACAAGACCGCGTATGAGGCCACGACAGGCTCAACATCCATTCCTGTGGCTGAGCGGACATCATCTATGGCGATAATGTTGCCCGGATCTGCCATCGCCAGAATGAGCTTATTGTCGCGCCTGCCCACCGGCATGACGAGGTGCTTTCTTGCCATCTCGGGCGAAATTAACTTCACAGCTTCAACATCAATTGGGAACTTTGCGAGGTCAACCTTGCGCACGCCGTAGTATCGGCTCAGGATGTCAAGAATGACCTCTTCATCCTTAATGAAGCCGAGTTCGTGAAGGACAATCCCAAGGGGGCGATTTGAAATCCTCTGCTCCTCAAGAGCTATCTCAAGCTGCTCCGGCGTTATGATCCCGCCATTAATGAGCAGTTCGCCAAGCCTCGGTTTGACTTTAGGTGCGCTCATCTGCAATCACTCCTTGCCTCCTCTTGCTTTACAGAGTTGCTTCACATCTTGCCATTCCCAAATCTTCTGCACAAGCATGCAATCAGCCATTCCGAAACGGACAAAACAATGCCCTTCACAGCAAGTGTTACTTCGCTTCACAGCAACGCAGCTTTATCCTTCAGCATGACGCAATGCCGCCTTGAGCTCACGCAAGAGCACCCGCATCAGCGAAGCGTTGTGTCGCCTTCCGCTGTAAATGGACTCGGTGAAAAGCTCAGCCATGTGCATGAATGCAGCATGCGCTTTGTCTGGCAATATGCCCTTTGCGTTCATTGCGTATTCAATCGCCGTCTCGCTCGGCTTTCTCCGACGATAGCGCTTTGCGACAATCCTGCTCGCTCTATTAAACAACTTCACTGCTTCACCGCGAACGCTCTTTGCACCGCCTACAAACGGAATTTTGATCTGCGTGTGCATCATAACGAAGATGGAAAATGCCAACAGCGAGAGAAGCACGAGAGCAATTGAAATTGCCACATCGTGCCCCTCCCAGAGGAGTAAAAGCTTCTCTTTGAGACTGCCAAACCAATTGCCACCATCACTTTCGGCAACAAAACCCAATTGTCTTGGCGGCGGTATTGAATATCCCGGGGTGGCTTCCATAGGCACCCACCCAACCGGAGGAACATACACCTCTGCCCATGCGTGTGCATCTCTTTCTCTGACGATGAAGGAACGCCTTGCATCATCCCATTCGCCCATAACGAATCCGGTGGCAAGGCGCGCTGGTATCCCAACAACCCTGCACAGCAAAACCATAGCCGAGGCAAAGTGAGTGCATATACCTCTCCTTGAGGAAGTGAGAAAGTAGATCACCGGGTCGCACTCATACGGTGGCAAGGGCGGTTTTTCATCGTATATGAATGTCCGCTTCAAATACCTCCTTATAGCCTGCGCTTTTTCCCACGGAGTTGTAGCTCCGGCAGTCACCTGTCTGGCTATGCTCTTTAACTGCAGTTCAATTCCGGCCGGCACTTGCAGGTAGTGTGAAAGCCTTGCAATGTCTTCTCTTGTTAGCTCCTTCCATGCGACCTCGTGCATGCTGAAAATCTTGACCCGTGACCACACATTGTATGAGAAGCCCGGTGTGACGAGTCTCCTTGAGCGTATAGTTCCAGCTGAGTCAAAGCTGAGCCACTCAAGGTCGGCGTCAACTCGCACTGGCTCAAATATTGCCGGAAGGTATGCGAGCGTGCACCGCTCAACATGAAATGTCTGCTTAACCTGCTCTGTTTGTATGGAGTCATCTACACGGTCATCCGTTTGGTTCAGGATGAGTTCTTCACCCTTCTCCAAACACTTCGTGTGCCACTTCAGCCTTCTGCGCCATGAGCCATCTTTGTAATAGTCGTAAGTGCTCACCCTCCAATAGGCTGGCACATTGCATTCAACTCTTATAACGACCGGGTCCGAGAGCTCGCTTATTGGGTGGCGAAGCGAAATTGAGAATCCATAGAACGAGAGGATGCTATGGGCTTTGAAAAGGTATTTTGAGAGCTGCTCAGAAATGGCAAGCTCAATTTTTGAGAGTTGCGGTAATAACTCAAATGGGCGCATGAAAGATGTGAGGGAATATGAGATGACGATTGCAAGCACAAGCACCCAACCGCTTAGTGAAAGGACGGTTCGTATGAGCGACCTGTAAAGCGCTCCCTCCCAACCCTGTATCTCAACCATTGAGGCAACGAAGCGCAGGTGAGCGCTCTGGAGAAGTGAAAACACCCCTGCAGCTAAGATGCCATACGGGATGAAAAAGAGCACAAAAGAGAGTGTCCGGCAAACCGGCAGCATGAGCGTGTAGATGCACAGCCCGAGCAAGAGCAACAGTGAAAAGTCAATCGGGTCAATCAACTGCATGTGCTTTAAAGCGGCAAGCGTGAGTATGAATGCCATCAGTAGCGATATAGCATCCTGAACCGATATGGCGATGGAGCTATGTGGATGCACGATGAGTTGCCACAATGTGATGCCGAGCTCCCTCTTGAGATCCAAAATCAGAATGGCAAACGCGTAAACCAGGATAACGCCACTTAGCATCCTCCTCGGAAGGACATTGGTATGCACAAGGTAGAAGCTCACCCCGGCCCCAAGAAGAGCTATTATGAGCGAGCGCATTACTACGCTCTCCGAGATAAAACCATGCCACATTGCAGTAAATGCGGATGCCGCAAAACAAAGGAATGCAAGCGTATAGAGAGCCACACGCTCAACAACGCGCAAAGCCTGTATGAGTGAATTCACCTTCAAACCATTTGCCTCAGACATGACCGTGCACTCCGTGAACCATCAACACAGAACTTAAGCATGCCTTTAATGTCGGCAGAAGCTCGTTTGAGCTGCGCACAGCGAAGTATTTGACATGGTGAGTTTCAGCAAGTGTGGGAGAATGCTCATCGCTGTTGCATGCGCAGAAATGCACAATGATGCCACCCGATGCCCGCGTCTGGGCACCGCATATGCGTGAAAGCTTTTCCAACGCATCGGAAACAGCACTACAGGTTACGAGAAATATGGCAAAGCCAATTGGGTGAGAGCGATTAAACGAGCTGCCAATGTTTATCGGCAGGGAGGCTTCACGATATGTCAGCCTCGCCAACCGCTCAAGGAGCATAATTGCATCGCCGCTTCTCTTTCCCCTCATCCGAACCTCCCATGCCCCAGTTAACGCATTCACATTACACCCCGCATTGTTCAGCGAGATTGCAAGTGTTGCCATGAACCTGATCATGTGCTCAAGCAGCGGCTCATCATCCCATGCGCTGTTTGTTTCGGCTCCATCGGGAGCGATGAGCGAGAGCATGCACGGCGCCATCCCATAATGCTCAAGCACCTTAACGATGAGCTCACCGCGCCTTGCGCTGCACATCCAGTGAACGAACCTCAGATCATCCGTTGGAGCATACTCTCTCACACCACGATAGTCAAATGGATCACGAATAGCAAATGCCTTTGCAAAGGCTGGGTTTGAACTCATAATGGTTTCGGGCTCGCAAAGGAGTCTTGGATAAACGACGCAGCTCCCATCACAGCCATACTCCCGCTCAAACGAGAAGATGCCGAGTGGGCTGTCGCAAGCGAGCGTAAAACGCTCAATCTTATTCTCGCCGCGCTTCAGCCCATGAATGGACACGACCGCATCAGCGGATTGCTCGCCAGCGATTGATGGGATAAACCAAACACTGCTCTGCCCAAAGTTGAGCGTCTTATTCAGGATGGTGATGTGAAACAGGAAGTTGAGCTTTGACAGAGAGCCATGGTTGGTGAGCTTCAGATGCAAGTCGGCATTCTGACCCTCCCACAACCTGAGCTTCGGATATTGCAACCTGCATGTCACTCCACTCATGTTCACCAAGCCAAGCATAAAACTCACGAGCGGCACAAACAACAAGATGCGAGAGATGAAATGGGCTGGCTCGCTATCGTTGCTGACCCCAACAAGGTATAGCGCCAAGCCAAGCGTAAGAAAGGACGCCATTGTCCCCCACCGAATCCTCACCCTGCCCCTCAAAGCTCGCCGACTCGGTGGCATGCCTTTTATTCCCATCTGCCATAACCCCCATCACTCTGTTGACTGTAAGTGACCTTCACCACATCCAGTTGCAGCAGTTTAAGCCGACTCAATTCTGTTTGAGCTCGTCACCTTAGCATTCGCTTGTGGAGGCGAGCTGTGGTGGCAGATGACAGCCCATCTGCAAAACCGCTTTGCGCAAGTAAAGCCAATCCACATACAGGCGGTTTAACAACTGCCCCTACATTCAACTGCGCAGCTCCTATCGGTTTAAAGCGTGTCTGGCACTGGGATGAGGTCAAGCATCTCAGCAACAATCTGTTCTGCAACCAAACCCTCAGCTTGGTATATCGGTTTGACGATGAGACGGTGCGCAAGCACATCAATTGCAAGCGCCTTTATGTCATCGGGCGCAACATAATCCCTGCCATATATTGCCGCTCTTGCTTGAGCGGTGCGTGTGAGGAATAGAGAACCTCTCGGGCTTGCACCAAGCAGTAAGCGTTCGTCCTTCCTCGTTTGATGAATTATGCGCAGCACATATCCGTAGATCAAATCGCTCACAAATACTTCCCTCACCTCCCTCTGCATCTCCAGCACTTCATGCGCATCCGTAACCGGATGAAGCGCCTCAAGCGGGTGCGTCAAGCGCTGCTCAATTAGCACTTGCTTTTCCTCATCTGGGTTCGGGTAGCCGAGCCTCAAGCGCATGCAAAACCGGTCAACTTGCGATTCTGGAAGCACGAAGATGCCCTCGGGCTCAATTGGGTTCTGCGTGGCAATGATGAAGAACGGTTGCGGCAACTGGTAGGTGACACCATCAACTGTGACTTGATGCTCATCCATACACTCAAGCAGGCTTGATTGCGTTTTTGGTGATGCCCTGTTTATCTCATCGGCGAGCACTATGTTGGCGAATATTGGACCCGGTCGGAAGACGAATCTGCCATCATGAAAGAGATACACATTTGTGCCAATGATGTCCGATGGTAGAAGGTCAGGCGTGCATTGTATCCGCTTGAATGTGCACCCGAGTGATTTTGCGAGTGCCTTTGCGAAAGTCGTCTTGCCGACACCGGGAATATCCTCAAGCAGGATATGTCCACCTGCCAACAACGCTATGATCGCCTTCTCAATCACATCGTCTTTTCCGATAATGACCTTCTTCACTGCCTCCTTTACCTTCTGCGCCCAGCTTTTTACATCCCTCATTTGAAACACCACACGCGCCGTATCTCATGCCCAAGCGCATCAACTGCTCTAACTCTTACGGCTGCGTATAAGCGAAGATATAAGCCACAGCGCCACAGCCAGCGCAAGTATCACCATTGCGATTTCAAATGGACCCATTCACCCTCACCACTTGCTTGCGTCCTTTCCTCCGTCGCTGCTGCAGCTCATGTTCTCTTTGACTGACCGCCTTCGCTTTCGCCCATCGGTTCCATGAAACTCGCCACTTGAGGAGTCAGGTAAACTGGGGAGTTAGTCCGCAACGCAAGCGCAATGCTGTCGCTCGGGCGGGCATCAATCTCTTGGACTCTACCAGCGCCCTTTAAAACTATGCTCGCATAGTATGTCTGCGCCTCCATCTTGTTGATGACGACGCGTAGAACCTCTCCGTTTAACGCCTTGATCACTGTGGTGAGCAAGTCGTGTGTCATTGGGCGAGGCGGTTTCTTCCCAGAGAGAGCCATAGCGATGGCGAGCGCTTCCGAAGACCCAATCCATATCGGCAAATACTTCCGTGAGCCCTTGTCAACGAGCAAAACGACCGGCTCACCAACTTTGTCAGTGACAACGCCGCTAACCTCAACGCGGATATAGTCGGATGGAACTACCTCCGGTTCCTTCTGCCCCGCCTTTGTAGCTACCTTACGGCTTCCAATGGCGTTGGCTTTGACCTGCTGTTCATCCCCCTTTGCCGCTCCAATTTGGTTTTTAACATTTGCGCCCTTGCCCCATCCCATGCGCTGCAGGAAAGGCGACATGGCATCTTCAAGTTTTTTCCATAACGACATTGCGACTGCCGCACCAAACAGAGCTGCAAGTGAACATGCCTTCATAAATTCCCTCCTCCACATGCGCTGCCTGATGTTGAGCATTTAAACCACCCCTCTTTGGCCGAGTTTCATAGCCCGCCATAAGTGGCATTATGCTATTATAAGCTTGGCGCAGAGCTCAGTTAATGTGCTTGTGTTTGGAGAGGAGTCCAAGCCGCGCCTCCGTCACATCTTCAATGCGTTGAGAAAGCAGGCACCCAAGCTCGTCTCATTGCAAGCTTGTGTGCCTGCTACACCGATGGAGGCATTTTCATCTATGGCAAGAAAGCAATTGATTGAGGTGAGCGTGGAAAAGAAAGAACGAGAACTTCTGGCAACGCCTAAGGCACTCCTATTAGCCTTTGCTCTCGTCATCGGAATAACGGTTGCAGGTTGCTTTTCGGCATACTTGCGTTACGACCTAATTGGCACCGGTCATCTGCCACGCTGTGCGCTTTTCCCGATAATGGTGCTCACGCTCCTCAATAGCCTATGCAAGCGCCTCCTCGGCAGGGCAATCCTATCGCAATCCGAACTGCTCTTCATCTATTGCACGGTGCTCGTCATGACGGGCATACCGGGTCAACAATATGCCGATTACCTCTACCTCGGTCTTTTAGCGCCAGTGTATTACTCGCATCCGAGAAACATGCCGGAGCTGCTCCAATACGATGTCCCGAATTGGCTCGCCTACATACCAAGCTGCTTTTTGCCCTCAAAAGACCCGCGCAGTGGGGTCATAGCATGGGCATTTGAAGGTATGTCCGAGGGTGCAAAGATACCGTGGCAACCTTGGGTCATCCCATTGATGGTGTGGACGATATTTTATGCAGCACTGTTCTATGCAGCGATAGGGATTGCCACCGTGTTACGCAAACAGTGGGTTGAAAATGAGAAGCTTGTCTTCCCACTCGCCCAAGTCCCAATTGAAGTTGCAGATGAGGTTCGCTTGGGAGCTCTGGTGCGTAACCCGCTGATGTGGGTTTGTTTCATGATCCCTACCTTCATTTACACCGTGCGTGCCATTCACATTTACTTCCCGAGCTTCCCCAACATCAACATCTACAGAAACTTTGGCGTCCTGTTCAGCGGGCGACCTTGGGATGTGCTCAACTATATGCCGCTTAACTACTACTTTGACATGATCGGAATCACATACCTTATCACGACCGATGTCGGCTTCAGCTTCTGGTTCTTTTACATCGTTAGGAGGATGCAAATGGTCGTAAGGTCAGCTCTCGGTTTGACGGACTTTTATGTCCCGCTTGAGTTTCAGACCATCGGCGGGCTGCTCGCTCTATTCGCCATGCAAGTGTGGGTGGCGAGAGGATACTTAAGGGAGTTCATCACAGCAGCTTTACACCGAGAGGGAAAAGGCAGTGCGAATCAGACAAGGGTATCGCCGCGCACAGCGCTCCTCATCATTTCCATCAGCTTTGTTGTTCTCCTTTTATTTGCGCGCGCCATTAACCTATCGCTGCATTGGGCTATGCTGCTTTTCGCCATCCACTTTATCTGGAGGATACTCGTTGCACGAATGGTGGCTGAGGCTGGTCTCTTTGTCTTCTGGACACCATCACCACACACATTTATCGTCAGGGCATTCGGAAAGGATGTAATCGGTCCGAAGAACATCACCGGGCTCAACATGATCGGTTCAAAGCTGAACGACTCCGCAACATGCGTATTGGCTCAAGCTGTTCAGACAATGAAGATAGCCAATGCAGCTCGCCTGAACGAAATTCAAGTCCTCAAATTGACGATGGCATCGGTGCTCATTTCCATGCTCGCATGCCACCCAACATGCATTCACATACTCTACACAACACCAATACCAAAGATGGGTTGGTGGACAAGGGGCTATCCAGCTGGTATGGCTCGCACACTGCTCAACCAGCTCGTGCAAGACCAGAAAATGAAAACGGGTGACTACATCTCGCTCCTCTCCGGAGGCATCGTCACAATTGCGCTGTGCATGCTCAGGTGGCGTTTCCTCTGGTGGCCATTCCACCCACTCGGGTATGTGGCAGTAAATGGGACTTGGTTTGGCGACAGGTATGGCTTCAGCATCTTCTTCGGGTGGGTGATCAAGGCGATGACGCTGTGGTTTGGCGGGATAAGGCTCTGGCAAATGCTCAGACCTGCCGCAATGGGCTTGATACTCGGAAACACCTTTATCCTCTTCCTGCTGTTGCTCCTTCACTTCTTCAAGCCGACAAATGAGGTCGTCGTCATTGAGTGATTTCAATTGCGCCCTACCAAACACCGTCATGCGAAATACCTTCCATGCTCCTCAACCGTTTCAACCATTGCCTTCAAATTCTCCCACTTGGCATCTGCGGGAACTTCATCACCCGTGACGAGTATGTAGGCGCCGCCTTCCATGCCCTCTGCAAGGCATCTCAATGTCTCCCTGCGCGCATCCTCAACCGTGCCGAATGAAAGCACGACACAGTTAAAGTTGCCCATGATGCAAACCCTGTCACCATACAATCGCTTTGCCTCACACAATGTTATGTCGCCTTGATTTGGTTCAAATGTCTCAATGAAGTGGACACCGGTGTCAACGAGCATTGGGAGAAGCTCCCTCACTCTGCCGAGCGTATACAAGCCGAGATACTTCCCACGCGTGCCCCTTACAAGCTCCATAGCTGCAACCACATCAGGGAGCACCCATCGTTCAAACATCTTCGGGCTCATATTAGCCCCGGTTGCCCAGCAGATGTCAAGCCATGCAACTTCGGCTGGTGAGGCTATGAATGCTTCAACATACTTTAGCATCACTTGCCTGCCTATCCGCATCACCTCCTCCATCGTATCCGGGCAATCAAAGAGGTCAAACAATAAATCCTGCATCCCACGAGCCTCCCCAGCCATCGTGAAAGCTGGCACAAGACCAACACTTGCAATGCCATCCTCACCCATAACGGCTACTGCCTCCTTCACCGCTTCAAACTCAAACCCCTTAACCGATGAGAGCCACCGCTCATGGTAATCAATCCACACTCCCCAGTCGTCGGTTGACTTGACCGGATATTCAACTGTCTTCCCGACGAGTGGGTCATGAGGTATCATTCCGCTGATGTGCTTTCCAAAAAGCGCTTTCTTCGGCGTCCTCAAGACTATCTCGCTGATGATGCGCCCACCCGACTCGGTTGAAATAACCCTTCTACCATACTCCCATCCTTCGGGCATCATAACGGATACGCTGACACCCAATGGACCACGAAAATAAATGCTGCCCAGCATCTGATGGACCTCAAATACTGCCCTCCAATCGGACCTCCCAAGAAGCTTGTGCGCATAACGGCTGTGTATCAATGGAGCTACAGGAACGATATCCGGAACGCCACGGCGCAATGCCGTCATGAAACGCTCCCTCTTCGTCATGCCCATCACCCTCAATCTGATTCAATGAAACTCACCGGAACGATAAGTTAGGGCGCACCGATGAGCCGCCTTGCGTATCATTGTAGTAGTTGCAGTGTTGAACTTGTAAGGTCAAATTTTTGTAGCGAAGCTGCCTTTAAGCACGATGCCGAGCCACCCAAAAAGCTCGTTAATGAGGTGTGCAGGATTGCACCATGACAGGCTTTCGGACAGCCATATTGAGCGCGGCGCCATTGAAACGGGGATAACGGAAACAGGACAGCTCACCTTTGCAAGAGCAACCCCACGCATAGCGTATGTGCTTATCGTTGCCATCGGATTGAACATACTTTGTGGAATATGGATAAGGCAAGCCGAAATTGTGGTATTGGCAACACAGGTCTCAGAGGCAGTTCCGCCAGTGCCCGCAATCGGCGTCTTGCTCCTCCTTCTCATCACCAACATGCTGTTAAAGTTAATTCACCCCGCACTCGCGCTCAGCAGGGCTGAAGTGATGCTCGTTTACTTCTTCACGACGATCGCATCGTCGCTTCCCGGGTGCGGCATCGTGCGCTTCCTGTTTGCGCTCATTGGCACACCAATTTACTATGCATCAGCTGAGAACGAGTTTGACACCGTCCTTTGGCAAAACCTCCCAAGATGGCTTATACCGATGGACAAGGATGCAATGCGCTCACTTTATCTTTCCTCACCCGCCGGAGTCCCATGGGGTATATGGCTACCGAAGCTGGCTTGGTGGACGCTCTTCTTCTTGCTCTACTGGATTTGCTCACTTGGGCTTGTGTCGCTGTTTGCAAGGCAATGGTGTGACAAGGAGAAGCTCGTCTTCCCACTCGTGCAGCTGCCGTTGGAGATAACCAAAATTGAGGGCGGCAAGCTCACCTTCTTCAGGGACAGGCTGATGTGGATTGGGTTTATCGCCTCCTCATTCTACAACGCTATGAACATGCTTAACGCTTACTTCCCATCCGTGCCGGCTTTTGGGAAAATGTTTGACATGGGCGCTTCATTCGTTGAATCACCTTGGAGGGCGCTACGCCCACTCATCATCTGGTATCGTCCCGAACTCGTCGGATTTGGTTTTCTCGTCCCAACGGATGTCTCACTCTCAATCTGGCTCTCATACATGCTGATTAAGCTGCAAGCATTCGTCGGAGAGGTGATCGGATACAGGTATCCCGGCTATCCGTTTGCGCAAGAGCAAAGCCTTGGAGCATACATTGCTATGGCAATTTACCTGCTCTACACGGCTCGCCTTCACATATGGGAGGCATTGATAAGGGCTTTCCGGCACAGCACCGCCGCTCATGGCGATGAGCAAAATGAGGTGGCTAACCCGCGCCAATCGCTCATGCTCATCGCTATTGGCTTTATCGGGATGGTGGCATTCGCATCAGCAGCTGGGATGGCTACTTGGCTTGCATCGCTATACTTTGCGATCGTCATTGCGGTGGCTTTTGTTTACGCACGCATAAGGGCGGAAGTTGGCATACCACTCATTTGGATGTTCCCATTCTTCCAGCAGAAGCGCTCCATCACATACACGCTTGGGACGAGGAGATTGCTTGAGAGGGGTGGGGTGAAGAGCATGGCAACATTTGCGCTCTTCACATTTATGGCTCGCGGGTATTATCCGGAGTTGATCGGATACCAGATTGAGGGCGTCAAGATGGCTGATAGCGCCGGCTGGAAGCGAAGCGCCATCATACCTTGGAGCATACTCGCTCTCATCATCGGACTGTGGATTGGCTTTTACTTCCATCTCACCCCGTATTACGGCTACGGCGCTGTTAGGCTTCGTGGCGGCATATGGGGCACTTGGCTCGCAATGGAGGAATACCGAGCTGTGGTCAGTGCAACGCATATACCATCACCACCGGAGATGCCCAAGGTCATAGCTACGATCGGCGGCGCAATATGCGTCTCACTATTTGCCGCCATCAGGCTGCTGTTCCTTCAAGTTCCGATACATCCGCTCGGATACGCAATGGCTGGAGCTTATGGCGACCTCATCTGGGGACCGTTTTTCATCGTCTGGCTTTTGAAGACGCTCATACTGCGCTATGCTGGCGGGGTAGCTTATAGGAAGTGCATTCCACTCTTCCTCGGCTTCGCGCTTGGACACTACTTCACCGCCGGGTTGGTCTGGGGGCTGTGGTCTGTGACTGGAGCTGAGGTGTTCTCAAGATATGGAGTGTGGTTCGGATAAAAGCAGCTTATAAAATGTGGCTCACCTTGGAAGGCGATATTCCAGCCAAATCAAGACTTTGCGTCAGTTGGGCATTTGCTTCCCCACAAAAACACGGAAACCCATCGGGGGGTGAAACAATGGGCAGCATGAAATGGCGCAATACGAGGCGAGGCAGCTCAAAGAACAAAAGCACCGATGCTGTGCCGCTATGGGCGGGCAGGTTCACGGAGAAGCTATCAAGGGAGGCATTTTCATTCTCATCGTCATTCCCTTACGATAAACGCCTGTGGAAGTTTGACATAGCCGCAAGCATAGCGCATGTGCGCATGCTCGGGGCATGCAATGTGATTTCCGATGGCGAGAGCAAATTGCTCTCAAGCGAGCTTGAAAAAATGATGCGAGAGATAGAGTTGGGCAAGCTCAAGCTTGAGGGAGAGTATGAGGACATACACTCGTTCGTTGAGAGTGCCCTCACGAAGCGAATTGGTGATGTCGGAAGGAAGCTGCACACGGCGCGCAGCCGAAATGACCAAGTCGTAACGGATATGAAACTGTGGATGCGCTCAGCGATAGCGAAGCTGTGCGAGGCTATCTGTGAGCTGTGTGAGGCGCTTCTATCGGTCTCGCAGAAGCACATTGATTTTCTCATGCCCGGATTTACACACCTGCAACATGCACAACCAATTCGCCTATCGCATCACCTCATGGCTTACTTTTGGATGATGCAACGGGATGCCGAGAGATTCATGAGCTTACACGAGCGCACAAATTTATCGCCGCTCGGCGCCGGGGCGCTCGCCGGAGTTGATTTCCCGATTGACCCACGCATGACCGCAGAGATGCTCGGATTTGACGGGTGTATGCAAAACAGCATTGATGCGGTGAGCGATAGGGACTTCATCATTGAGTTCATTTCGTGCTGCGCAACCGTGATGATTCACCTGAGCAGGCTCGCAGAAGAACTCGTCCTTTGGAGCGCGCCCGAATTTGGTTTCATCAGGCTGAGCGAATCGCTATGCACGGGGAGCAGCATGATGCCACAAAAGCGCAACCCGGATATGGCTGAGTTGATGAGGGCGAGATGCGGCAGGGTCATCGGCGCACTCGTTGCGCTCCTGACCGCACTGAAAGGCTTACCGCTCTCATACAATCGTGACTTGCAAGAGGACAAGTTGGCTATGTTTGAGGCATTTGATGTCACGCATTCGTCAATTCGCATGGCTGCGGCGCTGATCACAACCGCAGAGTTTGACCGTGAGAGGATGCGCTCATCTCTCATCGGCGATTTCTCAACAGCGACCGATTTGGCAAGCGAACTTGTGCGCAAAGGTATACCATTCAGGCAAGCACACTCAATTGTCGGGAAAATCATAAGGGAGCTCATCCGGCAAGGCAGGACGCTTGAAGATGTCACAGTTGATGAACTAAAGCGGCACTGCGATGCGTTTGACGAGGCTTCATTGATGGCTATCAAGCCCGAGGTCTCCGTTGAGAGGCGAGTTGAGTTGAGCGGGACGGCAAAGGCATCTTTGAGGCGGCAGTTTGCCGAGGGTAAGCGCTTCATCAAGAGGCTGCAAAAGTTTGTTGCCGGGTTGAAATTGTTTGGAGAACCTTAGAACCTTAAACGGGCAAGGTGTGGGGGTGCTTTAGCCTTGGCTTTTGAACCATCACGGCATCGGTGAGGTGACAGCGATGCAAAAGTTTGCGTTCCGAACTCAAGCTGTCCCACTCGGATATGAGGGCGTCTCATTACAAGTTGACGGCGTTGAAGTGGTCCGCTACCAAACTGGGATGAATGCATGGCGTCCATTTCTATTCCCAGTGTTTGGTCCGTCTGGGAGAATGGTCACTCGCATCGGTCATCCGCATGACCCACATGGGCACCGCCATCACTACTCAATCTGGATGGGACACGCCAATGTCAACGGGCTTAACTTTTGGAGCGATGACACGAACAACAAACAAGTTCATCGGCGCTTCATTGAACTCGGAGATGGCATTGATAGAGCGTGGTGCGCTGTTGAAATTGATTGGGTGGCAAATGGAGCAAA
This sequence comes from Candidatus Thermosaccharophagus tengchongensis, assembly GCA_032161105.2. Taxonomy (GTDB): domain Bacteria; phylum Armatimonadota; class Fervidibacteria; order Fervidibacterales; family Thermosaccharophagaceae; genus Thermosaccharophagus; species Thermosaccharophagus tengchongensis. The sequence goes on from JAVHTD010000016.1 coordinate 17,100, forward strand.
GCCATTGCTGCGTGAGCGCCGAACAATAGCCATGACATATCCGCGCAAACCCGATGATCACAAAGGGTTTTGGCTGCTTGACATCGTGAGCGAGTTTGAAGCGCTTGAAGAGACCGTCACCTTCGGTGTAACTCCATTTGGGCTGCTCGGCGTGCGTGTGGCGAAGTCAATGGGAGTCCGTGACGGTGGCGGACGAGTCATGAACAGTAACGGGCAAATCAATGAGCGCGAGACGATGGCACAAAGGGCGGCATGGTGTGATTATTCTGGATGGGTGGCTGAGGGCGTTTGGGAGGGCATTTGCATTTTTGACCACCCGCAAAACTTTGACCATCCACCTGCATGGCATGTCCGTGACGATGGCTGGTTCTGCCCGTCGCACTTCCGCCATATGAGTCTACACATCGCTAAGGGTCACTACGCGAAATTCCGCTACAGGATCGTTATACACAGCACGGGGTTTGAAAGGGAGGAGCTCAACGAGCTGTATCGCCAGTTTGAAGGGGAGTTCAAAGGTTGACGATAGTTTGAACCAAGGGTGAGGCATCAGCTGCACTTGCTCCCTTGACTCGCCGCGCCGTTCAATCATGGCACCGGGCGCATAGCTGTTTTGGTGCCGATTTAAGCAAGCCCTTGATGCTGGATGCATGTGTTGAATGGCACATTGTGCACTGCTCCATAGGTTGCTTTGAATGATGATGCTTCAACTCAAACTCAAGTTCGCTGTGGCATTTATCGCACGCGGATGGAACGAGCGCTTTGCCGAGGGCTAAACGGCTGTTTTGCTTCTCAACTGCATGACATGAAGTGCATTGAAGCTGCCCCTTCGCTGTTGGCGGATGGGAATACAGCTCCCCCCACCCCTTCGGTGGTTCTTTCGCACTGCCTCCCTTCACATAGACTGACAGCGTGGCATTGCCAACTTTGACAGCGTTCAACCCCGTAGTCAGCCTGACATGCGCGGCGAGCACAGGCTGGGCGAAAATTTCGTCCCACGATTGCACGGAGCCGTTGATGAGCAATTCGGGCAGACTGGAATGCCCCTGTGAGTCAACTCTCGTGAGCATACAGATGACCGTTACCTCGCTCCTTGAGAGCGTGGAATGGTTTTGCGGGAATATGAACTTCACCGCTACTGGCTCTGCCATCTCCCTCATGCTGAGCGCTTTTACAAACCCGCCAACAAACGCCAACGGGAACAAAAGGACCGCACAATAGTATCTCACTGGCACGCCAAATCACACCTTGCCGTATTTTCTCGTGTAGTTCGCGTTCTCGGTGACCTCATCTGTGAAGCGTGGATACATGCCCACAATTACGGCGTCCGTTTTCTTGATTTTCTCAAAGGCATACCTGAAGGCACTCTCAACTTGAGCCTTTGACCAACACTTCCGCCCGGCTGCGAGTATTTTAAATCCGAGGCATGGCTTGTTAACGCTCCTCATAACCGCCGTCATCTCATCGGGATCGGATTCAAAGAACGGTTCATCAACTGGCACCTTACCGAGCTGCTTCAACATTTCCTCCCTCGGGCGAGTGACATAGTAGAAGCAACACATGAAGAAGTCGTTTTCCCAACCCTCATCCATGATGCGTTTAATCACCTCAGGGTTGTGCGCTGACACACCGGCGAGTGCTCCATGGTCATGAACCTTCTTCACGAAGTCGTGCACCTGCTGCGCCTTGCCAGCCCTGAAAAGCGCGTCTGTGACACCGCCGTGATGGGCTATAGCTATCGGCTTAAGCTTCATCACTTCCCTTATGGGCACATCCGTTGGGCGCTCCGCATGCAGGCATATAAGCTGTATTTGGCAGCCCCGTTCTCTGGCAATCTGAATGGCTTTGACTGTCTTGTCGGTGTAATCAAATTGCCATGTGTTGATACCTTGGCGCTCGCAGTGAATGAGGAATTCAGCCGTCCTCTCTGCGGTAAACCACTCGCGCATGTGCACGGACATGTGCCATGTTGAATGCGAATGCCCACCTATTGGGTTATAGCCGGCTATAAGCCTTGTGACTTTGTATTCTCCGAGCCTGATCGTCGGGAGCAATTCTTTCGCCGGCTCCTTAGACCAGTGGCTGATTTCCTCATCCTTACCAATAGCTGTCGTTGCGGCGATAGCCAGAGCACCAATGGAAGACAGGAAAGCCCTCCTTGAAGCTGCGTCTTTGAATTCGGTGACACTGTCAAACTGCTGCCCCATCGTTAAATCACCTCTCCGAGCGAAAAATGTTTCAATGGCATTGGGCGACCTATCCACAAATTATGATCCCTCGGCTCGCTGAGGAGTTCTCCCTCCTTCACTCGTTGAATCGGTAAACCTCTTTGTCAAACAGCACCCCGTATAAGTTCCACAGCCCACCGCTGACGAAATCACCAATGACTAACCCGATGAAGAAATTGCGAGCCGTGTAATAGGCAATGGATGAGCCATATCGTATCACCGCAGCCTTGCACATCCACGCGATGAACATGGGAAACCAAACCATCTCCATTGACCATGTCCCAGAGACCGCATAGCCGACTGGATGCAATGGAAAGTTGATGAAGTTAGAGCGAAGGAAGTGAAGCAGCCAGACAAAGCCGCCCCCACCAATGACGAAGCACATCGCACCATAGTTTGGCTTACGCTCAACGCTCAGCCATGGGATGAGATACCAGTTGTATGCCTCCCATCCAAAGCCTCTCTGAGCACCGCCGACTTTTGAAGATGCAGCACCAAGACGATAGTATGGGATGAGAAGCGCATAGCATGATGACGGTATCCCGAGAAGGATGGCTATCCACAGCGCGAGCCACATTGATTTTCCGATGCCGATACGCTCGCCTATCACGAGCCCTTCCATTGCTGTGGGCATCGGGTGGCTTCGCTGTGCCCTTGTGAACCAGTAGTAGAGAGTGAAGACTGTCAATGTCTTCGGTGTGAAAGGTTTTGTGCCGACCATCTGAACCATGACCACACCCGGGTTGGCGAAGTGAAGGTCATGGACTGGCGCCCCAAACTCACCGCGCAGCCTTGCGACAGTTATTGAAACGAGCGCATAGGAGACGAAAAAGATGGTGGCATATTGCGGTTGCATCCCCGCATGTATGCTGAACCAAACTGTGAAGGCATACCCAAACACGACAAGCATCCATGCCATCTTCGGCGAAATGACAAATCGCTCGCCCACGCGCGAGCCGAACTTGAGCGTCTCAACGAGGTGTTTCCTCGCCGTCCAAAGCGTCAGCAAGCCCAAGCCGACATACGCGCCGAAGGATTGCTCATGTGGGTATGGCGGATTCCCTATACCCCCCGTCGGATAGCCAAATGCAGCCACAATAACACGCTGCATCTTCCAGACGAGATAAAAGAACCAACTTGAAAAGAGCAAATCGGTCGGGAGAAGGAAGCCAATGCCAATGGCAAATGGGAAGAAGTTAATCGGCGTCCAGCCGAGGGCATTCCACGGGCGCGATGTGATGTATGTGCCGAGGTTAATCTTGTGGGTGTGCATCTCTGGAACGGACGGAAACATCACATGCAAGTTATTAAGCGTGTTCACAAATGCCGGGATGGCAAAGCCGAGCCAGAAGAGATTGTTGCGATACATGCCCATTTCGGTTATGTGGAGGGCGAAATGAGCCAAAGGGAAGGAGAGCTTCTCACGCTGCACCCACTGCGGTATCAACAGGATGCATAGCCCCATGAACATGGCAAGCATAGCGAGCCAAAAGCACCACCACCACGCCAATGGGCGAAGCCATGCAAGAAAGTTCTGTGCCCTCCAAACTGTGGAGCCACCAACATACATGTCCCGCAGCGCCGCAAAGTCGGTCACCACGATCCAGCTGGGCAAATTCGGCATGATCAAATCCTCGTATCTATTGGTCGGAGCTTTGAAGTAATGCACATGCCCAATGACTGATAGCAGAACTTGCGATTGGTCATGCCCGACAAGAGCGCTGCCAACACCAAGGGAAAAATAAATGACGAGCAGTTCGGCTCGCGTGAATGGCGCTCTCTTGAACGCCATCAGGCAAAGCCTGTTCAACCAATACAGCGCGAGGAGAAGGAGCACAGTGTTGAAGTAGAGCGAATAAGTCGTAGGATGCCCAGTCCACTTAACAGCCTCCATCCAGCCAACCCAATAGGCATTCAGGGGGATGAGCAGGGCTGAAACTGCGAAGGCTCTGAGCCGCACAACTTCCCTCTCTTCCAGTTGGCGCAGAAGTTCAACTCGGCTCGCTGTCACGAGTGAACATCTCCGCTGAGTGGGCTCTCGCAACCCCCGATAAGCGATTCAACCAATCGCCCACGCATCCGCTAAAAGATCAAGTTCCATCAACTCACCCCGGAACGAATTATCATTGTGCCGATGCCCTCGTCAGTGAACAACTCCATCAAGAGCGCATGCGGTATAGCACCGCTGATTATATGCGCTTTCTCAACACCGCCCTTGAGCGCCTCAATGCACGCTTGGACTTTCGGGATCATGCCCTCACCTATGACGCCCTCTTCAATCAGTCTGAGAGCATCCTCATCGGTGAGCGTTGAAATCAGCGTCAACTCATCATTCTGGTCACGGCATATCCCGCGCACATCGGTAAGCACAATCAACTTCGCCGCATGAATGGCGGCTGCCAACTTGCCAGCAACATGATCGGCATTCAGGTTCAGCGTCTTGCCATCCTTATCGCTGCCGATTGAAGCGATCACCGGTATATAGCCGTTGTCAATAAGCACCCTTAGGACATCGGTATTGATGCTCTCCACTTCGCCGACGAAGCCCAAGTCAACACCTTCGGTCTCGTCTGGGGTCAGGCGGCGAGCGGTGAACAGGTTGCCATCCTTCCCACTTAACCCGATCGCCCTTGCGCCATTTTGATTGAACAGCTCAACAAGCTCCTTATTCACACTGCCAGTGAGGACCATCTCAACTATCCTGACTGTTTCCTCATCAGTGACTCTCAACCCGCCGACGAATTTCGGCTGCTTGCCCATTTGCCTCATCACTTCGTTTATCTCAGGACCTCCGCCGTGAACAAGCACCGGCTTTATCCCGACATAGTGCAACAGGACAATGTCAGCAATGACCTGCTTCTTTAACTTCTCGTCAACCATAGCCTTACCGCCATACTTGATCACGATATGCTTCCCGTAAAAGTGCCGTATGTATGGCAACGCCTCAATTAACACCTGAGCGCGCTTTTGAAGTTCATCGTTGATCATGCCTCATCACCAACGCGTTCCGAGTTCACCTTATGCATTGGGTAATTAATGAAGCACCTTGAGCACAACCCCTTTCGCCAAACAAGCTTAACGCACATCATCTCCGCCATCCCAAGTCAACAACCGCAGATTGCTTCCGCTCAGGTTGGTAAGCGGCAGCTTGCCCCAATGCCAATTTCAATTGGCTCAATTGGGGAGCCGCTTTAAAGCACCATTGAAATGTGCCACTACTACCTTGCGCCGCTATCATTGACTATAGTTAATGCCAAATCCCCTGCCAAGTGCCGATAACGCCATGACCCATAAGGAGGTGAAATTCGCGCTGAGTCGCATTCATCTTTTCATCGCGGTGCTTGTCCTCGTTGCGTCTCTAATTAGGCTCGGTTTTGTTACCAGACAAAGCCTTTGGATTGACGAAGCATTCACAGTGAGTTGGTGCTCTGAGAGCCTGCCAAGGATGCTTAAACGGATAGCCAGTGAAGACCGCCATCCGCCATTGTATTGCTTGCTCTCATACCCAATCATGCATATCTCAAACTGCACATCATGCCCGTTTGAGTCCGCCGGCAAATGCGAAGCTTTAGTGAGATTGGTCTCTGTCATCTCCGGCAGCGCGCTCATTTTGGTCACAGCCTTAATTGGGACGCGCATCGGTGGCATTGCATGCGCATTGCTATCCGCATGCCTGCTTATGGTTCACCCCGGTGCAATTCATTTCTCGCAAGATGCGCGCCCATACATGTTGCACGCCTTACTGTCAGCGCTTGCGTGCCTGCTTTGGATTGATGCTTTGAAGCGTCGGGACGAAGGAGCGGGGAGCAAGTATGGGGGAACCAACATACAGCTATCAAGATATGTTGCGCTATGCATCGTCAGTTTGCTCAGTCTGTATTCGTGCTACATGGCATTTGTTCCTTGGCTTGCACGAGTGCTCTGTGCAAGCGCACTACTTAAGCGGAGGAAAGACCGCACCTACTCATACTTGGTTGCTGCTGACATCATCGCTGCGAGTGCGCTCATGCTATGGCTTGCGTTTGTCCTTTCACAGCCAAATGTTATGGGCACGAAAGTGACACCGACCAAAACTGGAATTGCAGTAACCATGGCTTTTGTAATGAATGACTTTGTCGGATATGAATACGGTTTAAGCCATGCTTCAGCACCCATCCTCACACTCACGCTTATATCGTCCGTTACTTGCTTGATCATTCTCGCTGTCACCGCATACACCGCATTGCGCAACGCTGCCCGAAGCAATGGAGAGCAAAGCGATGAGGCATTGAAACTGATGCTCGTATGGTTAGCTATGCACTTGGCTTTGCTGCTCATAGCGCCATCGCTCATGGGCGAATTCAATCGCTGGCAACGCATCATTGACGGCATAGTCCCACTCTCACTCTTGCTCGCCTATAGTGCCGTGCATGTGCACCCAGCCGCAAGTTCACCATTCAGAAGGCTTATCACAGCCAATGCGAGGCTAATGGTTGCCATCTTGCTCGTGCTCCATTGCGTTGGGACATACAACCAATTCCACGATAGCCATTATTTCCGTGAGGACTGGCGCGGTGCTGCTCAATTTGCCATGGCACATGAGGATGAATTTGACTTCATTGTCCTCAACGCGCCTGTAGGGAGCCTCGCATTTAGGCTCTACTACAGCGGGCAAAGGAAGTTTGAAGATGTGCCACCACTTGTGACCAACGCTGAGCGAAAGAGAGCAAGCACATGGCTGCAAAAGCTCCTAAGCAGGCACAAACGCATACTCGTGATTGAGTGCAGGTCTTGGTTGATTGACCCAACTGGTTGGTTGAGTGCACAGCTTAAAAGGCGCGCAAGACCAATTGCAAGATGGCATAGCTCAAAGATCAGCGCAATAGTTTGGGAGGTGAGAAAGACCGAAGATTAGCGAGTTGGTATTGCGGTGCGCTTGATGGGCAGATGACCATCAAAGTGAAGCAGGGCATCCTAAAGCCATCAAAAGCCGTCTTTGAGGTGAACTCAGTTTCAGGAAGGGAAGAGCAACCACTGCCATGAGAGTTCTCAAAGCCACATCACCGATAATTCTCCTTACCATGCTTGCAACACTACTCCTTCGCAACCAAATCATTCTCGGTAAGGCATGGTGGTATGGTGACATCTTCACATTCTTCTACCCAGTAAGGAGCTATGTTGCTGAGCGCCTTCTCAAACTGCAGATGCCCCTTTGGCAGCCATATTCCAACATGGGCATAGCTGCCATCGCAGAACCGCAGTATCAAGTCTTCTATCCACCATTATGGTTGACATTACCGTTGCCAACACACTTCGGCATGGCGCTCATGCTATGGCTGCACATCCTTCTTTCGGGGTTTGCCTTGTATTTCTTCCTGCGAGTTTGCATGCGTTTGAAAAAGGCGGCATCGCTTTTTGGCGCAATCGCATACATGCTCAGCGGCTTCATTCAAGGACATATGGGTCACTTAATCCATGTGCTTGCGTATCCATATCTGCCGATACTTCTCACAGTTGTGCACAGAGCATTTGCAACTGATGGAGTTAAGAGCTCAGGATTGTGGGCTGGTGAGCGAGACGGCACAATCACTTGGGCAACAGTTTGCGGCATTGTCATTTCGCTACAACTGCTCACCGGCTCGCAATTTGCATATTACAGCTTCCTCACAGCGATGGCATTTAGCATTTTCGCCGCTGCCCATGCTAAAGTGCGCTGGCACTCATTCGCCCTATTTTGGCTGTGCGCAATTGCGATATGCCTCAGCATCTGTGCCATACAAATGCTGCCGACACTTGAGGTGGCAAGGTTCTCAGCAAGACCTCCATCATTCAAATTTGCTTCTGACAATTCCCTCCCACCGCTTCTTTGGCTCACCTTGAGCACACTGCCGAATTACTACGGCACATATCTGACAGGCTTTGTAACACATGGCATATGGACTGATGGAGCATCTGCATTTGTTGGACACTCAACGATCCTTCTTTCGCTCACCTGCATTGTGGTTTCACTTAAGCGAAATCGCCTCGCCGCATTCTTTGCGATGGCGGCATTGGCATCGCTGATTATCTCATTCGGGATTTATACACCCCTTTGGAAAGTGCTCTCACCGATTGCATCTTGCATGTTTAAATTCCGCTGTCCATCAAGGTGGCTCCTCATTTACACGCTGAGCCTCTCAATCCTCTCATCAATTGGGATGCACAATCTTCTTGAGGGCAGCGGCTTTGGAGGAACAACAAAAAGCGGGGCGAAACTTTTGCGGTTACTCCCCATCTTTGTGGTGCTGTATGCCATATGCCTGACCGCAGTTCTGTTCCTCCACTGGAGACAATCCCAAGACGCATTTGCCCTTTGCCTTGACTCACTCTTGCTCGCCTTACTTTGGTGGTATGCCTTCTTGGCATTGCGCTGGGTGATGAGGGGCTTCTCTCACTGTGATGCGCTGCTTCTCACACTCGGATTAACTTGCGAATTATTTGTGCTCTCACTCGGGATGCACTTCTCCGCTGGCGCCAAAGGGGAGCTGATTGTGCAACCGGCAGAAGCAGCAAAATCCATCCGAGAAAATGAGCGATACTTTAGTGAGCGTTTCCCTGTAGCGCCATACTTACTTGCAAACAGATACCTTCGCATGAAGAAGTTCTCCACTCGTGAGGATGCTCTTGCAAGGGCGCAAATTGAGCTCCTCAAGCCATCCCTGAACTTGCTCACTTCAAGGCGTTCAGTTGATACAGAGGGTGAGCTTGTCTCACGCCCATTGTGGTCATTTCCCTTCGTTCGTTTTAGGGACTTGCGGCATAAGGACAACGAACGCCTATACAGGTTGGCTGGCGTAAAGTGCATCGTTTCAATCTGGCGCTATGCGAGGTTTAAGTTAAGGGCGAGGACAAAAGATGGGGTTTTCATTTACGAGGATCCAGAAGCCATGCCGTTAATTTACCTCGTTGAGAATGTTCGCATCGTGCGCACAACAAATGAGGCGATTGAGCTCATCACAAAGCGCCCGTTCAATCCCAAGACAGAAGTTGCGCTGCTGCCAATGAGCAACATTGAAAACATGGATGGCGATGCCAAAGTCACAAATGCAAGCACAACCTCAGCTGATGTTGGGAAGGTGACTGTGAGGCGATGGGAATGTGAGGTGTGCGAGATTGAGTGCGAGGGCAAGCAGTCAAGTTGGTTAATCTGGCTTGAATGCTTCCACCCCGGCTGGAGGGCATTCGTTGATGGGAGACAGACAAGCATCCACTGTGCCAATGGCGCATTCATGGCTGTGAGAGTTGGCTCTGGCAGGCACAGGATAACATTTGCCTTCCTTCCAACGAGCTACTCAGTCGGTGCATTCATTACGCTATGCACAATCTCCGCCCTCATCGGTATTAGTATCTTCCGCTTGGTGATGCGCTTCAAAGCGAGTAACAGCAGCCATCATTGATTGCACATGAAAGCCCATGAAAAGAGCCCTTTCAATTCATCCGTGATGACTCTTCTCAGCTTGCCCGCATGCTGTCTCTTGAACCGCATGCACATTATGGCGTCAAAATGGAAGGACACTTGGAGCCAAGACAGAATTGGAACTTGCCGTTTGCGACATCGGGACACTGCTTTGAAGGGGGCAATTAGCGATGCGCTTTTGGTCAGGATTAACGACGGCGTGTGTGCTCTTCATCTGCGCCATTGTGAGCACAACCTATGGAGCGGTGCTTGAGGACAACTGCGATCCATCGTTCAATGTTGCTGCACACCTGCTGCCCACAAGTCAATGGGCAAAAGGAGCCTTTTTCAAAGTCATACTGAATCAGAGCAACGCTGCCACTGGATATGTCGTCAAAGTCACCTCAAACAACGCCACTCTAAGCAGGCTTGATGGGGGTGTGGAGCGCTCTCTTGCAGCAGCCCAATTGCCAAAGGCAACACAAAATAAGCCATGGCGATTGACCATCCAGAGAAGGGATGCAAAGGATAAGCATCGCATTGCCGTAGTTGTTAATGGTGCGCCGATAATCATTGCGCATGATGACAAATACCTCGGTGGGAGCGTGCACTGGCAGGCAAGCAATGGCGTGCTTAAGGGCGAGCTGCGCTATCAACCAATTGAACCTGTTTGCTTCGTGGATGACTTTATGAGAACAGCTGAGGAGCCATCCGGATGGGAGGCTGTAAGCGGTATTTGGTCAGTCGGACAAACGCAATCTCTGCGCACAAACATCGGCTCACCGGAACCGCTGCGCACCGCAAACGCGTTTGCTTACTACGGCAAACCGACTAATGGGGAGATGGCAATCTCAACGGTCGGCTATTGGTTCTGGGACACTTACACTGTTGATGTTTCCATGTGCGCTGATTCCGACGGCGTTGTCGGAGTAATCGCGTGCTATCAGGACAGCAACAACTACATCGTGTTCCGTTGGACATCACGGCACAGCAAAAGGAGAGCCGAGATTGTCAGCCTCATTGATGGGACTGAGCGCATCATGGCAAGCGCACCGATAGGATATGAGCCAAAGCAATGGTATCGGATGACGATGCGATTCAACGAAAGCGTTATTGAGGCATTCATTGACGGCATCAAAGTTTGCGAGGCAAAGAAGCCGCCGCTCATTGAGGGAACTTCAGGATTGTGCGTTTACGGCACATCGGCATGTTTTGATGACTTCGCTGTAACTCACTGGGATGGCTCACGCCAATTGCCACTTGCATACTACGCAAAGATTGCGCAAGGCTTCCAGCGCGAGGAGACAATGGCGCAGTGGGCATCGCCAATCGGAGATTGGGTTGAAAGGCGTTCACAGGATGGCTCAACATATTGGGAGCATCGTGGGTTGTTCTTCGGTGACGCATCCGTTAGCGTGCCCATCAGCCAGAGCAATTCAAGTGGTGAACTCAAGCTAAGTTTCGTCCCGAGTGGCATCAGGGATGCGAAAGGATCATCGTGCACTTTGCATCTTCACAGGCTTGCTTATGAGCTTCTTGTGGATGGCAAGGTAGTGTCATCCGGGAAGCTCAACACATTGAGCAGCACAACTGGCGAACTTGAGTTAAAACTCGCAGGGGCAAAGGTGAGCGCGGGCATCAATGGGAGGGAAATTGCGAGTGCCCGACTTAACAGGGGCTTTCAAGGTTACAGGCTCACATTGACAAGCAGCGGATTCAACCTCCCAATGAATGCAATCAGAGTTTCAGCGACGAATGTCATTGATGACACATTCGCCAATGCTCCGACGCTTTGGTGGGCATGGCGTGGTGAGTGGTCAATTGCGCCAAGATGGGCATGCGACCCATCATGGGGATGGTTTGGCGGTGGCGGGAGCGACTGCCCAACGCTATGGAGCAAACCATCATTCAAAGGCGACATCGTCGTTGAAGCGTTCATGATGATAGCGATGGACTTGCCGAGGAGCCCGGGGTATAGCCATCCGAGCGATTTGAATCTAACAATATGCGGCGATGGGCTTAACCTTGACAGCGGCTATAGCTTCATCTTCGCCGGCTGGAGAAACACAATGACAGCAATACTGCGCAAGGATAGGATCGTCAGCTCCACAAATGAGTTCAGGATGATCAACCCGACAAGTTCAAACCCGGACTTCCACAGGCATTGGTTTTACATCCGTGTGGAAAAGCTCGGCTCAAAGCTGCGCTACTTCATTGATGATAAACTCGCACTTGAATACGAGGATGAGAAGCCGCTTGATGGCGGTAAGATAGCGCTATGGACATTCCACAACACCTTGATGGTAGCGCGTGTGCGCATTTGGTATGAACAAATGGAGATGCAAGGCGAATACCCGTGCACATGCGACATTGAGAGAGCTGCAAAGCGCACCCTCATTGAGGGAACTCCGACAGTTCCCTCTGGAAAGACCATCGTGCACGACTTTGAAGCTGATGTGTGCGGCTGGAGCAGCAGGTGGCTTAACGATGGTGCAATCATCATGCTTGATGATTCAACCGCATCAACCGGCAAGCGCAGCTTAAAGGTGCTCACAGCAAAAGGCGGCGGTCATCTCTCTACATGGGTCGGCGTTGAGGCATTTGATGCTGCTCAATATCCGGTGCTCAGGTTTGACTACAATGTTCCGCCAAACATCAAAGTCAACCTCTACATACGAGCCTTTGGAAGTTATTACGCCTTTGAGTTCACCGGCGGGCAACAACCGGAAGGCACGGCACCGCTCATCGGCAAGGTTGAGAATGTAGTTGCCGATGGCAAATGGCACACTGCAACGGTGTATCTGTATGACGCTTTGAGGAAGCTCTTCCCGCAGGCAAGCTCAATACCTGTGAGTGAGATATGTTTTGCTGTGCCGGATGAAACTTACCTGCGCTGCGGCATTGGTGGGAATAGAGCCGGCGATTACTTCAACATTGACAATTTCAGGCTCATCGCGTCGGATGAGGCAAACGCACAAAGGTGAGTTGAGGGGGCGTTAAAAAGTCCATTAGGGTGACTGTTGAATTGACCTGCGTATGGCGATGGTGCGCTCATACGCTTCCTTGCGGCGCATCTTTAACTTCGCCATTAGCTCACGCACGATTTCCTTCGTCGTCAAGCCATTCATCAACTTGCTTCGGATGAAGTTATCAATCTCATCATCGCATGTCATGGGCTTAGTGACGCAACTCCCCTTTGCGCCCTCAACAACGAGGGTAAATTCGCCAATTGGCTCGGTCAATGTATAGCGCTTGAGTGCTCCCTCCAAGTCGGTGGCGAATATCTCCTCAAACTGTTTTGTGAGTTCCCTCGCCACAACAACTCTTCGGTTGCCGAGGATGCTGAGCAAATCTTTGAGTGTCTCCTTGAGCCTGTGGGGTGCTTCGTAGATAACGATTGGGTGACGCCAATTGCTCACCTCACTCAACAGCTCACATCTATCCTTTCGGTCTCTCGGCAGGAAGCCCAAGAAGACAAAGCGCTGTGCCCTCATGCCAGCTGCTGAAAGTGCCACGACCGCAGCAGATGGACCTGGTATGGGCACCACTTTATAACCGCACGATAAAGCCGCATTGACTATTTCAGCGCCCGGGTCGGAAATGCAGGGTGTGCCAGCATCGGAAATGATGGCTATACTTCTTCCACCCTCAAGCAGCTTGAGCAATTGGCGCAGCCTTGACTTCGGTGAGTGCTCATGAAAGCTTATCACGGGCTTTTTGATCTCATAGCTGTTGAGCAAGCGCTTTGCCACTCTCGTATCCTCAGCAACGATGAAGTCAACCATCCGAAGAACATCAAGCGCACGCAGCGTTATGTCGCGGAGATTCCCTATCGGCGTTGCGCAAACATAAAGCACCCCTTTCCCCTTTGTCTCCCCCGATGGGTTGCAATCCATTGGCGCTCATTCACCCTTGATGTCCTCAACGCATTACATGATTGGCTCATGCCTCAACAACGAGCATTAACGATTCTTCTTCTTGTGCCTGTGCATTCGGCGGCGCTTCTTCTGCCAATGCTTCTTCACCTTCTTGCGATGCTTCTTCTTGTCCGAGGGCACAATCCATCACCTCCATCGTAAGCCAAAGAATCCCCGCCAACTCACTTTGGCATGCTGAGATGCTCCTGGCGGAGAATGATGGCGCTCACTACCAACGGGACATACAATCCCATATCCCTTTGAAGTATCGCGCCGACTGTAAAGCACAACACTTCTGGATGCCATCTGAGCAAGGGCTTTTCGCTGGCAAGCTGCAGCTACTTCATCATTTTTGTGCAGCCGATCGGATTTGTAAAGCAATTCCGTTAGTGCAAACGATGCTGTGGGATAAGCCAGCTGGCATTACGAAACAGCGCGCCGTTCCCAATTCGGCTGAGCGTGATCACCCATTGGGTTGCCCCTCACTACTGATGTGCAAAAGTTGAAGTGATGATGAACTTCACGATGGCTTCTCATCCTGCTATGACTTCACGCTATTCCGAGCAAGTGTAGGACGCTAACCGTGAGCGCACACAAAGCCATCTTGAACTGGTGCTCAAGCGGTGTTGGCTCATCCGTTTTTGAGTGCCTGTTGTTGCGCACCTCAATGCTCAGCCTGAGCATCTCATAATGCCTGCCTTCCCAAAATGCTTTGAGGAACTGCTGCCTCTGTTGCCCGCGATATGGCACGAAAGCCTCAGCAATTGGATTTGCGCCCAGCTTCTTCCACGAGTTGATGATGACCTCAGACCACTCTTTCAACTTTCCTTTTTCAACCTCGCTTAACTCGTCGTAGTCCGCTGGAAGCAAAACAGCCTCGTCAACTTCGTGCTGGTGCATCTCAAGGTAATGGGTATAGCGGTGTGCACGATAGCACTCATCAATTGCAATTGCATGCGTTGAATTGCGATTGGTGTTCGGCTCAACGAATGTGTTGTCGTCAATTTGCTCGTAGATGATTCCAATGACTCTCGGATGATGTTCGCTGTAGCGCCACTGCGGGTAGCGCCCAAAACGGCTGCCATCATTCGCTATCCCAAATGCCACCTTGAGGAAGGCATCGTTATCGTAGGCTGTTCCATCCCAACATCTAACTGGGCTTCTGGCTCTACCCTGAGAATTCGTATCGGGGATGAGCGTGATCAGCGCCTTGGAAAGTATCTCGTCAATCGGCAACCTACTTTCAGTGCCATCAAGATGATGCCCAGTCAGAAGTTGGCACGCAAAATCAACACATGCTGCAGTCCCAGCTGGCTCGTGAGCATGTGGCACTGTGACGAGCAGGCGAACGCCCTTCTCAGACTGGCGCTTATGGTCATCGGTTATGGTCAACCCGTAGACTCTTATCCCGCCATACTGCACCCACGAGTGTTTGCGCACCGATGTGCTGTAAAGCTTGCACCATTCATCAACCATCGGCTGCCATTCTTCGGGATGGCTGTGCCAACAGGAGGCAGCGTCACATGAGACTAACGATGCTATATCCATGCTCATTCACCCCCGTCAAAGCCAGAACTTATGCTACTGGCAGCGCTTGTGAACTGGCGGTAATTCGTGAAATCAGTCACCAAATAGCTTCTCAAACTTGAGCTCCCAAACCAGCGATTTCAACTTCTCAAGGTTGGCGATGATGGCGTCTTCCAATTCCAACGGGGCTGACTGCCCCTTTAGCGCGAGTTCATCCATGAGCATGTAGAGCTTGTCAATCTCGCCCACAAGGCTACTCACTGCCTCGTAGAGCTTCTGATTGCGCTTTGCATAAGGTAGCGTCTCATGAATAACGGCTTTGAGCTTCTTCCACTCTTCCAATCGGAGGTGGCGGCATGAAAAGTCAGTTTCTCGCAAAAGTTTTGCGACCCTATCAGCGTTAGCCTTCATGAACTCTTCGGCTTCGGCGTTTGTCATATCGTAGAAATCAAAAACGGCGAAGTGAAATCGGTTAATACCCGCCTTGCATTCCAATTCTGTGACGATGGGATAGGTCTCCACGCTCACCTTAGCGCTTGCAACTTCCTCTGGCAGGAAAACAGCTCCACAACCACCAACAGTATGTCCTTTCGCCCTGTCAAACTTTTTGTCCAAATAAACCAGCCACCACTCATTCTGCGGCGAAATCTCCCCCCTTTTCTCCTGCGTTATAGCCCTGATCGGTGTGACCGCACATCGCTCACCCTGTGTCGTGTAAGCTGCTGGATAGGCAACTAAGCGAACCAAAAGCGACTTTAATTCCGCCCTCGCAAATACGCTAACTTCAGCGAGAAGTGCTCTATCTCTCGGAAATATCAGGAAGGTCAACCGAACATGGATATCGCTTCTATCCCAGACAATTTGAACCGAACCTCGCTCACCGTCTTCCAGCTTTCTGATAGCCGATGGTTTTGTCAAACCGATGTCTTTCCCATTTGCGATGATGTAAAGGAAGCCATTGCCATACCAATTTTCCCACCTTGGTTCCGGCATTCCAATGTAGCCTTCCGGAGTTGCCACATCTGGGGCATGCGATTTGTCAGCACAGTAGCCATACTTTATCGCATACCGAATGGAGCCAGAGTCGAGCGAAAATGTCATCGTTTTTCGCTCATGATCGCTATGACCCGGGTAGCCCCTCCAAACTTCTGACTTCCATTCGCTAACTTCAACGATAACATCAAATTCATCGCCCTGTTTGGGGAGGCTAACACATGGCGCAAAAAACACCAACGCAATTGCCAACGGATTCACAAAAATAGCCCTCATCTTTGACCTCGCCCCCATAGGGTTCAGTGTGCATAATCTTGACTTGGCAACACACGAAGCCGCCAAATCGCTTTAACTCCAGTAGCCACATCTCGCACAGCTACAGTCCAAGTGCCAATTTGGTCATTGTAGGCGAATGGCAGATTGATGAAAGCGGGCTTGATTGAAGTCCCATCCGTCCGCAATGTGCGAGCATAATGCCATACATCCTCACCTTTGGGATCTTGAAAGCGCAGGCGGTATATGTGACCCTCTGGAGGCGCTCCCCCAAACACCTGCAACGAAATTCCCAATTTCGCCGAGGAACCTGCGAAGATCTTTGAGTCACCCGAAATCTTCAACCCAATGACCCTGTATGGCAGCAACGAGAGCAATTTCGCCGAATTTGGGCTAATTATCAGCGAAACCGAGCCGGAAAAGCCGAGATAATTGCCACTTCGCTGGTCATAGATATGAGCCGGTTTAGAAAGCACAAATCTGGCTGGAACATCCTTTGAAATTGGCGATGGTCTTGGTGCGAGTATGCCAACGGTGACAATGCTGCCCCGCTTAAACCGTGAAACGCGACAGTCAAGCATTGCCTTCCCATCTGGCGTCAAGATTTGGCAGAATGGTTTCACACCAGCCGATAAAGCAATCCCAAAAATTAAATCCCTGAGCCACTCCCGCTTGGCAACCTCAATGTTTCGGTAATGTGCTACGGCAAAGTTGAGCAAAATAGCCGTCCCTCCCCCGACACGATTGACGATAATTGCCGGGACATCTTCTGCCATCCCCAAAGCTTTGCCCATGGTAACCTTTACAGCTGCGTCAGTGAGCACTTCAAACCCTTCCAACTCCGCTATGTTAAGGCTCATTTTAGCCATGGGGAAAGATTGCCTTTTCACCCTCAAAAGTGCCCTCCTCGGGGCACATAGCTGACCTGCCCTCTCAACTCCAAAGAGCTTATCAAGGGCACCGCTGTTTCGTAAAACGCATCGTCCATCCATAATCGCTGGAACGACATCCGCAATTACCACCCCACCATTTTCGACAAACTGATGGATTGCTTTAACTTCTTCATCCGAAATAGCCTGCTCATAGGCGAGGAAAAGCAGTTTCGGTGCTCCTTTAGCCATCAAGATGCCGCTCTTGACCTGATTTGAGGTTATGTAATACGGCTGAAAACCGGCGTCAGAAATGAGAGTAATAGCGGAAAAATGCTCCTGATTGCGTGTCACTCCAAATGGGGAGTGCAACGCGGCTGCATGAACGCTTGCCTGAGAGTGGTAAATGGCAATTGGGTCGTTATCGTGTTCACTCGCCATCTGAAGCTGCCCAATGCCGTCAACAATTTCCCTCAAATCTGGTAGGAACGCATTAGCCCAGTAGCCGAAAGTTAAATCGTTGTTGAAGATGGTCTCACATGTGTAGCAGCAGTAAATTTGAAAGAGGTTGCTCCCGTCAAGGAAGGTATCCCACAGGAATCTTTGAAGCCCGCCCAAATCACGCCTTGCACTGACATAACCACCAAACCAACTCCCCCGGATGAGTGAGCGTGGTGCAAGGGAGCGAAGGAGCGTTTGATAAACTGGGTCACGATAAGGTCCCCAAAATTCCAACCCATGAATTGTCTTCTCCAAATCGCCCGGCTCCGAGCCTTCCGAGCCAACTTTGGCATAAGGGTCAACGCTTTTGTAGACTTTGTTGAGCCAGTGATGCCAGCGGGCATACAATTCCTCACGATAGGTTTCGGTATCATGATACTGTGCGAAACGGCGCTTTTCCCTTGCCTCACTTAGCCTAATGGGCATCGCCTCATCAAAAGATGAGAAATTTGTCCCCCAAGCCCTATTGAGCTCCTCAATCGTCCCATACTCCCTTTTGAGGTAGGAGATAAACCCCTGCCTGTCAGCGTCTTCAAAGCCGGCTTCCTCAGGGATTGAGTTTTCATCCCCGAGCGAATAGACGAGTGGCGCATAAATGGCAAAGAACTGTGCCGTCTTCTTGAACTCATTGAGCCTGCGCTCGTAAGTTGCATTATCCCCAAGGGAGCGCCACTGCGTAATGTGAGTTGTGTAAGGCACCGATAGCATATCATCCATTGAGACTGCCGAAATAAGCCGTCTCTCAAAATTCTCGCTCTCCTCCCACGGTCTAAAGTAGTGTGGCAAAAGGACGGTGTTGAATCCAGCTTTGCGAATTTGCTCATGCAGCCAATGCCCCAAAATGCCCGGTAGCGTGCCCCAAAGGAGCGTCGGGAAAATCTCAAGTTGCCGCCTCGGAATGAAGAACACTCTCTCCACTTGGTCAACTGGTTCTTTTCCAGCCATCAATATCGCTCTGCATCTGCCAGCAATACTAACGGCGTTGGTGAGCGGCACACCGAAGCGAATTTGCAAATCACTGCGGCGCAACTTTATGGAATGCTTTGCATAAATGCGTTGGTAGTTATCAAGCAGGCGAATGGCGACGGACCAATCCTTTCCCGAAGGCGGTGAGGAGAGCTTGACAGTGCCAGTGGCATGTTCTGTGCGCTCATAGCTCGGTTTGTCCATCTCCAACGCAGCAATGCTCACTTCGGGCTTGACATCAAGCCAAAAGGAAGCCCACCCAAGAGCGCCATTTGCACCGATGACACGAACATCAAAGTAATGTCCACCGCCACACAGCCTTTTGACTGTGATTGGGACTTCGTTGCTACCCCGTTGCAAATTGATCTTTGTGACCGTCTGCTGTTCTTCCTCTCCCCATGCATTTCTGATGGTCACAATGACCCTCGCTTCCGCCTGCAACTCGGACTTGATGACAAGCTTCAGGCTCATCGGCAATGATAGGCGCTTCACCGGCGTCCGGCAAATTTCGGGCATTTCAATTGAGGTTGGCGGCTCTCGCTTTGCCGCCCAGACAATGGCATTGATAATGAGCATTTGGTGATACTCATACTGAGCCTGACTTTGAAAGGTGAATGATTCCCTTGGCGTGAGACAGAATCCACCATAGGTTGCATCCGACTGTATGCCGAAATCAATCTGAACCACTCTGCCATCCTTCAAACGATATGCGCCCACAAGCTTCTCGCCGATTTGATCCAGTGAGGTCAACTTCGCTTTCGTGACAAAGACATCTTTGTAAAACGAAAGCCCGCCAAATGGTATGCCCGAACAAATGAACCTTCTCCCATCATCGTCTGGATGGCGAAAGAATTCCGGTCTTGGGTTGCGCCTGTAAACCAGCACAAGCCCACTGCCTTCAGTCACCTGCTCGGCAATTCGGTATTGAACCTCAATTGGGAGCAGCGCATAGTCAAAGTTTGCCAACACAATGACATCATACCTTTGCTTGAGCTTTCTGAGCAGGGCTATTGCCTTCTCTTTTGGCGATGTGCCCTGAACTTGAGCGTGGTAAATGTCGGTGGCACCCAAGCTGCGTTCGCTGATTGTGGATTCGCCGAAGACTTCCAAATCAAGCCTTTGTGCTAACTCTGCCACCTCTCTCGCTGCCGTATAAGGCGCAATGAAGAAAGCCCTGATCTTCCCCCGTGAATATGGTTTTGCCCAAGGGATGTGAGGTGTAGTGTAGCCAGTCCACATTTCATTCATGTAATCTCCGGGAAGCCTTTGCGCAAAGGCAGCCTCAAAGTGGGCTAATACCGACAGCAATACGATCAATTCAACCAGCCCACCATGCGCCATCAGGGTAGCCAACCGCATATCCGCTCACCCTCTATGCGCTCTACAGTAAGGCAACTTACAAAACGCTATGCGGATGAATTTTGCCCTTGCACTGCATTGCAAAGACACCGCGCACCTTCCAGCTGTGAATGTTAGCATTGCCAACCAACTTGAGCAAACGAAGATGCGTTCCGCTTGACGGTGTTCATGTGTCATTGCGGCTATAGCTTTACAGACCATATCCGACTGCCTATACTCATGAGCTGACCATTGGCTTCCAGTGATTGTGAATGGCAGACAAGCAGCCCAGCATGTGGAGGTGAGAGATATGGCAATGAGCATCGGCATCAACCTTGAGTTTGTCAGGCATGCTGATAAGCCATTTGAATACGGCATCCGCAAGGCAGCCGAGCTCGGTTACGAGTATGTTGAACCATGCGTTGCCACCGGTAGGGACTTGCTCGCCGAAGCCGGATACTATCACATGCTCTCCATGGAGGAAGACCCACTTTACTACAAGGCAATGCTTGATGAACTCGGACTTAAGTGCTCAGGGCTGTCAGCGCACTCACCGCTCATGAAACCAGAAGTTGCAGTGCCATACCTGACGCAGGCGATAAGATGGGCTGCTGACATCGGAGCGCCGGTCGTTAACACTGATGAAGGACCTAAACCGGCGTGGATTGAAGATGACGAGGAGGCATTCGCAATAATGCGCTATACGCTCAAGCGTGTTCTCCCGGTCGCTGAAAGACACGGCATCTATATTGCCCTTGAGCCGCATCAAATCTACACGACAAGGCTTGACACATTCCTCAGACTTCTTGAGCTTGTCCCATCGCCAATGCTTAAGGTCAACTTTGATACCGGAAACTGCTACCTTGCCGGCAATGACCCTGTTGAGTTTCTCAAAGCGGTTGCCGATAAGGTCGTTCATGTGCACGCAAAGGACATAAGCATTGAGCAAAGCGTTGATGAACGCGGAAAAGTCACGGGCACCCCGGTTGGATGTGCTTGCGGCGATGGCGTGATTGATTGGCAGGCGGTGATCAAGGTGCTTAAGGATGCCGGATATGAAGGCGTCCTATCGGTTGAATGTGGCACTGAGGAGCAAGCCGCAAAGAGCATCGCATATCTTAAGTCGCTCATTTGAGGGAGGGTTGAGTGAATTCAACCGCAAGTGAGATAGCTTTCCACCTTGCAATCAATTCCGATGGCGAAGTGATGCAACAGTTGAAGCAAACCGTAGCTTGCCCAATTTCTTCCGCGGTTAAAAGCGCTTATACCAGCATAGGGAATGCAACGAGCAGCGGCATTAGCTGCAAGGGGTGAATTTGATGCGCAATGCGGTGTGCGCTCTCTTGGTCAGCTGCATTGCAGTTGCTATTTTGACTGCTCATGGTGAGCATGGGAAGTTCAAGCTCATCCACAGGGATGGAGAGATGATCACCGTGTTGTTTGATGGGAAGCAATTGCTGGAGTATTGCTACAGCCATTCAAATCCAAAGCCATATGTTCACCCAATATGGAACGCAAATGGAGCTGTCATAACCCTTGACTCACCTCCAGATCACAAACATCACAGGGGCTTGTTCATTGGTTGGTCAAATGTCAATGGCATCGACTTCTGGGGTGAGTCAAGTGGGAAAATGATCCATCAGAAGTTTGAGCAATTGGGCATCGCAAATGAGGCTGTAATTACCGCCGTAATTCAATGGGTCGCAGCAGCGACGGATAAAGTCCTGTTGGTTGAGCGAAGAACACTTAGAGTGCTCCCGCCAAGTGAGGATACGACGATGTTCGTTTGGGAGAGCGAGCTTAGGGCTAATGAAGAGTTGGTTTTGTCTGGCGCTCAATACAACGGCTTGGGCATACGCTTTGTGAGAAGCATGGATGGCGGGAGCATCCTCAACTCAAACGGCACAACGGAGATAAAGAGCGCAAACGGTGAGAGGGCGCACTGGTGCGCCTATTTCGGCGATGCCAATGGCTCATTGTGCACCGTTGCGATATTCAACCATCCAACCAACCCAAGACACCCAACACCGTTTTTCGTTATGAACCAGCCTTTCGGCTTCCTGAGCGCCGCGCCGACATTCCACGAACCAATCAAGCTCAAACCGAATGACGCCGTGAGGCTATGCTACCTGATCATCACATGCCTTGGGAAAGTGGATGGCGAAAGGCTGAATGAGATTTATCGGCAATGGATTGCGCTGCGATAAATGGCAGTGTGCAAATTGTAAATGATGGACAGGCAACATTTCTTGGTAGGGTGAGGCTCCTGCCGAGCCCAAACTCACATTTATAGGCTCACCGGGAGGTTCGCCCTCCCTGTGGCATCACTTACAATGTGCATACCACCAGATAAATTGCGGAGCGATTGGCTAAACCCGTCCTCGGTGGTGAACGAAATGAGTCAGAAGGGAAACGAGCGAGCGGTTGACAGGCGCAAGTTTGTGCGCATGATTGCTGCATCAACCTTTGGCGCAACCATGTGGCGCAGGAGCAGAGCTTATACCCTTGCTAACGCCACGCAAGTTGTGGGCGCGAATGAGCGAATCGGAATTGGGTTGATCGGATGCGGCGGCAGAGGAACACACCTTGCACGCGTCGTTAGAGGGCTCGCAGAGAAGGGCGAGAATGTTCAAATAGTTGCCGTGTGCGACATCTACAGACCGAGGCTTGAGCGTGCCTCAAAGGAATTCAATGCGAAGGCATACATGGACCCAAGGGAGCTTGTCACTGATAAAGATGTTGATGCAGTCATTGTCGCCACACCTGACAGACTGCATGTCTTCAACTCGCTTGAAGCCGTCAAAGCTGGCAAGGATGTGTATTGCGAAAAGCCATTGACGCACTGGCAGCAATTTGAACTCCTGAAACAGCTCGTGAGGGAGGTCAAGGCGAGAGAGAGGGTCTTCCAAGTTGGCACGCAGGGGCTTTCCGATAGCATTTGGCATCAGGCTGCCGAGCTTATCAAGCAAGGCGCAATCGGAAAGCCGCTGCATGCACAGTGTGGCTACTTCAGGCACGGCGATTGGGGAGAGAGGGGGATGCCGATTGACGACCCGAATGCAAAGCCCGGTCCGGACTTGAACTGGGATGCATTCCTTGCAGATGCCCCAAGGAGACCGTTTGATGTCTCGCGCTTTTTCAGGTGGCGAATGTATATGGACTATGCCGGTGGACCTTGCACCGACCTTTATCCGCACTGCTTGACGCCGGTGATAAAGGCGCTCGGGGTTACATTCCCGAAATCCGTAGCAGCCATCGGCGGCAAATACCGATATGACGGCGAGAGGGAAGTCCCCGACACATTTGACATGCTCATTCAGTATCCAGAGGGCATAACAGTTATCGTCCTCGGGACGATAGCGAATGAGTGGGGTATACCGACGCTAATCCGCGGTGAAGATGCGACGATGCTCTTTGAGGGTCCGGGCATCGTCATTCAACCGCAGAGCGGGGTGAAGAAAGAGAGGCTCGAAATAAAGCGTGAGAGGGATGGCTCAGATGCGGAGCACATGCGCAATTTCATTGAATGCATTCGCACAAGACAAAAGCCATACAGCGACATTGACCTCGGATATCATGTCCAAACGGCTCTCATAATGGGGATGCTCTCATTCATCCACAGCAAGGTGGCACACTTTGACGCTCAGACGGAAACGATAAAACTCGCATAGATCAATTCATTGCCAACGGTGGTGAATGCGATGCCCGTGATAAGGGTGGACGGTCCAAAGATTGACACCGAAAAGAAGAGGGAGCTTGCAAGGAGGCTCACGGAGGTTGCAGCCGAAATTTACAACATGGATAAGGAGCACATCATCGTCCTCATCCGTGAGAATGCCCCAGAGAATGTGAGCGTCGGCGGCATGCTGATAGCCGATAGGCGCAGGGAATGATGCAACCCGACTTAGCTTTTGAATGCCGATCGGTGCTTGCTCTTTCTCGGAGATCGCGGTGGTGAGAATGAATGACGCGGATAAGGGTGTGCCCCATTTTGCTCATTGCCATCCTTGCATGCGCTTCAGCATGCGTATGTCCTGCCAACGCCTTAGATAAAACCCTCATTGCGTGGTGGCGATTTGAAGACGAGGCGATGCCGGGGAAGGAGGAACTCGGAAAACACCACGCCTCTGCTGTAGGCAAAGTCAGCATATCAGATGGGCGCATCGGGAAAGCGCTGTGGCTTGATGGTAACGGCTTTCTTGAAGCTGAGCCATCTCCGGAGCTTGACTTGACTGACGCCATCACCATTGAGGCTTGGGTTCTTCCGAAGAGGTTTCAGCCCGGCGGGATGCGCATAGTTGACAAGACGACGGTGGGAACAAGCGAGGCTTACATGATTGACACCTACCCGGGGTTGTCACTGCGCTTTGTCAGCGAACCATCACATGTGACTGCGAGGGACATTTTAAGCCTCGGTGAGTGGCAACATGTGGCGGCAACATTTGACGGCAGGCTCGGCATCATCAGGCTGTTCGTCAACGGGAACATGGTTTGCGAGCAGTTCGCAGTGAGGGGCAAATTGACGATAAACAGGAACAGCCTGCGCATCGGTGCAGACAGCCTCGGTGGGAGTAGGTGGGTTGGAGCAATTGATGAGGTGCGAATTTATTCACGGGCGTTAACACCGCAAGAGATGGCGATGCGCTATCGCGGCGTTGAGGTGAAGCCGCACACTGAAATTGGCGCAGTTGCTTTGCGCAAGCCGTCAATCTGCTTTCGCAATGGTAAGATGCACATCAACTTTGAGGGGCTCATCTCAAGGAACGACATCGTTTATCTCTCACCAGCCAAGTTTGAATTTGAGGCGATGCCGATAGGCAATGGGAGGCTTGGCGCTGTCATTTGGAACGAGGAATTGCTGTCACTCCAACTTGGGCATACGGACTATTATGGCATTGAGTTCCCATCGCTGTGCCGTGTGCACATAACGAGCGAGCCATCACCGTGGGCTATGTCACCAAAGGAGTTTGAACAGCGCCTCTCGTTATACGATGGCGAGTTGAAGATGAACGCGAAGCTCAACGACGGCGCCATCTCAGCAGAAGCATTCGTCGCTGAGGGAATTGATGCAATCATGCTCCGAATTGATGATGCCCGCCGGGCAAAACGCGGCATCATCCTTGAGTTCTGGCGCAAGGATGCCAAGTGGGTGACCGGTGAGGGATACATTGGCGTATGCGAATCGGTGAGGCACGAACCTGACGAACACTTCAGCAGGAGCATGTGCGTCCTCATCTGCACATTTGATGCCATTGCAAAGCCGGAGAGATTGGATGATGAGAGGATGGCACTGCGCATAATCGGCAATGATGCACTCAAGCTTACGATAGCCATCGTTGTCGGGATAGCCACAGGTGATTCCGATGCGGCATTGCGCGATGCGCTTAAGGCGCTCAACGAGGTCAGAAAAGCCGGCTATGAGAGACTGCGTAGCGGTCATCGGCGCTACTGGCACTCATTATGGGAGCGCTCATTCGTATACCTCACTGATGACGATGGCATCGCTGACTACCTTGAGAACCTTTGGTGGCTGCACATGTATTGGATGGCTGCGAGCTCGCGCGGTGAATTCCCGCCAAAGTTTAACGGCGGCATTTTCCTGCTCTCAAGGGACGAGCGCAGTTGGGGCGGCGCATACTGGCATCAAAATCAGCGCCAGCTTTCATGGAGCCTTTGGGCTGCCAATCACGCAGAGCTTGTTGAGCCGTTCTTCAGGCTATATGAGCGCATGTTGCCGGCTGCAATTCGCAATGCCAAAAAGTTCTTTGGCTGCTCAGGGGCATACTTCCCGGAGACGGTCTTCGCAGATGGCGACCCAAGGGGTTGGCGCAATCAATACACGAGCCACATTTTGACAGTCGGCTTGGAAGTCGCATTGCAGATGTGGTGGCGATACCGATACATTGGCGATGAGAAGTTCCTCAGAGAGCGCTTTTACCCGTTTGCAAAGGAGTGTGTGTCATTCTATCTTGACTACCTCAAAAGGGGTGACGATGGAAAGCTCCACATTGAACCGGTGCATGCTCAGGAAAGCTTCTGGCTCGTCAAAGACGCACATACTGATCTGGTTGCGCTAAGATGGGTCTTGCCATTGCTTATTCAGCTCAGCAGGCGTTACGGCATTGACGGCGATTTGCGAAGCCGCTGGCATGAGACGCTGGAGCAACTTGCACCACTGCCGTTAAAGGACGATGGGACATTCGCACCAGCTGACATATCCCCAAACCCGCAAAGGCGCAACTGCGAGAATGTTGAACTATACGGCATCTTCCCATTCGGCATGTTCGGCAAGGGGGCGTCCGATGAAGGGCGAGCTATGCAGACATTCCTGAAACGCCCGATAAGAGGAATATGCTGCGGATGGAATCCAGCCCCAATACAGGCTGCAAGGTTATGGCTCGCTGATGAGGCTGAGGCTCTGCTGCTCCAACATGCCCGTGAGAACCAACTCCTCCCACAAGGCTTTTGGTATAGCCCCGGAGGACGCAAATATGGTGGGTTGCTTCCCGAGATGGGTTACTTTGATTCATCGGGCATGCTCGCTATGGCGATAAATGAAATGCTCCTTCAGAGCCACACCGGCACAATATTCGTTGCGCCGGCTGTGCCAAAAAGCTGGAGCGCCAAATTCTCGCTAAGGGCATTTGATGGCTTCATTGTGTCATCGGAGATCCATAACGGTGAAGTGCTGTATCTCATCGTCAGGAGTGAACTCGGCTCGGAATGCAGGCTTGCAAATCCATGGTGGAAAAGCGAGGTTGATGTCAAGCTCATTCAAAGAGAGCAAGCAAAGCCGATTGCCCGCCTGAAGGGTGATGCGCTCAAATTCCCAACTGAGCGCGACAAAGCATACATCCTCACACCAGTTGGACGAACGCTCTCTTCCTTTGCGTTTGAGCCGCTCTCGCCGCCGCAAAACAAGGCGCCAAAGTATCCGGGGTTCAAATCCATCCCGCCGCCTTGGGAGAGATTCGGTTATCCATCTCAAGCGCACTTTCCGTGCCTTGGCATAGACCGAAACGGGAGATCACCGGCAAGGGATTTTGTCACGAAGCACACCGAAAGGAAATGAAACAGTCAAGCCACTTGCCAACCCTGAGGCACATATATCCTCGTGAATTGGTCAATCGCGTATCTGTCCGTCATGCCAGCGATGTAATCGCACACCGCCCTTGCGAGCTCCTCCCGCGTTGATGGCACTTCGCCTCGGAGCATCGGGACTTCCTCCGGGTGGTTCATGTAGTAGTCAAACAGCACCTCAATCATGCGCTCCACCTTCTTGATCTCGGCTTTGACCACCCTCTCGTCAAAGTAAACCCTCTCGTATAGGAAATCCTTTAGCTCATCAAGCGCCTCCCTCACTTCATCGCTCATGCGTATTTCGCCATCATCAAGCCCATTGGAGACGATGTCGCATACAATCCTCGTTATCCGTTCGGAATGCGTTTCGCCGAGGACCTCCCTGACGACCTTCGGGACATCCTCCAACTTGAGTATGCCAGCCCGTATGGCATCATCAAGGTCGTGATTGACATATGCAATCCTGTCAGCGATGCGAATCACTTTACCCTCAAGCGTTGATGGCTCTTGTCCACCGTCATCGCCGGATTGAAGGTCAGCCATGCCCTTTGAGTGGTGCAATATGCCATCCCTCACCTCCCAAGTCAGATTGAGCCCCTCACCATCACCCTCAAGGACATCCACGACCCTCAAGCTCTGCTCCCAATGCCTGAAATGGGCATTCGGGTCATAGCTGTTGTAGACCCTGTCAAGCACTTCCTCACCCGCATGCCCGAATGGCGGATGACCCAAATCATGCCCGAGAGCTATAGCCTCGGCAAGGTCTTCATTCAGGCGCAGCGCGCGGCAGATGGTCCTGCCAATTTGAGCCACCTCAAGCGTGTGCGTCATCCTCGTCCGGTAATGGTCACCACGCGGCGCAATGAAGACCTGCGTCTTGTGCATGAGCCTTCTGAAGGCTTTGCTGTGTATGATCCTATCCCTGTCCCTTTGGAAGTCAGTTCGTATTGGGCACTTGGGCTCCGGGCGATTACGCCCACGACTCAATGCAGCCTTTGCCGCATACTTTGAAAGGTGTTCAAACTCCCATCGCTCCGTAACTTCCCTTGGGCACATCGCCATGTCGGTCAACCTCGCATGCCCCCATTGCAGCACCTCACACAACGAGTTTTGAAAAGTCAGCTATCTGGAGCAGCACGCCCTCAATCATTTGGAGCAGCGCAAGCCTGTTTTCCCTCAGCCTGATCTCGGGATGCATGACAAGCACGCCGGTCCCGGGCGCGGTCCCAAAGAAGCCATCAATGGCTTGCCTTAGCTCCGCCAGCTTGAGGAAGGCTTCCTCGTATGCACCCTCATCCGAGCCACTAAGCCCCTCTGGCAAGCTCTGTCTCACCCTCACGAACTCCTCATAGAGCCTCTTCTCCGGCAGCTCAGCGAGTAGCCCCTCGTCAAACTCGGCATCCGTCCTATGCTGTGAGAGCATGTTGAGCACCCTCGTAAACGATGTTACAGCCTCGCTGAAGCCGCTGTAGCTCTTCCTGAGCCTCGTGAGCACCTTTGCCCTGACGAGCACATCGGGCACATCGTCAAATGAGGCAGCCAAGACGGCTTCACGGATGTCATGCTCAATCCCCTCATCGGCGAGGAGGGCGTCAATCCTGCCCTTGAAGAATTGCATAAGCGCCGCATGCGTCTCAGACCTGTCACGCTTTAACAAGCCATCGTCACCGAGGATGCGGAGAGCCCCGTCAATGAGCGCAGAGAGCGGCAAGTGATAACCTTGCGCAAGTATGCTAACGACTGCCATCGCAGCCCTGCGCAATCCCACTGGGTCAGCGCTCCCGGTCGGAATAATTTGGCGGTCAAAGCATGCGCAGAGCGTATCCATTCGGTCGGCTATGCCCAAAAGCGCTCCCAGAACGGTGGATGGCAGCTCATCACCGTAAAAGCGCGGCATATAATGCTCCTTGATTGCGAGCGCCACCGCAGCGGGCTCACCACACCACAGTGCATAGTGGTAACCCATTATGCCCTGCAGCTCCGTGAACTCCTGAACCATCTTGGTGACCAAATCAGCCTT
Organism: Candidatus Thermosaccharophagus tengchongensis; assembly: GCA_032161105.2. Classification (GTDB taxonomy): domain Bacteria; phylum Armatimonadota; class Fervidibacteria; order Fervidibacterales; family Thermosaccharophagaceae; genus Thermosaccharophagus; species Thermosaccharophagus tengchongensis. Next base: position 46,223 of record JAVHTD010000016.1, read on the forward strand.
GCACAGATGCCCAGCCCTGACGGCAAGCGAAGTCAACTCATCATCCAAGCACGCCATCTCACAATAGCGCTTCACGAGCCTCTTTAAGCGCATTGCCTTGTCATACATGCTCCCGAGGTCGCTTTGAAACAGCAATCCCTTGAGGTGCTCAACATAGCTTTCAAGCGGGCGTGCCATGTCCTCCTCAATGAAGAACTTGGCATCGGCGAAGCGTGCTGAGAGCACCCTCTCATAACCCTGCCTGACCATCTCCAGCCCCTCACTGCCGCCATCACGCACCGCTATGAAGCGCGGCAGCAATCCCCCACTTTCATCGGTCACTGGGAAATAGCGCTGGTGGTGCATCATCACCGTCTTGAGCACATCTTCGGGCAGCTCAAGGAAGCACTCATCAAACGCCCCGATGACAGCTGTCGGGTGCTCAGTCATGAATGTGACCTCGCTAAGAAGCTCATCCGTGATGAAAGCCCTTGCGCCAATCGATTTAGCCAGTCGCTCAACCTGCGCCCTTATCAGCTCCATGCGCTCGTTGTGCTTCACAATGACATGCGCCTTATGGAGCGCATCAAAGTAACCTTCAGCGCTGTGGATGATAACTGGGTGCTCGCACAACACCCTATGTCCCCTTGATATGCGGTCGCTTTGCAGCCCGGCAAGCTCAAACCTTATGACCTCATCTCCAAAGAGCGCCACCAGCCAGCGGATTGGGCGACCAAACTTGAAATTCAAACTCCCCCAACGCATCATCTTCGGGAACGAAAGCTTGGCAATGACGGCGGGCAAAAGCTCAGAGAGCACCTCAGAAGTTGCACCGCCACCAATGACCTTTTCGGCGACCACAAACGCGCCCCGCTCTGTCTCCTCAATCCTGAGTTCGGTGACCGTGATGCCGTGTGAGCGTGCAAAGCCAATCGCAGCCTTAGTTGGGTTGCCATTCCTGTCAAAGGCGATGTTGACGGCTGGTCCTCTAACCTTGATGACCTTTTCCCCTTGCATCGGCGATACCGAGGGGCAATAGGCTACAAGGCGCCTCGGCGTGGCATAGCATTCCACCTTGGCGTGCTCAATCATAGCCTCACTGAGGGCTTCTTCTAAGAGTGCTTGCAGCTGTTCAACCGCCGGGAGAAGGAAGCGGGCAGGCATTTCCTCAGTCCCGATTTCGCAAACGAATGCCCTTGGCTCAAACGAAGCCACCTTGCTCAACTCCTTTTCACCTTAGGTTCGTAGTATTGCTCAAAGTGATGCATCACTTGCTCCCTCGTTGCCGTGCCCGTTGTGCCGATTTGCTTTATCGTCACCGAAGCAACAAGGTTCCCGATGAAAGCAGCTTCAACGCAGCTCGCCCCAACGCAAAGTGACGGCACAATCCCTGCAGTGACGCTGTCACCTGCACCAACTATGTCAATTTCGCCGCTCACGGGCACCGCCGGTATGTGTGTAATTTCCTCGCCCTCCACAACGAGGATGCCCCATTCACCCATCGTCAGAAATACGGTCTTGCCAACACGCTCATATAGCAACTTCCCGATCTCCATAGCATCGCTTAATCCCATATTCTCACTCCAGCTTTTTCCGACTGCCGCTGCAGCTTCATACCTGTTTGGCTTGACCATCACATTTCTGAACTCACCGATACGCACCCTTGAGTCGGCATAGAAAACCTTGCTTGGGTTGCGCTCGGAAAGCTCGCACACGGACTCCCTCACCCAATCCGTGACAACGCCGCAATTCCGCTCTTGCACCTGATCTTGGATGATGACCGCATCAACTTGCGGGAGTAACTCACGCAGCCACTCAATGACTCTTTCCTCAAGCTCGCGCTTCATCGGTTGCCTGTTTTTGATATCCTGCCGCTCCATTTCAACCTCCTTGCCGCCCCGCAGCATCATCGGCTTTGTGTATGTTGGAGTGAAGCGCCCTTCATCAACGATGATGTAATCCGTGATCACCCTGCGCCTCATGAGCTCGCGCGTAAGCTCATACCCTTCGCCATCATCCCCAATGACTGTAAGCGCGTAAATTTTACCCACTCCGAGGGAAGACAGGTTGTTGCATATTGTGCCAGCTGCGCCCGGACTGCACCTTTTTCGGACAACCTGATGAGCAGTCAAACCGGTCTCAAGCGATACCTCGCTCAAGCTCGGATCAATGACGAGGTATTTGTCAAGGAAGAAGTCACCGAGCACGACGACGCTCACATCGCCAAACCTTTCGAGTATTTCTGCAAGCCTCTCCTTCGTCATCATGCCCACCATCTCTCACTGCATAACTTTGCTTCAATCCAAATGCCAAATCGCACAGCAGAGAACGGTATTGCCGCCTGAACTCCTTTGCCATCTCAATCGCGTTTGCTGCATGGCGCTTTCGCGCAGCGCTAAGCATGCTTGAAATTAACCTCCCCATCACTCTCAAGCGCCCGCTGCTCAACTGCTTCACTTTGCCCCTGAGGGAATTTAAAATCGCCTTTGCCAACTCAAACTCCCTCAGGGCTTGCTGAACTTCAAATTGCATTACGGATGCCCCAACTGCATTCATTTGCCAGTGCAACTCTTCAACTGATGGCATGTTGGGCGAGATGAACACACTCTCGGCAACATCAAAATCCGGTATGCTCAATGTGATGAGCCCGCTTTTGAAGCGCACTTGCAATCTCTTTGGGCTCGGAAAGCGCAATAGGTATGCGCGAGGTGTGCGCCCAAGAGCCCAACCGCTGATCGGGTAACGGAGGGTTAAACCATAACTTCCAACCGGAAGGCGAAGTTCAGAGCAAGGCAACCATAGCACGGCGCTGAGCACGGCTTCAACATCGCCACTCCCCTTTGTGATAAAGCAACGAGCCCGCATGCGCAAATGCTCATCTGTGGGTTTGCCGTTGCGCTCAATCGCAAAATCAAGTATGTCGCTCACCCCACATGCGCCCCGCCAGAATGGCAGCATTATCTTGGCTTCTGCCGAAGCCACCGATGCAGCCTTAAACAAGTCCTGACGGTGTTCCATCAATTCATCGGCATTGGGCAAAATGACCCCGCAAGCGCTGCCCAACACCGCAGCATATGTGAAAATGCGAAGGTGATCACCGCAGGGGATACAAGCGCTCAACGGCTCAGCACCGCTTGCAAACTGCGCGCCTTCAACCGTTAGAGCAACCCATAAGCTCACATTGCCAAAGTGACGCTGGGCGAGCTTGAGCACAGCTTCTGGGTCGCCAAATGGCACACTGGTATTCACGCAAATGTGCCTCGGCTCAATTTGCATGCTTAACTTGCGAATGCCGTTCATGAGGTCGTCATCACTGAAAACCCCCTCGTGCAAGTCCAGCCAAAGCAGCAACACATGCCCTCGCAAGCGATTCACCAACTGTGTGACTCTTCGGAGGGTGACTTTAAAATCGCCACATTGAGCGCCTCGGAGCATCATTGATACCAGTTTTGCCATCCCGAGGGCGCTCTCGCAAAGTTGCCCAATGGCTTCCTCACTCGCCAATAGGTCATCTGATGCAACAATCATCGGAATGAGCGATAAACCGAATTCGCCTGCCCAGCTTTGTAATCGCTTGAGCCTCCTCAAATCCGACCCCGATGAGACCGACATGAGAGCTGTATCAAACCCATGTTTGGCGAGGCTTTCAAGCGCAGCTTCGTTAACCGATGATGTTTGAAGTTGCAGCACCACATACGGCAGTTCATCCTTTTGCATTGCTCAGTCCATCTCCACCGGCATTTGGATGCCGAGATGTCAATCTGAACGCTTGCGCATCGCGTCAAAGGCTTCCCAGTCAATCTCGTAAAGCTCCTCTCCCATCTGACTCATCAACTGGTTAAGCAAACCCATTTCAATCGCCCTGCGCAGCAGACCATTTGGGACACCTTCAGCGGTGAGCGCAAAATAGCGCCTGTTTAAAAGGATATGCGTCACGCCAAGCCTACGATATGCTTCAAACAGCGCTGCCATTTGATCACTTGAGGAAGCCACACGATCGTAGTCAATGAGCAGATTGTGCCCCGGGTCACCCCACAGGTAATCCCGCTCAAAGTAGTAACAGAGCGGCTCACCATAGGTTATGATTTTGGCGTCCTTAGGCAGGTGGCGGTTGATGTATTTTGCCGCAACATATGATGGCAATGTGCGTTCAAGGTATTCATCCTCGCTCATAATCCCAAACACAACTGGCACGGACGGCAGAGACCACGCAAATGAGATCAGCAACGAATACGCGACAGCGATGAGCATCGCAACTTGAGAAACTGCCCGCGCTAAAACCCCACGCTCAAACCAATGCGAATACGAGTAGCCGACAATGCCACACAGCATGACTATGCACGGAAGTAAGTAGCGCAAATATTGCACGCTGTAAAACCATGCCAGAAACCAATATGCGCATATAGCCAAGAGCAATGTGGCATATGAAGAGAGCGGTCTCATCAATGCAACCGTCGGAACGAAGGCAAGGAATGCCAACCCTATCCCACTTGTCGGGTTTGGGTTAACCTCATACCTGATTGGCTCCCTCCCAGAACGCGTAAAGCCCTTTGGTATGTCGGAGCGCATCGTTAAGTTCCACGGCGAAAGGAGAAGATGCAGCGGCGTTCGTCTTGTTCCGAATTCAAGTTGATGCCTGCGATATTGCTCCGCCATCTTCTCATTCCACCAACGCCCATCAAAGAGCTCGTAGAAGAACGGGAAGAAGGGATTGCCCGTCAGGAGCAAATTCTTGATATACCAAGGGCTCGCCACAATCAGCGCAATGGCAACCGAGATGAGCGGCTGTGTCACACTTAGCCTTGCCCGCCGTTGCGTTTTCCCAACGACATGCGACAGCGAAGCAATGCACAGAAGCGGCACAAGGAGCAGAACTCCGGTGTATTTAATCCCCATGCACACTCCGCAAGCCACTGCCGCAAGCGCCAACCATCCAAATGAACGCATTGATAGCCATCGCATGAGAGCGTGAACGAATAGGAGCACATAAAACGAGAGTGCCATGTCTATGTATGCTGTTGAGGCTTCGGCGAGCGCAATCGGCATTGTGAACAAAGCCCAAGAGGCAGCCCATGCTGACCTTGTCGGCGACGGCAGCCTTTCATCTGAACCGTTTTGGCTCTCTGAATGCCACAGCTGCAGGGCTATTGAGTTTCCCACACACAGCAACAGAAGGGCACACCCGATAAAGAAGGCGAAGTGAATGAGCTTGGCGAGCCCATGACCGCTCAGAGCAAGCCCGACTGTGTAAAGCATCTCGGTTGTAAACGGAAAGCTCGCATGCGATGTGAAGTGCACGAAGTATATTCGCCCGGCTTTGAGATATAGCTTTGGTATGGCAAGGTGATACGATAGGCTATCCCATTCAACGAGCGTTGGCGGGCTAAGCGAACCAACGAGCACACAAAGCAGAGAGAGGATGCAAAGCGCCGTTATGATTCGTTCTATTGGCGATTGAATGCTCCGAAGCTTCAAAAGGCGCTCCGGGAAAGAGAAGTAAATGTTTGTGATGAGGTGTCGCCATGCCACTTTAAACGATGGCACTGAGAGGAAGAGCATGATGGCGAGCAATATCAACACCGAAGCTCTGTTTATCCATCCGAGCACACCGACGATGAAAACGCCATTTGCCAACACCGCTAAACCAACACCAATGGCGCACACTGCGGCTTCAATCGGGTATGCGAACTTCACGCGCATCAAGGTCAGCACCCTCGCCCCAAAACCGCAACTGATGCAAAGAAGCATTGACAGCAAAAGCAAGTCCAAGAGATGCCTCGCAATAGCAGTCCACATATCACAACGCCCTCACAAATTCGCCAGCCGAAGAAGGCGCTCAACGAAGTAAGCTATGAGGTAGCTATGTTCCAGCACGAACAGCACTGTGATGGCGCAAATCCAAAGCGCACTAACAATGCATCGCAACATCTCCAACGAATTGGAGCGCATGTCTCATCCCATCCAGATGCCCATTTCTGGCAAATCGTTGATCCTACAAACGGCACATCGCCTCAATATGTTAGCCATACCCCAACACGGTAGATTAGTGCAGCAACAGCAGTTGCAATTGCGAGCGGGTAGACGATGGCGAGTGCTGTCAGCTTTGGCGAGCGTGTTTCAAGCCATATTGCGGCTATGGTTGCAACGCACGGTATGTATAGCATTTGGAAGGCGGTGAATGAGAAGGCTTGCAGCGGAGTCATAGCATTGCGCAAGCTCTCTATCAACCCCTTGCCAGTGCTTCCGAAGAGCACGCTCAGGACGGCGAGCGAATTCTCCTTCGCCAGAAACCCAGCAACGAGTGCGGCACATGAGCGCCAATCAAGCCCGATGAGCTTGCCAAATGGCTGAAGCAACGAACCGAGCTTGCCAAGATATGTCTCGCGCATTGTGGCACCGATGGGCAAATGCGAAAGTAACCAAACAAACACCGAGACCGACACGATGACAACTGAGGCGCGCTTTAAGAAAGCCACAACCCTGTGAAGCGTGAAGAGGGCGATGTTGCGCGCCGTAGGAGCGGAGTAAATTGGCAACTCCATCATGAGCGGCACCTGCTCACCTTTGATGGCGAACAACCTGAGAAGCATACCCGCAACGAATACCATTGATAGGCTGAGCATGTGCAACCCGAGCATTGCAGGCACCTGTAAGTGCCTCGGGAAGACAGCTGCAACAATGAATGCCATAACGCCGAGCCTCGCCGAGCACGGTATTAGCGGATTGAGGAGCACAACCAAAACCCTGTCCCTCTCACCCTCAATTATTCGGCTGCCCATCACTCCAACGACATTGCATCCGTAAGCCAACACCAGTGGGAGGGCAGCCTTACCGTGCAAGCCGAGTATATGCATTAACCCGTCCATAACAAAAGCCACACGCGCCATGTATCCACTATCCTCAAGGACGCTCACAAGGATGAAGAAAACGACCAACACCGGGATCAATGAGACCACAGCGCCGAACCCGGATAGAGCGCCATCAATCAGCAAGCCGTTTGCAAAATCGCCAAATGGCAATCTTGTCCTCAGCCATTCACCGATCCGGGAGATCACCTCATCAAGCACTTTAACAAATGGTTCTGAGAGCCTGAATGTGAGCCAGAAGATGCACGCGAGCACGATGATGAATATGACCAACCCAATGATTGGGTGTGCAAGGACATGATCAAGGTTGTCGGTGATCGTGATCGCTTCCCTTGCCGGCTTGCGCATGCTTTGCGCCAATGTTTCCCTTATCCACGCATACCTCGCATCGGCGATGAGCATTGGTGCCCGCTCATTCGCCCTCCGCAAGCTCTCAATCTGTTCCCACAGGTCGGCACTGAGCGATGATTTAACCAACCGCTCAACTTCGGCATCGCCCTCAAGCAGCTTCATCGCGAGCCAGCGCGGCGCATAACCTCCAAGATCATGTCCGCTCAAAAGCGCCTCAAGTCTGCTGAGCGCCCTTTCCAGACCACCATATCGTATCGGCTTTGGACGGACATCCACATTACCGCTTGCAACATCAATGATGCGCTCAATCAACTCCTTAATGCCTTGAGCCCTCCTTGCGACCATCGGCACAACTGGCACCCCGATTTCTTCCTGCAACCTGTGGACATCAATCCTGTAGCCCTTCGCCTCCGCCAGATCCATCTTGTTAAGCGCTAAAATGGCTCTGTCGGTCAACTCCAGCACTTGAGCGAGCAAATAGAGGTTGCGTTCAATGCCGGATGCATCTGCTATCACAACGACGATGTCCGGATGCTCGTGAACTATGAACTCCCTCGCAATAAGCTCTTCAACCGAGCCAGCCGTTAAGCTGTATGCACCCGGAAGGTCAATCACATGGAGCACATGCTCGTTGAACTTACATATGCCCTCCTTCCGCTCAACCGTCTTACCGGGCCAATTCGCCACATGTTGGTGCATACCCGTGAGGATGTTGAAGATGGTGCTCTTTCCGACATTTGGGTTGCCGGCAAGCGCGACAAGGAGCTCCATTGAATCACCGCCCTTAAAGCGCATCTGGAGCTCTAACTCTGACGAGTATCCTTCCCGCCATACCTCTGCCGATGGCAACCCTTACACCCCTCACACTGACCAACACGGGACCAATGGGGGCATTTTGGATCACGGAGATCTCCGCACCCACCGTCACACCCAAGCTGCTCAAGCGCGCCAACATCCCTCTGCCACCGCATATTGTCTCAACGATGCCGCTTTCACCGGGTGAAAGGTCGCTCAGCGGAATTACCCTTTGACATCCCGGCTTCTCGCTTTTCATGTCGCATCACCGAGTTTGAAGGTTCCACCCGATTCGCAATTGCCATCGCGCCACAATTTTGAGACTTTGTCTCAAAACGCAATTGTTATTATGACGCGCTGCACAGCAGCTGTTGAGATGCGCCCAAAGGGATTGCACAAGCATCTCCCCCGCACACGGTCATCAATTCGCCATCGGGCTTCGCTCCAAACCACGAATTGAAAGCATAACATGTTGAGGGTTGCTGAAGCTTAACTGGCGGCACAAGCGAGTTGCAACTTAAGCCGTTAAGGTGTGCGCGATAATTTGGTGTCGGAAAGTTGCTTGCCAAGTGCATTGAAAGCGACCTGCAGAAGTTACAATGTGGACGAGTGCCAAATCGGCACCTGTCATGTCAGATGGTGTATGGTGCACCGTCGGGATGAGTCTTACCGCTTCGTGGAGGGGAAAGAAATGACGCCGAGGGAAAGAGTCTGGCGGGCAATACATCGTCAGTATCCGGACAAGGTCCCAAAGGAAGCTGGCTTCACGCCAGCGGCGTATGAGCGCTTCAAAAGGGAGACTGGTTGCGATGACCCAGCAGAATACTTCGGCTTTGAGACAAGGGGTGTTGATTTCAAACCGCTGAATGAAGAGGACAAACCGGACTTTACACCATACTTGGAGCGCATGCCCGATGGCACGAGGGTCGTGAGCGAGTATGGTCACATGCAGATTCCGGGGAGCTTTTACCACTTCGCCAGATATGTGTTCCCACTGGCTCACGCCGAAACTGTTGCAGAGATTGAGCGCTTCCCACGACCTGATGTCACATTGCCATACAGGCATGAGCATCTTGAAGCCGATGTCAAGCGCCTACATGATGCCGGTTACTTTGTGAGTGGCTTTGCCGGGCACATCTTTGAGAATGCATGGCAGCTCATCGGTTTGGAGAAAATGTTCATTGACATGCTTTTCAATCCGGCACTCGTTGAAGCGCTGCTTGAAAGGTTTACGGAGGATGCATGTTTCCGTGCGAGGCGATATGCAGAAGCTGGTGTTGATATGCTTCGCACTGGCGACGATGTGGGCATGCAAGACCGCATGATGATGGATCCCGACATATGGAGGCGCTTCCTGAAGCCTCGCTTAAAACGGGTCATTGAAGCCGCAAGGGCTGTCAAGCCGGATTTACCAGTGTGGTATCACAGCGATGGATACATCATGCCCATCGTTGAGGACTTGATTGAGGTTGGTGTGACAGTCCTCAACCCAGTCCAACCTGAGTGCATGGATGTGCACGAGGTAAAAAGGAGGTATGGCGACAGGCTTGCCTTCTGGGGCACTATAGGGACGCAATCGGTTTTGCCATTTGGCAGTCCAGAAGATGTTAAGCGGGAGGTCAAGAGGATGATAGAGCTTTTTGCTCCCGGTATCGTGATAGCACCGACTCATGTGATAGAACCGGATGTGCCTTGGGAAAACATCGTAGCGCTGTTTGAGGCAGTTGAAGAATACGGAAGATTTGAGTGAGCAGTTGCCCTAAGCTTTTTCAACGCCGGCTTTTGCCAACGCCTCAACTTCGGCAATCGCATCTTCAAGTATGTCCAGACCCCTCTCCGCAATTTCCCAAGTGATAACAAGTGGCGGCGCAATCCGTATCACATTACCAAACAGCCCTATCGGGGCGATCAACAGCAAGCCCTTCTCAAAAGCTCTCCGAATAATGAGCTTCGTCAAATCGGGCGCTGGCTCCTTGCTCACCTTGTCCCTGACCACCTCAACAGCAATTGCAAGACCAAGCCCCCTCGCCTCACCCACGATCTCATGCTCCATTTCAATCTTCTTCAACCGCTCAAGCATCTTTGAGCCAACCAGCGCTGCGTTTTCACAAAGCCCCTCTCGCTCAATTATCTCAATTGATGCGAGCGCAGCAGCACACGATAGCGGGTTTCCACCATTGGTGCTTGACATGCTCCCCGGCTCAAGTATGTCCATTATGCGCGATTCGCCAACGAGTGCGGAGCACGGCACACCGCAGGAGATGCCCTTACCAAGGCAAAGCAAGTTTGGCGTTATGCCATAATGCTCAAAGCCGAACATCTTGCCGGTGCGCCCGAATGAGGCTTGCACCTCATCAACTATGAGCAGCAGATCCCTCTCTCTGCACCAAGCTTCAAGACGCTGCATCCATTCAATCGGTGGTATGATTGAGCCAGCAGCCCCTTGATATGTCTCAACAATCACAGCCGCCACATCGCCCGTTGTCTCCGTCTCAACAAGCCAGTCAAGGTATGAAAGGCAATGGCAATTGCACTGCGGGTAAGTCTTGTCAAACACGCACCTATAGCAGTAGCAGAACGGCGCAAAGTGAATGCCGGGGAGCATTGGACCAAACTTCCTTTTGACGCCCATCTTCCCGCCAACGCTCATGCATGCGTAAGTGCGCCCATGAAATGCACCGTGAAATGAAATTATCTCGTGCCTGCCGGTGTAGCGTCTTGCGACCTTTATCGCCGCTTCAATTGCTTCGCTTCCGGTGGTCAGAATGAAAGCCCTGTCAAGGTTTGGAGGCGTTAGCTCCACGAGCTTCTTTGCAAGCATTATTCTCGGCACATTGGCGAAGTCATAGCAGTTGAGCAACTTGCCAGCTTGTTCCCTTATTGCGGCGACATGGTCAGGATGACAATGCCCAACATTCATCACGAGGACTCCGGAAGTGAAGTCAATGAACCTATTGCCATCTACATCCTCAACGATAGCTCCCTCTGCCCTTTCCCAAACTACGGGAACCTGCTCGGATAGAGAACGGCTCTCGTAGCGCCTTGACAGCTCAAGATACTGGCGGGACTTCGGTCCGGGAAGCTCGGTGACAATGCGCGGCACATCCATCCATATCACCCCCGTGAACGCCCGCTCATACCGCCCAATTGGTGTCCGTCAACCTATGGCATCGCCGCTTTGGCAGGATTGGACACGATAGCTGAGAGCTGCACGAAAGGCATCAAGTGCAAGGCTTGCTGCAAGTATCATTCAGCCAGCCTCTTCGCCCTCCACTCACCCTTAGCCTCCCACGCCTCGCATCTCACTTCGCCAATCATCTCCTTGCCCTCAACGAACCCAGTGAAGGTCAATTCCCTCTCGCCCTTTTGGGTGTGCAGTTTGACCGAGAAGCGCACGCATGCGCCCCAAACATACGAATCCCAAATCGCCGTCTCAACTCCATCAGACACAAGCGTCAATGTCGGTATGCCGCGCTCATCGCGCCCGATGGTCAGCTGCCCCGTCAAGTCACCATCCGGCGTCTTTGCCGCCCATGTCCATCTCCCGACAATGTCAACTCGCGTGCGCCGCGCATTCCAACTGAGCGATGCACCGTCAATGGTCTGCGTTCCGTTAATTGTGTCACCGCTCACCTTACCATTGAATGCCATCTTGACCTCTTTCCCACCAACAGAAGCCGTAGCTGAGAATGAGACTTCGTTTCCGGTTACCTTGCCATCAGATATCTCGCATGCGGTTTCACCGATGCTCAATGTCCCGCTCAACTTCTGGAACTCCTGTTTCAACCTGAGCGTGCACTCAAGCGATTTGTCATTGATGACCGTCTTCCAACGCCATACGCCAGCTACGCCGGCTGGGACTACCCAGTAATAAAGCGTGCGTTGGTAATCAACATTCACATGCACAACTTTGTCCGCTTCCCAGTCGCCCATTGAATAGTTGTGGGAGACAATCCTCACGCCCGGCTTAAGCTCCCTCAAAAGCTTTGGGCGCAACTTTAGCATCGCTGATGGGAGCACATAGAGTGTGACGACTGTGGCATCTCTCACATCGCTCTTCATCGCGTCCTCGGCTATGAAATGCACCTTATCTGAGACGCCCTCCCTCTTTGCACTCTCCTTGCACTTCTCTATCAAGCCCGCATCAATGTCAATGCCGACTCCCCTCGCCCCGAACTTCTTTGCAGCCATGATGACTATCCTTCCATCACCGCAGCCGAGGTCGTAAACGACATCGTCCTTTGTCACATTGGCGAGCTTGAGCATTTCCTCAACCACCGGCATCGGCGTTGGAACGAACGGACCAAACGACACCTCAGGTTGAGCTGCACTGCAGCGCCCGTGGGAGAGAAGCACGAAAATTGAGAGGGACATACCGAGCAGCGTTGCCATCACTACGCTGCGCCTCATCTCACACCACCCCTTTTGGTTGAAGTTGCAAAGCATATGCCGATCAAGTTTGGCGTCTCTCCGCCATTGAAGTCACAAAGTAGAATGGCACGGAGAGCAGCAACACGCCAACGCCAATAAGGGCATACAGCCGCCCGAACCGGAGCGTGTATGCGAGGCTTGAATACAGCATATAGGTGCACATCCCGCAGAAGAGGAGCAGCGTTAGCGGGAGCAATGGCACTTTGAATGGGCGCACAACATCCCTATCCCTATAGCGCAGCACTATGATTGACAGACCAGTTAGGAGCATGAAGAGCCAAAAGACGGGCGCAGTATATTCAACCATGTTTTCAAAGCCGCGCCTATAGCCCTCACCAAAACACGAAAGCAGGATCAGCGCAAGGCAAATTGCCCCTTGAGCTATGAGGGCATTTGATGGTGTTGAGAAACGGCTGTGCCATGTCCCAAGCCAGCGCAACCCGAGGTAGTCACTCCCGAGGGCATAGATGCTCCTTGCGCCGGTGAATATCGTCCCATTTGTTGCGCCGAGCGCCGATATAGCTACAAACGCACTCACGAAGCGCCCGCCAACTTCACCAAGCGCACTTGATACGGCATCGGATGCGACGATGGCGCTATCTCGCATCCTCTCAAATGAAAGCAACCTCAGGTAGGCAATGTTGACGAGCACATAAATGGCGGTGAGCGTGAGCATGCTCGCCACTATAGCCCTGACCATGTTCCTGTGCGCATCTTTCAACTCGCCGGCGACAAAAGCAACTTCATTCCAACCACCGTAGGTGTAAAGCACAAAGACCATCGCAAGCCCGAATGCAGCCCAATTGAACCTGCCAAGCCCTGCTGAGCCCTCACCGGGAGCTGCAGGCAAGCTGCGGCTTGGGAAGAACAAACCCAATGCGACTATGCTCAGCAACGCCAGCACCTTTGCTGTCGTGAGGACATTCTGAGTCCACTTGCCCTGTTGCACTCCGATGACATTTATTGCCGTGAGCACGAGCGTTATCAGGGCTGCGTAAATCGTTGATGAGAATTTTCCAAGGCTGATCAGGTTGCTCATGTAATCTCCGAACGCGTATGCGAGCGCGACTATTGAGCCAGTCTGTATCACGCTCAGCCTCGCCCAAACAAAAGCGAATCCGACAAACCTTCCGTATGCCCGTTTCAAGTAGATGTAATCTCCGCCGGCATACGGATATGTGCTGGCAAGCTCAGCATAGCAAAGTGAACCCGCTATGCAGAGCAAGCCACCAATCAGCCAAGCAAGCAACATCCATGAAGCGTTTGGTGTATTCTTGGCGATCTCACCCGGCGACCTGAATATGCCGACGCCAATGACTATCCCGACAACGATGCACACAACATCAAACACATTCAAGACGCGCCTCGGCGCTGAAACCAAATCTTCGCCCACCTCACTCACCCCCCGAATGGAAGAGAAGCTAACACCTCAACACAAGTCGCAAACTCATTTTGGCGCATTCACGCGACATGCACTTACAAGGTGCATTACAATCCAGTTGCAGCATGATGCTTATAACATTTCCCGTGCGCCGCCAACCACAAAATGCGACCGAAAAAAAATGGGGACAGTTTCACACGCCGTGAGAGGAGTGGTAAACGATGACCTACGAGATGTTTCGTTCCATCGTAGTGGCAAATGGTGCGGAGATAATGATGGCTCTCGCTCTTGTGTGTCTCATTGAGCTTGCTGCAGTAGTCATACTCTCAAGGAGACTGCGCAGCCTGAACGGGCTGCTTGATAGGCTCACATCTGGGATTGAGCCGCCAAGCTTTAGTGAAGCCATCGCAAGGCTGTTTGAAAGCATTGAGCGCATAAGCGGCGATGTGCGCTCGTTGCAGCGCTCAGTTGATGAGCTGTCCGAAAAGCAGCGCCGCTGTTTGCAGCACATCGGCATCGTGCGCTTTGATGCATTCCAAGATGTAGGTGGGCAGCAAAGCTTCTCGCTCGCCGTCCTTGATGGCTTGGGCAACGGCGCTGTCATAACATCGCTCTTTGGGAGGCATGAAAGCAGATGCTTCGCCAAGCCAATAATCGGAGGCAAGTCCTCGTTTCGCCTTACGGAGGAGGAATTGGAAGCGATGCGCTTGGCTGTCTCGTCAAATAAAACGGATGGGTGATAAAACCTTGTCCTTGGGCACACATGCGATGGGCAAAGAGCTTTTTCACCGAGACAACAATTTGTGCATTGCAACAAAATCACTCACACCTTTCCTCACGATCGCGCTTGCCGCAATCATACATGGGTGCGCACGCTATCCAGAATTAGCCAAACCACCGGGCATCAACAGGCTCACTGTCAAATTTGAAGTTGCCGGAGAGCTCAAGCCTGAGGCTTATTACTTCATCGCATTTGACGATGACGACGACGCGCTTGACGGACCGTTGCCAGCCGTCGTCAGACCGTTTGGCAACGGCTGGGGCACTGGCTCATTCACGCGCTTCATTGAAATCCATCTTGGACGGGCGACACTTTACGAGGTCAATCCGCAAGACCCATACCAACCCGTGCTCATCGGCTATCCGATTGGATTTGAGTTGGGTGCGAGAGGCGTGTCCGTAACCGTTGACATGGACACATTCTTCAGAAACGGCATCCCGAGTGCCATTGACTTCAACATCATCGCTGTGGACGAAATCATCCTCAACCCGGATTACCAAGGCATCAGAAGTTATGACGCCCTCGGACCAAGGGGAAATGATTATGTCACCATACCCCTTCGCGCAACAGCCGAGTATCGCAATGGACAGGGCTTCATACGCGAAATCAGCGGCGATGCAGTGCCAGCCGACGCAGACCACCTTGACATTGTTGACTGGTCAATAAGCGTTGTGCGGAGCCGGTGATGGCTTGGGGGTGTGGGAATTGCAAAGGCTGGCTGAGGTGCTACTTCCAATCGCGCTTTCGGCATTGCTCACCGTCGCAGTGATGTTCTCAGCGTGGCTATTTGTGCCATTCAATGTCGGGCACGGTAGGAGCATACGAGTGCATCTTGGGGCAACGATTGAAGATGTGGTCAATGAGATGGCATCCCTCAAAATGCATCGTCCGGTGTGGCTGCTCAAAACTTGCATGCGCGCGTTGGGCATCAAGAGGCGATTGAAAGCCGGTTGGTATGACCTCGGAGAACGCGCATCAAGGTTTGATGTGCTCATGGCATTGATGAAAGGGAAACCAAGACTCGCACGGGTGACCATACCGCCGGGGTTGATGGCGCACGAAATTGCGTCAAGGCTTGAGAGGCTTGAGCTCGTTGATGCGCATCGCTTCATGAGCTTGGTGGAAAACCCGCCCGATGAGTTGAGAAAACCGTGGCTGCCACAGGGGAAGCCGCTTGAGGGTTTTCTGTTCCCCGAGACATACTTCCTTCCACCACTGCGCCCCGGCGGGGACGAAGCATATGCCATTGAGGTCATGCTAAGGGAGTTTGAGAGGCAATTCATAAAGCCGCATCAGGATATGCTTGAAGCACACGGCATTTCAATCTACGAGGTTGTAACGCTCGCCTCAATGGTGGAGCTTGAAGCCAAAGTTGATGATGAGCGCCCAATCATTGCCGGCGTGCTGCTGAATAGACTCAGGTTGTGCATGCCATTGCAATGCGACGCCACAATCTTTTACGCCATCAAGAAGCGCAAACACAGGATAACATACTCGGACTTGCAGCTCAACTCACCCTACAACACTTACAAACACAAAGGCTTACCACCAACACCAATTTGCAATCCCAGTTTGAAGTCGCTGCAGGCGGCATTGAAGCCCGCAGATGTTGATTACCTCTACTATGTCGCTCGCGGTGACGGCAGGCACACCTTCTCACGCACATACGAAGAGCATCTTAAAGCTGTAAAGCGATGGCGCAAGGTGCAGCGCCAAATTCTGGAAAGGGTGGAGGCGGCGGCTTTGAAGTGAGCGAATGCACGCATTTATGCCGTGAACTTCTCGTGAGGCGTCATTGGTGGCAAGGTGGATATGCCATGCTGAAGTGGATCGTGGAGCGAGTCATTGTGCCCTATTTGCTTCCCGACTTCCATGCGGAGTCGGCAATTGACATATCGCCGAATTGGTTGCGCTCGCTCGGAGTAAAGGTCGTCTTCGTTGACTTGGACAACACGCTGACACCGACAGGCTTGTGGGGTGTGGGCAACAGCGAAAGGAAGTGGGTTGAGCAACTCATCCTTTGCGGGATGAAAGTCTACATTGTCTCAAATGAGGCGCGCTCAAGGAGAGTTGCATATATAGCGAACTCACTCAATGTGCAATACATCGCACCCGCTTGGAAGCCACGCACATCGTTGATAAGGCGTATACTTGAAGCCAACTCCATAGACCCGCGCGATGCCGCAATGATTGGCGATCAGCTGTTTACAGATGTGCTCATGGCTAAGAGGCTCGGCATGCTCACCATTCTCGTTAAACCGATGACCAACATCAGCTTCATCACGACGAAGGTGATGCGCTTCTTTGAGCGTCCCCTGCTCAGGTGGATGCACCGAACCGAATTCCATTCAAATACCCACAAATGGAAAAGGGCGAGGTAACCCCTCTGCGCCACCTCGCCCTCATCAAATGGAAATCTCACGCATCAAACGCCATTAAGCTCATTTCCTCAACCTTACCTCGGACCCGGTTTTGGACCCGGCGGCATTGAACCCGGACCCGGCGGTCCATACATTGGTCCAGGACCCATTATACCCGTCATCATCGGTCCGGGTGGACCCACTGGCGTTGGTGGTTTGAATGCCCTTATTGCCTGCCACACCACAACTACAATCGCCACCAGCCCGATAACAATCACAACAACCTGCCACGGCTTCACTTGCATTTCCGATCACCCCCTGCCACTTTATGAGGCGTTTTACTTTATTGGGCGTTGGTCAAGTCATTATTATACTCACTCGCAAAGAGCGTTGTCAAGCCATGGCGCTTTCGCACGATGGGCAGCGCCAAATGCGCTTAACCTCCTCACCTCGGGAATATAATCCTTCGCTGACCCTCGTGCTCCGTTGTGCTCTTCAAACGAGCTATAAACTCACCGAGTGAGTGCGGCTTCACCGACGCCCTCAAAGTCCGTATGAAAGCCCGTTTGTCATCTGAGCGGTGAGCAATTGCTTCAGCTTCCTGCTTTATCACCCTCAGGGCACGAATAAGAGCTGCATTGTGTGGGAAGTTGATTTCGCCCCTCATGACGCTCACATTGTCCGTCAAGGCTTTAACCAGCGGCATTAAATGCTCCGGCAGCTGCGGCGTTACCCTTACACCCTGTGCCATTTCGCGGTGAACGGCATCCTCAAGCGCACCCAAGACAGAAATCACATCTTCATCGGTGACATCAGGGTGGGTTGAAGTGTAAGTTACGATTGCTTCACGCACCGGGAAGCTTGCCACTTCAAGCTCAACTGCGCTTGCAGTTGCGCCTTTCCTTTGCAGCTCACGCTCTCTCCTCTCAATCTCAATTGTGCGTGCTTGCTGCAAGTAGGCGCAATTTGAAGGGCACTGAATTCGCTTCAACCTGTTGCTGCCACAGCACTGCGTGCAAATGGGGGAACGCAATGCTGCACATTGTCGCTTACCCTTTCGGCGCCCGCACATTGAGCACTTTGACATAGTCGCTCCCGCACCTCTTCACTCACGCCGATGCAAACTCAAAATGGATTGATGCTACACCAGCATGGTGCACGGCGTGCGAACCATCTCATTGAATTTTGTCGCACGAATGTCAAGCCATAATGGGATACGATGGTCAGGATCAACATCGTTGGGGGTGAAAAAGTTGAGCTGGGATGCACTCACGCCATCGGATGTGGAGGCAATACTGCGCTCCTGTGGGGCATTCCTTGACGGTCATTTCCTGTTAAGCTCGGGCATGCATAGCGCTCATTACATTGAAAAGTTCAGGGTGCTTGAGCGCCCGGATATCACAGCAACCTTGTGTGCGGAGTTTGTCAGGCGCTTTGGCGACGAAGGCATTGATGTTGTGCTTGGAGCCGCAGTTGGCGGAATCATATTGGCATATGAAACTGCAAGACAGCTTGGCTGTAAGGCAATGTTCACGGAACGCGAGGGCGGCGTGATGACATTGCGCAGGGGCTTTGCGATACATGTCGGAACGAAAGTCCTCGTAGTTGAAGACATCGTCACCACGGGCAGTTCGCTGAGAGAGGTCATCTCGGTGGCGAAATCGCACGGCGCAGATGTAGTCGGCGCCGCTGCAATCGTGGACAGGGGTAAAGAGCCATTGCGATTTGATGTCCGCTACGAAGCCCTGCTGCGCTTGCCACTGGATGCGTATGAGCCAGATGATTGCCCGCTTTGCAAGCTCGGCATACCACTGCAAGCCCCAGGGAGCAGGCACATAAGTGGGCAGTAAAGCAGTGGCACGATGCACATTACAAGCGTGCTTACCAACACTTTGGGAGCGCGTCATCAATTGCATTTAGGATGGTGAGCCATCACGAGTTGATTTTGATGACCGAATTTGCATGGCTGATGCTTTAGCCAGACCCGAACGCAACATTGTTGAGCAGCGGAAGGGTGATGCTCAAGTGATTGAAGTGCATGTGGCAGATGTGGGACAGGACAAGAACGGAAACTTCGTCGTCGTGCTCAGAGAGCCAACTTCAGGAGCTGAATTGCCGATATGGATCGGCGAGTTTGAGGCGTTCGCAATTGACGCGGAGTTGCGCCGCATTAAACCGCAAAGACCAATGACACATGACTTGCTCGCAAACATATTGCAAACGCTCGGCGTTGAAATGGAGTGCGCTATCATCAACGAGCTTCGCGGCGACACATACTACGCTGTCATCGTGCTCCGTTGGGGCGATGAAGTTCATGAGATTGATGCGAGACCAAGTGACGCTATCGCGGTTGCGCTTCGCCTCAATGCCCCAATTTACCTGTCCGAGGAATTGGCGAGGGTGATCGGCATTCACCCAGTGAGACGAGACCCGGATACGGAGCGCTTCATGCGCCTCATCGGTGATGTGGAGCTGCCAGAGTGGTGAGTGAATGCCCCAACGCCTCAATTAGCCGAGATAGCTCTTGGACGCTTACGGCTTTGCGGTGCTTGAAATCGGTCTAAGGAGTGCTCCCCTTGCAACACTGAGCAACGGCGGGATACCCTGAAGCTGAACATAAAAGTCCTCAAGCACTCCAATGGATGGGCGGTGGAAGCGAAGAGTGAAAACTTCATCACGCGCAAACCCTTCCCGTGAGATGACGAATTGGTAAGCCTGTGCGATGTTATCTCTCTCGCCCAAAACTTTCCCGTGCTCATCTTGCACAACAACTTTGACACGCTCAGCTTCATTGCCACCGGAAACTTTGATGCCAAACTCCTTCACACCCGCCGGAACGGCGAAATAAAACTCACCGGTAGTCCCGAGGAAATGAAAAACGCCATCGCTTGCAAACAGGCAAAACTTGTGGGAGCACCATTTCATTGTTGCAGTTGCGCTGTCCGCATTGCAGGCGACTTTGTATGCGCCTGTCTCCTCAGCTACAAACTCATAATCGTTTTCCCGTTCGGCGACAGCGTCCTTCATCGCAATGACTTTCCCAGAAGGGGTCGTCACGCTTACCTTTGCAGGTTTCACTGTGACCTTGCCGACAGGCTGTATGCTCAAAGTGAACGACACACTTTCACCCTCATTCGCCCAAACCAAAAATTCGGCACGCCCTCGCAACCTCGCATTGGATGAGATACCTTTTGGAAACCTCGCATCGTAGAACATGGGTTCAAGCTTTGGTGCTGAAGTCCATCCCGCATCAAACGGCGGGAAGACTTTAAAGGCTTGAACCGGAAACCATTGGTTGAGCAACTCCCGCGTGAGTTTGTATTCGCTCTTTTGCCCACCCCTAACGAGCGTTATCGTGCCAGTGATTTCAACCAACTCCAACCCGCCAGCAAAGTCAAGGTAGGCAACTGGCAACCGCTCAACTTCGTCACTCACGATGCAGTCAATGAACTCAACGCCACCGATTGGTTCAAAGTTGCCATTAGCGCTTGCAAACACAATTGGTGCCTGCGTCAGTTGCTTCATTGCAGCGTTGCTAACCTTGCACCTGACGAACCTAACTTTGCAGCCGAATGACGGCTTCTGAGCGATTAAGATTCCGGCGCCTTCACTGCCCTCAAATTCACAATCAATGAATTCAATGACGCCTTTGATAGCCTTGTCCTTGCTGTTTCCCACCGAGATGCTAACACCTCGCCTGTTGCCAATTGCCTTGCAACCTTCAAGGCGAATTGAAACGGGGTGCGAAGTCGCATTCAAGCTGTGTAGGTAAAAGGCGAAACCGTCACCAGTGTTGTTTTGCGAGACGCAGTTTCTCATCACTATGTTTGAAAGCCTCTCCGTCGCTTCATTTGGTTCAAAGTCAATGCCAGCCATCGGCGGTGTCCCGCCAGTGTCACGCATCACCACATTTTCCATGAGCACATTTTCGGCGCTGATGACGCTTATGCCTTGCCTGTAGTTGTCAACGCAAACAACATCTTTGATGTGGATGTTCGTGCACGGGATGCCGCGCTTCGCCACGCCGAGATAAATTCCATCGCCACCGCTGCTTGCAAGCGTTAAGCCGTAGATTCGGACATTGTCGCAACTTCGTATGCTGAGCACATGTCGCCATTCAGCCTTCTCATAAGGTGGCTTGGTGTAGTCAAGTTTTCTCATCCGCAAAACTGCTCCATAGCCGATCAATGTGATGTTCCTTTGCAGCGATGCAAGGAAGAGGCAGTCACCCCTGCCCAAAAAAGCACCTTGCTTGGCTTCAACGACGACGCCCTTTTCAAAGGTGATTTCTTGATCGCTTCGCAAATTGATTGTCCTGCCAATGACCCAAGGGCTCCCAGTGTTATCAACAATGATTTTTTGTGCGCCCGAATTAATCGCAGCCTGAAGCGCCTCCGTTGCATCTTCGGGATTAAAGCCCCACCAAGAGGCGTATGCGACTTTGCGCTTGCCTTGCTTCACCTCCTCGATCGCTTGCTCGTTAGGGGGAAGTTTTGCTTGGATAGCTCGCGAGCTGCTGAGTAGCAAAGAAAAGGTGACGACGGAAAAGCAAATAGCTGTAACACACACTGCAATGGTGGGCTTCATCTCACTCACCTCCCATCGCTTTAGCAGATACACTTTCCAACGCACCGAGTCCGTGTTCTCGGAGGGTAAGCCCCAGATTGACGATTTTGGCTCGGCGAGGACTGACCTTTTGGAGTCCGCCCTCCCTAATCCAGCAAACGCACTGTCACTTTTCCGATTGCGACTTTCGTGCTCCCTTTAGACTGCGACCAGCGGCGCGGTGAAATGACAACGGCACCCCGCCCAATTGCCGGAACTCCGTTGAAGTTTTCGTCAGCGACGGAGAACAATTGTTTGCCGTCAAGCCATGCAGTTATTCGGTTACCCTCAACGCGGACGGTAACTTCGTGCCATTCGTTGTCGGGCGTCCATTTAGCCAATGCAAGTGGATTGTCATCGCCAGTGCTGACACCGTTTCGTGCTTTATGCAAATGAATTACACCGCCTTGACCGTGATAGAAGTTGAGAGAGTAAGCGTTATTGACATCCGTCCACCTGAAGCCGAGCCAAAAACCGTCGCGCCAATCGCTGCCGAACTCCAAAACTCGGAAACGCACGGTGACCTCATAGTTGCGCCACCAGTCAAATCCAATTTTGCTACCCAATGCAATAAAGCCATCTGTTCCGCCATCAGCGCCGTAGTAAATTCCACCTTGTATTTTCCACTCGCCGATCAAAGGCATCCATGTGGGTCGCCCGTCACTTCCGTCGGGGTAAAGCGAAAAATCATCGTCATAAGGGTTGCCAGCGAAAGTCACTCTCGCAAATCGGTCAGGTTCGTGAAACCAAACGACGCATTTTGACCATGAGAGCAAAAGCGGGTCATCCTCTTTGCCTTTGGGTCTGTCAATGCGATAAAGGTTGAGGCGCCAAGAGAGACC
>JAVHTD010000017.1:0-66267 GCA_032161105.2 Candidatus Thermosaccharophagus tengchongensis
CGACGCTCTTCCGATCTCTCCCCTTAGCCGATGTTTTCAACTCACCGCCCTTCATCCCCGAAGTCTGTGCCTTCGTGCAGCCCGACAGAAGGTGAGCTGCAATGAACACGGCTGGCATTATGATGAGCAATGCTGCAACATGCAGCTTACTATGCGAGATGCCTTTGAAGCACTTCATCGTTCTCTCCTCCCGCGAAGGATGTGGTCTATAACCACGCTCGCTATGAGCAAAGCGCCTATGACCATAGTTTGCCCCTCCGTGCGCACAAGTTGCAATGTCAGCGCCCTTCGCACAAGCGCTATCAATGTGAGCCCGAGGACAGTCCCAATGATGCTCCCCTCGCCACCGGAAATGCTTGCGCCGCCGAGCAGCACAGATGCGATGACATCAAGTTCGTATCCGAGACCTGCATCGGCTCTTGCTGTGTCCGTCCTTGAGACAAGTATGAGCGCCGCGAGCGCCGCACAAAAGCCGCTATACGCATACAGGTAAAGCTTGATTGCCTCAACTGGTGCGCCGGAGAAACGAGCCGCAGTCTCGTTGTTCCCAATGGCATACACATACCTTCCCCACACAGTTTTTGATGCGACGAATGATGTGAGCACAGCAAGAGTGATGAAGATGAGGAGTTGCACTGGTATGCCACCGATATAGCCCTGCCCGAGGATGGAGAATGAACTCGGGAAGCCACTGAATGGCTTTGCTTGGCTGAACCCATATGCCAAGCCGCGATAGACAGCCATTGTTGCGAGTGTCACGATGAGCGGCGGCACTCTGAAATACGCAATGGCAGCCCCGTTCAACATCCCTGCAAGGATTCCTATGACAACGGTTGCCGCAGCCGCAAGCCAGATGTTGAGCTTTAACCAGCCCCACGCCACACCAACTGTGACAACGCATAATCCAACCATTGAGCCAACGGATAGGTCAATCCCACCGCTGATGATTAAAAGCGTCATCGGCAATGCGAGCACCCACACCTCAAGGAAATGCCTCGTCATTTCAAGCAACCCCGATGGGTTAAAAGAGCGCTCAATCAAAGCGTTCAAGCACGCCATGATGACTATGAGCACGATGAGTATGCGTTCTCGCATCTGCCAACCACCTGCAGGGATGATTCAACACCGTGCCGAAGGGGTGTTTGCTGGCGGACTGCTGTCCGCCCCTGCAAAATGTTGCCAGCCGCGCAAGCCCTGACTGTAAATAAGTTTGGAGCGAAATCCGCTCAAAGAAAGCTTTGATGCGATGACTCCAAGTTACCGGAAGCACACCCCGAGTGGTATGATGTGGCTGTGCGACACTTTGCTAAACGCTCAAGCTTAGATGGTAAATGTAGAGTGGCTATTGCATAATGCCCTGCCGTTCAAGATGAGCCGGTGCGCTGAAGTTGTGAGGTGAGTGTTTTGGACCAGACCATAAGGCAGTTTAGGTATGTTACAGGGGTGCTTGAGAGGGCATACAGGGTGATGCACTGGTCCACTCATGTTCGTTGGATTGGACTTGGTCTGGCAGTGTTCACCCTCGCTGGCTCCCCGGTTAAACCGAATTTGCTCACCGGCGCAATCATGTGCTATGCGCTATACAACATCATCATCATCTTACTCACTGCCAGCCCAAGGCGATATAGGCGTTGGCACAGAGTTACAGCTGTCGGCGTGCCAGCAATTGACCTCCTTGCTGTAACCGCAGCTGTCTCAGTCCCGACACCCAGTGTTGAAATTCTGACAGCATTCTACCTGCTCCCAATAGTCAGCACATGCTCTTCATTCAGGTTTGCATGGGGATTGATGGTTACGGGCTTTGCTTCCGTTATGTTGTGGATAGCGCGCTACTTCCTTGCCAATCAGTTGCTGATCCCAATTTATGGCGCTTGGGTTGCCCTTTTCCTCTTTGTAGCCTTTGGGACTCACTACATGACGCCATTTTTGCATCGCATACGAGCTGTGGATGAGCTGTTCAGGCGCATCGAGGAGCTTTACCAACTTGGTGGCGAACCGTTGCACCCTGAGAGGCTTGGAGCGGCGTTACAGATGGCGGTTGATACGGCACATCTGCAGCTTGAAGCCTCTCATACACTGCTTTACATCTACAGCCCAGTTTCAAAGTTGCTTGAGCTGCGCCATTTCCAGCCGCCCGATGCTTCAAACGAATTCCCATTGAGCATACCTGCTGGACAAGGGGTCATCGGTCATGTGTTTCAAACTGGCGCTCCATTGCTGTTTGGCGAATTTGCTGTAAGCGCACCAGCCATGATATCCGATGAGCTAACTGAACATGCATCAGCGTATCACACATTTATGGCGGTTCCGGTGAGAACCGGCGGAGGCATTGTCGGTGTGCTCGCAATGTATGGCTCAACGAATAGAGACCCATTCACTCACGAGGACTTGAGGTTGCTTTCGCTCATTGCAGCTCATATAGCATCCGCCATTGAGAATGCTCGCATACTTCAAGAGCTTCAACAGGCGGCTCATACTGACCAACTCACCGGCGTATACAACAGGCGTTACTTTGACTTGGTGTTAAAGCGCGAGTATAACAGGGCTTTGAGATACAGCTATCCATTGAGCATCATCATGATTGACTTGGACAACTTCAAGCAGTGCAACGATCGCTTCGGGCATGCTGCAGGGGATAAGGTTCTGGCTAAGGTCGGCGAAATCCTTCGCGGCAATTTGAGGGAGTCTGACATCCCGGCGCGCTATGGTGGTGAGGAGTTCGTTATCATCCTGCCGCATACGCCATTGACAGGGGCTAAGGTCGCCGCCGAACGCATAAGGAAGTTAGTTGAGCAGCAAAAGTTTTCGTTTGGTGACCCGCCAGTTGAGTATAGAGCCACGATAAGTGCAGGTGTAGCTGCACTTGGTCCGACTGTATTTGAGCCAGCTGATTTGGTGCGAGCCGCCGATGAAGCACTTCTGAAGGCAAAGGCTGCCGGAAAGAACAGGGTTGAAGTGACAACCTCAGCTGAGTTTGCTCCACTAATTACTGCGCCTCATGGCGAGATATATGCTTAACGCTGTGATTAGTTCAAGCGTCAAAGCATGACCTATCTTGGGAGAGCACAAGGAGAAGCCACTCAGCGACAGAATCGTAGGGTTATCTCATTGCCCGGGACGGGATACTTCACCCACTTGGCATGCCCATCAAAGAAAACAGCGACAAAGCCATCCATGTGGCGCTTGAATGGGAAATCCGGGGCGTTTACATTGCGGGTTGTGCACGGCGGATTCCCACAAGGATCCGCACATGACTCTTCATTGGTGAGTGGCAGGTCGCAATTTCCTTCAACTCTGGCTTCAGTTGATTCCAACACTGCGATGAGGTCGGATGGATAGCGCACATAAGCCTCATGAGCGCCTACAACTCCGTTGCACCCGGAGATGCAGCATATGCCAGTGTGAATAGCGTAGCTGAACCATCGCGGTGGGTAGCACGGGTTTGGTGGTGGAACATTCCCAGCCATTTCGCGATCCGGATCACGGGACCTCGCGCCGGAGTCTGATGGGCATATGAAAAGCTGCGTATTGCGCATGTATGGCAGGATTAAGTAATGCCATTCCTGAAGACAACCTGTAGCTCTTTGGTTGGCGTCATCGTATGGATTTACATCAATCGGCATGAAGCCATCATAGTCCTGACGGTATTGAGCGAGCGCAAGTCCTATCTGGCGGCAGTTGGATAGGCACGAAGTTTGTCTCGCCTTCTCCCTCACCTTAGCAAACACTGGAAACAGAATCGCTGCCAAGATGGCAATAATCGTTATCACCACAAGCAGCTCTATCAGCGTGAAGCCCATTGAACTCACCTTACGCCTTCCAGCCTTTCGGTTCATCTCACATCCCTCCTTTGATTTGGTTTTGAGCACGCCACATTCAAAGCCTCACAAAGCCATCATAACCATCATGTGGAGATTGGTGGCAAACAGCAGTCAACCACAAATCATTCCTTCGGGCAGCTTAAAGTCGCCACTGACGCGAACTCTAACACATCACCCTCCTTCGGTATGGGATTGACTTCACTCCCACAACCCGACTTTAGCACAGCACAATTTGTTTGCAAATTCTCACATCGCAATCTTGTCAAATGCCTGTTCGTAGTAAGCCACGAAGCGTTAGCGAAGTGGCGTTCATGTGACATCGTTGACGGCACTCCACTTCGTTTCGTACCTCACTACGAACCTTCGCCACGAAGTGAAAGCGAAGTGGCGTTCATATGACATCGTTCGTAGTAAGCCACGAAGCGTTAGCGGAGTGGCGTTCATGTGACATCGTTGACGGCACTTCACTTCGTTCCGTGCCTTACTACGAACCTTTGGACTCATTATCCGTTTGCATGGGCGGACGATAGTCCGCCCGAAATCGTTCCTTCGGGCGGCTTGCAGCCGCCCCTACATCAACTTCGGCATAACGCAACTCGTTGTAAATTCACACACCGCAATCCCATCAAACACCGTCAATTGAGCAATGATGCGGTGCACCAACACCCTTTGGCGGGCAATTTTGCAATTCGGGTGCTGCTTGGGAATTAAAGCCGGCTTGGCAATTTGCAATCTGCCTCGCGTCCTTGTTCAAAGCCTCATGCCCTTCGCAATGGAACTGTAGCTACACCGAACATTTGACAGAACATCTCAAGCTCCCTTTTGAAATTGCCCACAACAACAATCGGGTGGTGAAAGTCGCGCAGCGTTCGTATGTCCTTTTGCTCATCAAGCGCGATTGCGATCATCGTCCTACATCCACCCGCTGGCGGGTGAGAGAGGTTTGACACGAGTGAGCCGGTGCCGAGCAACAGCTGGTCATCGCTCAAGAATCGGAAGATGGTAACCGGTTCACCTTTCGGGAATAGGGTCTCTATAGCCACACCTCTGCCGGATTCAGCATGGCTCCTGAGCAAGAAGTTTGAGCGACTCGCTTGTGCTCCATGTAGCTTAGTCGGTGCTGTGCAGTGAGCGACTATGAACCAGTTGTGCTCCGTATCAGCTACGGGATTGCCCATGAATCCCGGCCGCCCAAGGAAGTGCTGCGCTAACATCAGCGTGAGTGTTGCCATTATGTCGGCTTCGCAACCTGCAGCGATGCCCGAGTCAAGGAAGTAAGACCATGCCATACATGGCGGTGGTGTTGTGCGTCCTTTGACATGAGGCAGGCAATCCATCGTGATGGCATTTGCATTTGCCTCGCGCAGCATCCGTTCACTTGCGATGCAAACACGAGCAGCCTCAATAAGGTCGCTTATGGATGGCTCAATTATTTGTTTGGCTGCTCGCCTGTATGCATCTGCGAGTTTGTAGACTGCGCCGCTGATGGGTGTCCCTTCAATTTCCTTTGGGTAGCGTTCCCATGGCTCAATTGCGATAGTTGTGCCCCACTTCCTCAGTTTATCCTCGTATTGCTTTTCTCCCCTGATGACGAGCATACGGCTGTTGCGCAAGAGCCATGCGGCTTTGATCGCCATCAATGGGCGCCTGATAAATTCAAACTCAATTGTTGAGAGGACAATCACTCCATGTTTGTCCGAAAGGGAAAGCGCCTGAGGGGCAAATGAAGTCCCGATGGGTGAGTAGATGATGGTCGGAGTGACAGCACTGGAAATTTTACTGAGCAGATCCCAGAGGTAGCGTGTGAGGTTGATGAGCACAACACCATCCGGCGATTCCGATTTGACCCGTCCAATAAGTGCATCGGCAGATGCAGCATCCGAAATCGGTATTTCGTGAGCGACGACATCCATCTTTAGCTCATCCGCTATGGAAAGCAGCATCTTCAGGTATTGCCCCTGGTGAAAATCAACATCGTAGTCTGCGCCCGGCCATCCCATTCGTGAGCGCCCTTTGAAGCGAACAAATGCGCACAAAATTTTTGGTCGCAAATGGGTTGCCGTTGCAGCTTCACACAGCTCGGTGTGTCGCATAGTTGCCTTAAACACCGCTGTCAACCCCACAGCGGTTGCAGCTTTGAGGAAGGAGCGTCTGCTGACCCTCATCACACTCACCTCCACGATTACTTCCATTCGCGTTGCCGGAGTAAAGCCCATCAATACATTGCCGTTGTCTCCGCTCAAAGCGAATTCGGGTTGCCCATTGAGCATTGGGAGTAAACCTTCAGGATCTCACCAACTGCCTCCCCCATCTTTTAGCACCCATAGGTGAAAAAAGTTGTTCCGGTCGCCTCAGGCACCGTAAGATAAGATTGAAAGGCTCGCTGCTGCCCGTCAAGGTGCTATTATGTTTGTATGCAAGCGTCACAATTGAGTTTTGGTGCAGCCGCTTCAAATGGGTCTGTGGCGGAGTCGCAACGCTGAAGCGCTTGAGCCATTGCATTTGCAAGTTGGTGGTAATGATGCGCGAAGCGATGTTGTATGAGAAGATGAGCAACGGAAGGGTGAGGTGTAACCTGTGCGCCCATCGGTGCGTCATTGCGGATGGCAGTCGTGGCATATGCCATGTGCGTGAGAACCGCGGCGGCAAGCTATTTTCGCTCGTCTATGGTCAGGTCATAGCTGAGCATGTTGACCCAGTTGAGAAGAAGCCACTATTTCACTTCTACCCCGGTTCGGGAGCGTATTCAATTGCCACAGCAGGATGCAACTTCAAGTGCCCATGGTGCCAGAATTGGGAGATTGCACACATGCCGAGAGAGAGGCGCATCATCATCGGCGATGAGAAGCCACCCGAAAGGATTGTTGATGCAGCGATCCGCACACGCTGCAAAAGCATCGCATACACATACACTGAACCGACGGTGTTCTTTGAATACACCTACGACATCTCAAAGTTGGCTCACGAGCGCGGCATAGCGAATGTGTATGTCACTAATGGCTACATGACCGAGGAGATGCTCAAGGAGTTCCACCCACTGCTTGATGCAGCTAATGTTGATTTAAAGGCTTTCAGGGATGAAACATATCGCCGATACATGGGCGCAAGGCTTGAACCGGTGTTGAGCTCGCTCAAGTTGATGAAGCAGCTCGGGATATGGGTTGAAGTGACCACACTCATTGTGCCGACTGTAAACGATGACCCATCAGAGCTGCGCGACATAGCGAGGTTCATCGCAACGGAGCTCGGCGTTGATACTCCATGGCATATAAGCCGCTTCTTTCCGGCATACAAGATGACGACGCTTTTTCCGACACCGATTGATAAGCTCAGGCAGGCTTATGAGATAGGCAAGGAGGAAGGTCTGCGTTATGTCTACCTCGGCAATGTGCCTCAGGAGGAGAACACACACTGCTACAATTGCCATGAGCTGCTCATAAGGCGCTCAGGTTACTTCGTTGCTCGCAACATTGTAACGGATAGCCGTTGCCCAAGGTGCGGCGCAACCATTTCAGGCGTTGGATTAAGCTGGGCGTAGCAGTTCGTTTGAGGGCGTTAATGATGCTCCATCAGTTTGGTTAAGTAACAGTTTGCAAGCTGCGAAGTGATTTGCGTGCTGATGTGCTCTTTACAGGGCGTCTTAGCGCGCTAAAATTGCTTTACGGCTCTGAGGAGCACTTTAAGGCATTCAGATGGTGGAGCTCTGGTGCCCATAGCGGAGGGGAAACACCCGTTCCCATTCCGAACACGGAAGTTAAGCCCTCCAGCGCCAATGGTAGTGGTCTGGAGACGGACCGCGAGAGTAGGTCGGTGCCAGGGTTCCACCGCCGTTTGAATTGTGTGGCGTGTTATACTAACTGTTGATGAGGCTCCGCGGTAGCTCAACTGGCAGAGCGGCGGGCTGTTAACCCGTAGGTTGCAGGTTCGAGTCCTGCCCGCGGAGCCAATTTATTAAGCCCTCGTTACAGATAAGGCGACCCCATAGGAAGCATCGTTGCAGCATAAGCGGGGTTGACATTGGGTTTCTCATTCGCTATAATTGATGGCGCAACCAAAACAGATGTGTAACTGTGTTGAGCCAAATGAAGTGAGGAGGATGATATGACATGGCTCGTCCAAAGTTTGAGCGTGTAAAGCCGCATGTCAACATCGGAACAATTGGGCATGTTGACCACGGTAAGACGACGCTCACATCTGCCATAACGCTCGTGCTCTCAAAGCGGGGTTTGGCTCGCTTCACAAAGTATGAGGAGATTGACAAAGCGCCGGAGGAGAAGGCTCGCGGGCTGACCATACAGATAGCTCACATTGAATTTGAGACCGAGAAACGACACTACGCTCATATTGACTGCCCCGGGCATGCCGACTACATCAAAAACATGATTACGGGTGCAGCTCAAATGGATGGGGCAATACTGGTCGTCAGCGCTGCTGATGGTCCGATGCCACAGACAAGGGAACATGTGTTGCTTGCAAGGCAGGTTGGCGTGCCATACATCGTTGTCTTCTTGAACAAGACAGACCAGATGCCAGATCCGGAGCTGATTGAGCTTGTTGAACTTGAGGTGAGAGAGCTCTTGACCAAGTATGGTTTCCCAGGCGACGAGGTGCCAGTTATTGCGGGGAGCGCATTGAAGGTGCTTGAGTGCGGTTGCGGTAATGAGGATTGTGAATGGTGCGGGGCAATATGGAAACTCATGGACGCCGTTGATGAATACATCCCACAGCCGGTTCGTCCGGCGGATATGCCGTTCCTCATGCCAGTTGAGGATGTCTTCAGCATCTCCGGGCGAGGGACTGTTGCGACTGGGCGAGTTGAGAGAGGCACGCTGCGTCCCGGAGATGAGGTTGAGATTGTCGGCTTCAGCTATGAGCCAATGCGAACTGTATGCACGAGCATAGAGATGTTCCGCAAGCAGCTTGACCAAGCATTGCCCGGTGACAATGTCGGATTACTGCTTCGCGGTATTGAGAAGGAGGCAGTCAGGCGTGGGCATGTGGTTGCAGCGCCCGGGTCAATCAAGCCGCATGCGAAGTTTAGGGCGCAGGTTTATGTCCTAAGCCGTGAAGAGGGTGGAAGACATACACCATTCCACACTGGATATCGCCCGCAGTTTTATTTCCGCACGACAGATGTCACTGGCACTATCATTTTGCCCGAGGGCGTTGAGATGGTAATGCCGGGTGACAATGCTGAGTTTGATGTTGAGCTTATCTACCCTGTAGCCATTGAGGAAGGATTGCGCTTCGCTATACGCGAGGGCGGAAAGACAGTTGGCGCCGGTGTCGTCACACGAATCTACGAGTGATGCCTCGTTAGCCGAAGTTGGGCGCAGGGCATATTCATGGGGTGGCACACTGCGGTGTGCCACCCCGATTTATTTGGCTCATTGGTGGCGAGATTTTCATGGCAGTTGTTCAGATGAGGTGGCGCGTTGGGTGGGATGGATGAGTGGTTTTCTCGTTGGCATCTGTGCGCTTCTCTTTGAGCTTCTTTAGTGGTAAAGAGCGCAGGTTGCGCAGGTAGCGATAAAACTCAATTATCTCATCAGATGTGATCGGCTTCATCTGGGAGAACTTTTTCCTCTCGTGCAGTGACATCTCTGTCATCGCGCTTACAGTCATCGGGATACGGGCGCTTGTCTCAATGAACTCCTCGCCAACACGCTTACACTTCGGGCATAGATACCTGACCACCACTTTCAATTCTCCATTGCTTTGCACCCAGATGCCAATTTGCTTTACATCCCTTAGGGAGATTGCGCTATCGCAGTTGGCGCAGAAGATGTGCTGCTGCATTGTTCACACCTCCGCTGGACTATCATCACTGTAATTTTAGCGCGTTGCGAGGCTGTTGATGAGGGCGCTGAGATGAAATAATGAACGCATGCTCATCTGCACCAACCTGATTATCATATTCGCTGGGGCGCTATACAATTGCAAAGTGGATGGTTGAAAACCACTGTGAAGAATTCAGCATGCGTTGGGGGATGAGCGAGATGAGGCTCGGGGATGTGGAATTGGTGTGGTTAAAGCACGCCGGATTCAAAGTAACAGGTGGCGGTATGGTGGTATACATAGACCCGTATGGTGCCAAAGGGGGAGAAAAGGCGGATGCGATACTTGTGACGCATGAGCATTTTGACCATTGTGACATGCCGTCTTTGCGCTCCCTCTCAACCGAGCAAACCACCATCGTCGGACCGGCAGCTGTTATAGCTAAGGTTGGCACCGTGCCGGGGAAGAAGCTTCAAGTTGCGCCCGGACAGATACATAACATTGGGGCAATGAAGGTGAGGGTTGTTCCAGCTTACAATATCATCAGGACATTCCATCCGAAGGAGATGGGCGGGGTCGGATACGAAATAACGCTTGCTGGAGTTAGGATTTACCACGCTGGTGATACGGATCACATAGCTGAGATGGAAGAGCTGGAAGGGGTGGATGTCGCCCTACTTCCTGTGAGCGGAACCTATGTCATGGATGCAAAAGAGGCAGCTAACGCTGTGAGGGTGATTAAGCCCCGCATAGCTATCCCGATGCACTATGGGGAGATAGTCGGCAGCAAAAGCGATGCGCTTCAGTTCAAGCAATTCGCTGAGAAGTTCACACAGGTTGAAATACTTGAGCCAACACTGTAACCCAAAAGGGTCGTCATAAGATGCGCGCAGAGAAATTGAGGAGGTGGCTAATAACTGGGTGGTCGCAGTTTGGTCCGGGCGTTGCAACAGGGCTTGTCTGTGTTGTGCTTGCCGTTATTGCCCCGGATTTCGCAACCGCCGAGAATTGGCAGAACCTGCTGAGGCAGATGTCGTTTAATGCCATCGTCAGCGTTGGTATGACGATGGTCATCATAACGGCTGGCATTGACCTTTCGGTCGGTTCGGTAATGGCACTGTGCGAGTGCATCCTTGCACATATTGCCGTCAAGCTCCAGATGGGGTTGCTGGTTGGAGTGCCAGCGGGGTTGGCTACAGCGCTGCTTTGTGGGTTGATAAACGGTATGCTTGTGGCGTTCGTTAGGCTGCCACCATTCATAGCGACGCTCGGCATGATGAGCATAGCAAGGGGGTTAGCGCTTATCCTGACTGGCGGATTCAGCATATCGCTGCTTCAGGCAAGAGGCATTGAGTTCTTCCATTGGTTAGGGGATGGATTACTCGCTGAGAGGCTTCCGGTGCCTGTAATCGGCTATTTCCCTGTGCCGGTGTTAATTGCCGGCGCTGTCATCGTCACAGGTTACATCATGCTAACATGCACTCGCTTTGGGCGCTATGTGTATGCCATTGGTGGTAACGAGGAAGCGGCGAGGCTTTCAGGTGTTAATGTAGCCGGCGTTAAACTTGCCGTCTACTGCATCTGTAGCGCTCTTGCCGGTTTATCAGGTATGCTTCTGAGTGGGCGTGTGCGTTCCGTTCGTCCGACGGATGGGCAAATGTGGGAGTTAGATGCAATTGCAGCGGTGGTCATTGGCGGGACGAGTTTAATGGGCGGTAGGGGTTCAGTGATTGGCACTCTATTTGGAGCTGCTTTGATAGCCATATTGCGCAATGGCTTGGTGCTGCTCAGGGTTTCGGCATTCTGGCAGCAGGTCGTCATCGGGTGTGTCATCATACTTGCAGTCATGTTTGATAGGCTTGTAAGGAGGCGCTGATAACTCGCACTAAAAGTTGCGAGGTGATTGTCATGCGAGGAGCGGTTTCAAAGTGCGCTATTGTGTCCATCCTCTTGCTGCTCCCGTTTTTCATCATCACTGTAGGTTGTCAGAGGGTGGCAGAGAGGAGCGCCAAACCCGTGGTAAAGGGCAAGCACAGAGGTGAGGCGGGCAGGGTAATATCAATTGCCATTGTTCCAAAGGCGCTCACCGGGGAGTATTGGGCAAGATGTAAGCGTGGCGCTATGAAAGCACAGGAGGAATTTGGGGTGCGTGTTGACTTCATCGGTCCGCCAAGTGAAGTTGATGTGGACAAGCAAGTTGAGATTGTGGAGAACCTAATCAGTAGAGGGGTTGATGGCATCGGCATATCGCCTTGTGATGGCGATGCGCTTGTGCCAGTTATTGAGAAGGCAATGGCTAAGGGCATACCGGTTGTGACCGTTGACTCTGATGCCAATACCGACAAAAAGCTCAGTTATATTGGCACTGACAACAGGAAAGCCGGCAGGGTGGCGGGTGAACAAATGGTGAAGTTGCTCAACGGTAGGGGCAAAGTGCTCATCATAACCGGCGTTCCGGGCGCCCAAAACTTGATGGAAAGGGTTGAGGGTTTTAAGGAGGTTATCAAGAAGCATCCGGGCATCAAGATAGTTTCCGAGCAAGCATGCCAGAGCGACCAAGTTTTGGCGCTAAACATAGCCGAAAATGCGCTGACAGCTGACAGGGATTTAGCTGGCATTTTTGGTGTCAACGCATTTGGTGCGCCCGGTGCCGCTCAAGCTGTGGAATCACAAGGATTAGCCGGAAAGGTCAAGATAGTTGGGTTTGATGCGATGCCAGATACGCTGAAGTTTTGCGCCGATGGAGTTGTGCACGCAATAATTGAGCAGCGCCCATACAAAATGGGCTATTTGGCGGTTAAGTTGCTCAAGGAGGCAATTGAGGGCAAGAAGATACCGAAAGTGGTTGACACTGGTGTTGATGTCATCACCCCGCCTGAGGCTAAGAAACTGCTGGGCGGCATCTGAGCCGTATCAATTGCAACGGAAAATGCAGCTGTTAAAGTGGGTTCAAGATTTGAGGGCATTATCACCTTGAACGCCAAATATCCCAAACAGATTGTTACCGCTGCACAAATGACCCATGTGGCATATCCAGCCAGGCACCACACACCTGAGGGAAATCTCGTTACTCCGCAGAATGCGGATGATGGGCATGCTTTTAAGGGCTATTTATGTGGCTTGGGAGTCTGCACCCATTTTTCACAAGATTAAGCGCCCATTTTGGCTGCTCACTGTCGTGACCCTCATAAGCGTGCCAAAGCTGTGGTTCGTCCTCACATCGCAGCCGCGTCAGTTCACTCCGTTTCCAAGGGTCAAATACACTCAGCGCATGTTGAGCTGGGTTGGCATCCCACAATGGCACTACGGCGATGAGTGGCTACTTTACTCCAACCTGCGCAGAGTTCGCCAATTTAGGGATGTGGCAGGTTGGTTTGTCGGAGATTGGGTTGCCGGCAACGGGTTTTACAGACCGCTATCAAGCCTTTCTCTCCTTTTGGATTATCGCCTCTGGCACAACAGGCGTAGGGGTTATCTTTTTACTTCGTGGCTGCTTCAAGTAGTCGCTGTGTATTTGGCTACTTTACTGTTTGCCAATGTGAGTTCCGATCTGCATTCTGCCATATTTGGCGCTTTGTCTCTCTCGCTCGTTTGGTATCCACCCACTGTTGTGACCTTGAATTTTGTGTCAACTCGCCCAGACGCTTTGTGCGTTCCATTGGTCATGTTTGCTCTATTAGCCGCCATCAAGTGGTGCGATGGCGGCAATTGGCTGTGGCTTATCAGCGCATGTGCCTTTACGCTTCTCTCGTTATGGGCTAAGGAGAGCGCATGGGTGCTCCCGTTGGCGGTGTCGGCATGTGCTGCGCTTAGGACGGTCGGTATGGATTTAACGAATGGTCGCTATTGCATGAGGTGCATTATAGCCATTGTCTGCTTCGCGCTTATCACCATCGGATGGTTTATTGCATATCTTTGCGTTCTTCCGGGCACAGTGGCACAATATGGTTCAATGGCGCTCAAGCCGGAAAGGGCGTTTACTCAGGCGTATCTCATCTCAATCAGGGTGGTGCCCCAGTTGGCTAATTTCTTCAGCTGGCTCATCGGCTTTCCATACTCTCTCCCAACGGTGAGGACGCTTCTCGTTTTTGTTGAGCTATTGGTCTTTGTTGGGTTAGCCATGCTTTCATGGAAGCATGCGAGGGCAATGTTTTTGCTTTCGGTGCTTTGGATTGTCATTTCATCACTCCCACTTTTGTCGGTGAGGCTGTGGAGTCCGCATTACTTCCATATGCCCATATTTGGCACGCACATGCTCAATGGGGCGCTTGTGGCTGGCGGATTGCGCTGGCTGGTCTTAACTTATTGCCTGCAGCGATGCTCTCGCAAAGCCGAAGACGGAGTAACCAATGGGGGTGACTTCTATGCCGGATGCAATAACGCTTGGCGAGCTATTGATTGACTTTGTTTCCACAACGATTGATGTGCCGCTTGGGGACTGTCCGGCATTTGTTAAAGCTCCGGGTGGTGCTCCGGCGAATGTGGCAGTTGGGCTGTCCAAACTCGGTGTCAACACCGGCTTCATAGGGAAGGTTGGTGATGACCCATTTGGTCATTTCCTCGTGCGCGTCCTTTCTTGTGAGGGCGTGGATACAACGCATCTAAAGCTTGATAAGGCGGCACGAACCACGCTCGCATTCGTCGCAAACAGGAGCGACGGGAGAAAGGAGATCTCGTTTTATCGCAATCCGGGCGCAGACCAGATGCTCACTCCAAATGACATTGACAGCGAATATTTGTGTAGCGCAAAATTGTTTCACTTTGGCTCGGTAAGCTTGAGCCACTCCCCGAGCCGCGAGGCAACATTGTATGCAGCTGAACTCGCAAAGAAAACGGGCTTGCTCATCTCCTATGACCCGAATTGGCGACCGCCACTGTGGGACGACCATGATGAGGCGAGGCGAGTAATATGGCACGCCATGCAATATGCCGATATCGTCAAGTTGGCTGAGGAAGAGTGGGAGTTCGTGACCGGCACACAAAGCCTTGAGGAGGGCGCAAGGGGCATTTTAGACGCCGGGGCGAAACTTATCGTTGTAACCATGGGTGAGAAAGGGGCTTGGTTCACTAATGGCAGCATCTCAAGGGCGGTTGAGCCGTTTGAGGTTGATGTCGTTGACCCGCTCGGAGCTGGTGATGGCTTCGTTGCAGCACTCCTTGCACAGTTGGTCGGTAGGCGGTTGGAAGAAATAAG
Organism: Candidatus Thermosaccharophagus tengchongensis; assembly: GCA_032161105.2. Classification (GTDB taxonomy): domain Bacteria; phylum Armatimonadota; class Fervidibacteria; order Fervidibacterales; family Thermosaccharophagaceae; genus Thermosaccharophagus; species Thermosaccharophagus tengchongensis. Next base: position 14,794 of record JAVHTD010000017.1, read on the forward strand.
CAGTGACGAATTTTATGACATGGTGCGCATAGCCAACGCTGCCGGCGCGCTCACTTGCACCCGCATGGGCGTTATACCAGCGCTGCCAACGAAGGACGAGTTGAACTCCTTCCTCGGGGAGCGCCGCACCCAATTGCGCCTGCCATAGGCGGGCTTTACATACACCGAAACCGCGCTATCCTGTGATTAGCAAACGGCTGTGGCGGTTTTGGTTTGATTCAAATTGACAATAGAGGGGGGGGATTGTGTTGAAATTTGGGGCGGCGAGCGGTATGGTTTTGACGGTGGTGTTGTCGCTACTTGCAATGCTCGCCGCAATGGACGCCAGCAATGAGCAAAGCAAGGAATGCACCAATCAAAAAAGCGCAATGGCAAAGAGGGTGGTCGGTGAACTGCCACAGTTGGAGGCACAAAATGAGAAAGGGGTCACAGTCTTCGTCGTCGCCGATGGTGAGCGGCGGGCTGTTTGGCTTCCCGATGGGACGGTGAAAGATGCCATTGAAGCTGGGGGCATAACTTTGGCACCGCATGACAGAGTTAAGCCACCGCTCAATGTGAAGCTTAAGGACGGTATGAGCATCGTCGTTGAGCGTGTCCGCATAACTGAGGAAAGGCAGTGGGAATTTATCCAACCAACCACGCTTTTTCAATTTGACAGCTCGCTACCGAGCGGCAGGACAAGGATCGTGAGCCCGGGTGAGGTTGGGCTTGCCGAGGTGGTCACCAGAGTCTATCGCAAAGATGGCAAGGTGACTTTGAGACAGGTGCTCCTGCGAAATGTGGTCAAGGAGCCAAAGCCGGCGATAATCGGTGTTGGGATTAAACAGACCCCGACACGGATCGCCTACAGAGGGGCATTACCGTCTCGCGGTTTGCCAATTGGAATACGCGTTATGACGATGATCGCCACCGCTTACCACCCTGGTCCAAGGGACTGCGGTAAATATGCCGATGGGTTGACAGCCACAGGGATTAGAGCGAGGAGGGGCGTTGTGGCAGTTGACCCGAGGGTCATCCGGCTTGGCACAAGACTTTATGTTGAGGGGTATGGATATGCTATTGCAGCTGACACCGGTGGCGCAATAAAGGGCAACCGAATTGACCTTTGCTTTGATACCTATGAGGAGGCAGTGCGCTGGGGCATTCGTCCAGTGAGGGTGCTAATACTTTCGCTGCCCGATGGCACAGATGCCAATGAGTGGCTGAAGAGGCAGTATGAAAAATGATGGGGGCTTCCTTAAGACCCTGAGGATTCATTTGGTGATTTTCCCGTAATTGTGGTGCGGATTATCGATCTCTTGCCGAACGCGTTGTCATCCTCCATTGCGGGTGGCTCATAAGTTGCTCCCGCATTCAACTGCGCAACTCCTGCTGCAGGCAACATCAGTTGTTGCTTTGGCGACATGAAGTGCTCATGGGTTGAGAGCAATGGCTACTGCTCCAAAACCTGCCGCAGCATCGTAGCATGCCCAAAGTGTGGCGTGAAAGCAAACAAAGCGCCGTCCAGAATTGGGGTGGTATGATATGTCCATTTGGCATGTAATGTTGCTCGCGATTTTGCAGGGGTTGACTGAGTTCTTGCCGATAAGCAGCTCTGGGCACCTTGCGCTGCTTGAGAATTTGCTCGGTTGGGCAAGGGATGAGAATCTGCGGAGCGCAATGTTGCCATTCAACGCGATCTTGCACTTTGGAACGCTCATTTCCATCTTCGCATATTTCCGAGCCGACCTGCTTGCCATGTTTGTTCAGAAAAGGGCATCGCCGAGTGAAGCGCATGTCACACAAGATGGCGGTGTAGGGAGTTGCCGAAGCCGAGTTGACAGAAGTTGGCTTTTTCTCATACTCGTTGCCAATGTCCCAACGGGCATTATCGGCTTGTGGCTTGAACGCAGCGGAGTTGCCGAGAGGGCAACGGCTTCAATGCTTGCAGTTGGCTTCATGCTCGCCTTCACTGCCATTCTGCTGCTTCTCAGCGACTGGATGGCGGCGAAGGGCAGGGGAGTTGAACTGAGCATTTGGCGCGCTCTAATCGTTGGATGCGCTCAGGGGCTCGCCGTCCTTCCGGGGTTGTCGCGCTCCGGGGCGACGATTGCAGCTGGTTTGATAACGGGTTTGGACAAGGATGCGGCAGTCAAGTTTGCGTTCCTTGTATCGGTGCCGTCAGTCATAGGGGCAACTGTGCTTGAACTCAAGGGCTTGCTCCCAAGTGCTCATATGAGCATCCCGCACATAGCCATTGGGTGCGTGATTGCAGCCATCGTTGGGTATGTTGCGATTGGCGTCGTCGTGCGCGCTGTGAACCTTAGAAGGCTGACATGGTTTGCACTCTATTGCTTTGTTGTCTCCGGCGTAGCGATAGCGCTTTGGTGGCACTAAGCGCACGGCGATTTGGGCTGCAGCTCTCGGTTGAACATTGGTTGTATTGAAGGCACGGCTTTCACGCCCGAGCTGCTTGCCGGCTTGTGCTGTTTATGCCACATGGCTTGTGCTACAATTGTGCAATAAGTGTGAAACCCTGAGGCGGTGATCTGCTGTGCACATTCCCGATGGCTATTTGAGCCTGCCTGTAACAGTTGCATGCGGAGTGCTTTCCGTTGGCGGGCTTTGCGCAGCCATACGAAGTTTGAGGGGCAAAATTGAGGATGCCAAAGTGCCAACTATGGGCGTCATCTCCGCCTTCATATTCGCGGCTCAGATGGTCAATTTCCCGATAGGGTTTGGCGTATCAGGGCACATTCTTGGTGGGCTGCTTGCAGCCATCGTAGTCGGACCTGAAGCTGCGGTGCTCGTTATGAGCATAGTGCTCATCTTCCAAGCCCTGCTGTTTGGCGATGGCGGTCTCACAGCGCTCGGCGCAAACATGCTCAACATGGCGCTCGTTGGGACTTGGTGTGTGTTCTTCATCTTCAAATCGCTCAGGCAGCTTTTGCGAAGCGAAGGCATTGCCATCGGCATTGCTGCGTGGCTTTCTGTTGTGCTCGCCTCTTCGGCATGCGCAATTGAGCTCTGGCTATCAGGGAGTGCGCCATTAATGGCGGCGTTTCCACTCATAGTTGGCATTCACGCTGTCATCGGGATCGGTGAGGCACTTGCAACATCGGCTGCCATCATGTTTGTGAGGCGTGTTCGCCCGCAAATCCTCTCAACGGGTGATTGAGCATGCGATTGCTTAAGGGCATGAAGTGGTGGCATGCCATCATACTGATTGCGCTTGTAGCTGTTGCATTGGTGCCATTTTCATCTCAACTTCCAGATGGGCTTGAGTGGGCTGCCGAGAGGCTGAAGTTGAAGGGGAGTGAATGGCAATTGCTCAAAGCGCCGCTCGCAGATTACTCCTTCCCATCGGTTAGCGGGTTTATCGGTAGCATGCTTGCCGTGATTATCGGTGTGCTCTCGGTTTCGGCGGTGACCTATATCGTTGCAAAAGTGCTTTTAAGGCGGCGTTCTAAGGGCGCTGGCTGAGAATGTCTCGCGCATCGTCATAACTCCTTAACCGCCGCAGGGTTGACGGCGTCATGGATGCGATAGTGATTGAGAAGCTGAGTTACCGTTATCCTGATGGCACACAAGCGCTAAAGCGCGTCTCGCTGCGCATCGGTGTCGGTGAGTCAGTTGCCATCATCGGTCCAAATGGCGCCGGAAAGACGACATTGCTTCTCCACCTGAACGGCATACTGCATGGCGAAGGGAGGGTCTTCATATTCGGTGAGGAAGTGAACCAACAGAACTTGCCACACATAAGGAGGCGTGTTGGGCTTGTCTTTCAAGACCCCGATGACCAACTCTTCATGCCCACAGTCATTGAGGATGTTGCCTTCGGACCGCTCAACATGGGATGCGCGCATGAGGAGGCGATTGAGCGCGCCAAGGATGCACTCCGCCGTGTAGGCATGGAGCACGCGGCTCATCGCTCACCACATCAGCTGAGCTTTGGTGAAAGGAAGAGGGTCGCCATCGCTACAGTGCTCGCAATGAGCCCCGACATCATCGCCCTTGATGAGCCTACGAGCAACCTTGACCCGCGCTCACGCCGTTCGCTCATCTCGCTTCTGCGCAACTTAAATGTCACGAAGGTGATAGCGACGCATGACCTTGATAGCGCCCTTGAACTTTGCAAGAGAGTGGTCGTGATGGATGGAGGGGAAATAGTCGCCGATGGCGATGCTGCTGCCATACTCAGTGATAAGGAGCTAATGGACATGCACGGACTTGAAACGCCTTTGAAGCTGCTCATCGCACAATCTCAAAACTCCTAAACCGGCTCCGTGATTTGCTGGCGTGCTTTTGTGATCGGATGCAACCTTGCGACTAATTCAACCGTTGCACGGCAGCCTTTGCGCCGGAGAGGCTTTCGGGCGAAATTCAAACACACATATGGAGCATGCTCAACATGCGCATCGGAATTGACGCAAGGGTGCTCTTCTCTCGCAAGACCGGCGACAGAAGCTACATCATCAACCTGCTCCGCAACCTGCCGTTGGTCAGACCACATTTTGAGTTCGTTGCATTCGCGGAGCGCCATAGGATACACAGCATCAATGGGCGATGTGCAGCATCAGCGCTCGCCAATGGGATTCGTTTCATCTACCTGAGCAGCCCTTTTGGATGGCACTTCTCACAAGTTGCGCTGCCAATTGGCGCTAAGGCATTCAAAGTTGACATGTTACATGTGCAATACATCGGTCCGATACTCGTCAGGCACAGGTTTGTCACCACGATTCACGATGTCAGCTGGCGCAGGTTGCCAAGGTGCTTCCCATCACATAACAGGTTGCTCCTTAACATGTTCATCCCGATCACATTGCGCTTGGCGGATGCAATCATAACCGACTCACATTCATCCCGCGAGGATTTGATGCGCCTCTTCAATGCAGCTCCAGAGAAAGTCCATGTGATACCGTTGGGTGTCTCCGACGACTTCTTCGCGCCGCCGAGTCAGCGTGAATGCTATGAGTTGCTTTCTCGGTATGGCTTAAGGCGTGGGTATGCGCTTTATCTGGGCGTGCTCCAGCCGAGGAAGAATTTGCACCGCCTGATTGAGGCAGTTGCCATGTTGCGAGATAATGGCATGTGGCAGAACGATTGGGTGTTGGTCATAGGTGGCAAACTTGGATGGCATTATGAGATGCTATTCCGAGCCGTTGAGCGCTTTAGGTTGAGCGGCATCGTCAAGTTCATAGGCTATGTTGATGATGAGCAGCTTCGCCCTTTGTATGCCTGTGCGAGGGTGTTCGTCTATCCATCACTTTGGGAGGGCTTTGGGTTGCCGGTTGTTGAGGCTATGGCGAGCGGTGTCCCCGTAATCACATCAAATGTCGGTGCGCTTAAAGAGCTTGCTGAGGGTGCTGCCGTGCTCGTCAACCCATACGATGTCGCTTCAATTGCCGATGCGCTTTACAAGCTAATGAGTGATGAAGCCGTTTGCGAATCGTTAAGGGAGGTTGGGAAAGAGAGGGCGATGCAATTCACATGGCGCAGGACAGCAGAATTGACAGCCTCAGTTTACGAGAAGGTCGTCTGCGAGGCGAAATGAAGCCCGTTGTGTCATTCGTGATCGTCAACTGGAACGCAACGCCGTTCCTTCGCCAATGCCTCAACTCAATCTACGAGAATGTCAGCCTGCCGTTTGAGGTTGTGGTGGTTGATAACGCCTCCTCCGACACAACCAAAAGGGAGCTTGAAGAGTTGGTTTGCAATTTGCCGAATGCCAAGCTCGTAGCCAACAGGAGCAACATCGGATACGCAGCGGCAAATAACATCGGTGTGGCGTTGAGTTCCTCACCTTTTGTAATGTTGCTCAACCCGGATGTGCTAATCTGCAAGGGATGCGTTGAACGCCTCGTTGAATTCATGGTTGAACATGAGGATGCATTTGCGGTTGCGCCGAAGTTGCTTTACCCGAATGGCAGGACACAACCAACTTGCAGGTCCTTCCCGACGCCGCTTGCGCTGCTATATGCTTTGCTCGGACTTGATAAGCTCATGCCGCATTCAAAAGTGTTTGGGCGATACAAGATGACTTGGTGGAAGCACGACGAGATGCGCCAAGTTGAGCAGCCGATGGCGTCCGCCATGATTTTGCGCAGGGATGCGTTCATTGAGCTTGGCGGGTTTGATGAGGGCTTCCCCATCTTCTTCAACGATGTTGACCTTTGCTACAGGGCTTATGCTCGCGGCTTCAAAATCTACTTCCTGCCGGATGCAACTTCAGTGCATTACCACGGTGCAAGCACACGCCATCTTCGTGAACGCATCGTAATTGAATCGCATATCTCGCTCCTTCGCTTTTACTCAAAGCATTACCGAGGCACCATCGGCATCCTGCCATACTCGTTCACTAAGGGCATCATCATGCTCGCCATGCCCTTGCGCTACACAGGTGCTCTCATTCGCCGCCTCATTTCTGCTACGGCTCAACAATGAGCCTAACCCATCGGTGTTTCCCGATGCGCATCAGGTCACCAGTCTTAACCTCAACCTTTGCGAACCTATCCGTTATCCTCACCCCGTTTATTTCCACAGCGCCCTCTTCAATCAGCCTGTGAGCTTCCCTGTTGCTTGACGCAGCTCCTATGGAGCGCAGCAGCCTTGCAAGCTGCAACTTGCCATCTTCACCGCCCATTGCGCTGAGCGATATGGTCACCTCTGGTGCTTCCTTCGGCAGCTCACGCCTTGAGAATACCCTTTCAAACTCTTCTCTCGCCTCATCGGCTTCGTGTTCGCCATGATATATTCGCACTATCTCCCAAGCCAACCTCTTTTTGGCTTCCATTGGATGCCCGCTCAGGATGCGCTCAACCTCTTCCTCTGGCACATCCGTGCACAGGATGAAGTAATCTCGCATCAGCTCATCAGGTATTGACATGAGCTTTCCGAACATCTCCTTTGGCGGCTCCGTTATCCCGACAAAGTTTCCGAGCGACTTGCTCATCTTCTCCTTGCCATCAATTCCCACAAGGAGCGGCATGAAGAAGCCGACCTGAGGCTCTTGTCCGAAGCGGCGCTGCAACTCACGCCCCAAGAGGATGTTAAACTTTTGATCAATGCCGCCCATCTCAACATCAGCATTGAGCACGATTGAATCATAGGCTTGGCAAAGTGGATAAAGGATTTCGTGCAAGCGCACCTCAGAACCGCTTCGCAGACGCCTTGAGAAATCCTCGCGCTCAAGGATTTGCGAAACTGTCACATATGATGCGAGCTTAATGATATCCTCAAATGAGAGCCTTGAGAGCCATTCGCTGTTGAATGTGACTGTCGTCTTTGAGCGATCAAGTATTTTGCAATACTGGTCAGCGTATGTTTGTGCGTTGCGCTCAACTTCTTCCTTTGAGAGTTGCGGTCTTGTCTTCACCTGCCCGCTTGGGTCGCCAATCATGGCTGTGAAGTCGCCAATGATTATGACTACCTCATGACCCAAGTCCTGAAACTGCCTGAGCTTCCTCAGGATGACAGCATGCCCTATGTGCAAGTCTGGAGCGCTCGGGTCAAGCCCAAGCTTTACCCTGAGTGGCTTTCCGGTGGCAACGCTCCTTCTCAGCTTCTCCAGAAATTCGTCTTCTGGCATTATCTCCGCAGCGCCGCGCTTAAGGATCTGAAATTGCGCCTCAGCCGAAAGCATGCAATCCTCACCCCTTACCACTCGTGCATGTCAATTGTGGGGCTGCTACCTAATTATGCTGCGCGCATCCATAAGCTACAGCCTTTGCTTTTTACGAAATCAGTTGATGCGCTCATAATCACGATGGGAACGAAAGGCTTATGGCACTAAAGTGGAGTCTCTAATTCCACTTCGGCACAGCAGGTGAGGTGCCTTCAACCGTGTGCCGGTTCATTCCTAAGGCTCGCATCATTGTTTGCATATTGCGTCGCCTTCTTTCATTATGGCGTTACAAGGCGGAGAGGTTGCAGGATCCATATGAGCGCCTTGAGCCGTCACCGAGCGATGTTGAGCGAGTGACGGCTTTAAAAGTTTGCATAAGAGGGGTTCGTTGGGAGGACGAGCGAATGAGGGGCAGGTTGCGCCAAGTCAACGATGTGCTCTATGTTGAGTTTCGCGATGACAATCCGGGTTACTTTTGGCACATTGACACTGTGAGGGAGCTTCTTCGCCTCGCCATGCTCGGTCACAGGAACATAGAACTCTACGATGACGAGCGCCATTGAGGATGATGCTAATGAGTGCTGCCTCCCATTGAGCGACGGTGAAGCTAAAAGCTATTGTGCATGGGCATGGTAATAACCTCAGCGTCAAACGGGATGGTGGAAGTGGAGGGATTGATATGAGTCACTCAGTGAAGGAGGGCTTCCACAGGTGCAAGGTCAACTCGGCGAGTTGGCATCGTTTGATGTATGCATGTGGCGTCCTTTCACTAATTGCGTTTTCCGTCTCCACCACACATCCGCAGCCGTGTGAATTGACAAGCTCTGGCGGCTTGAAAATCACCTTTGACAGGAGATCTGGGCGCATCAACTCGTTTTCGGTTGCTGATGCCTCATGGCGCGGCGATGGTGGCTTCAGCGCCTTTGATGTCAGTGCTGGCAAAGCTCTCAAGTTCTCTGGGGCGCTGAAGCAGCTTGGCAGGGGGCAAATTGAGTTTGAGTGCTCTTCAAGAGAGCTCTCATTGGGCTTGCGGGTGACATTCGCGAGCAAGCCAAAGTGCATTGAGGTCACTGGGACTTTATCCGGTGAGGGTGAGCGAGCAATTGTGCTGAGCTTTTCCCTCCCGATGAATGTGAGCGGATGGTATTGGTGGGATGACATGAGGCGAGGTCGCATGATAACGGATGGCGTTTACAAGAATGTGGTCAAGTTGCCAATGAGGGGTGAACATTCTCCATACCCGCTGTGCGCCGTGTGCGAGCTTAAGAAGGGCATTGGGATGGGCATTGACTTGAGCACGCCGGTCATGCATCGCTTTGTGTATGATGCATCGCTTAAGGAGTTGCGCTTGGAATACGATTTTGGGTTGAGCAAACACGCTCGTGCACCTTGCAACTTCAAGTTCGCCGTATTCGCCATCTCAGAGCCAGCATGGGGCATGCGCGGTGCTATGGCTGACTACTATGAGCTTTTCAGCCACTCGTTCGTCAGGCGTGTGAAGATTGACGGCATATGGATGCCATTCACGCCGATCTCAAAAATTGAGCACCCAGAGGATTTCGGCTTCGCGTTTCATGAGGGCACCTCAGGTGCTGACTACGATGAGAAGCATGGCATTTACACCTTTGTCTATGTTGAGCCTTGGTCGGCGCGCTTCTACTTGCCATTGGATGCGCCGCGCAACCTTTCGGCGAATGAGTTGTTATCTCATGAAGCCGTCATTAAAGGGGCTGACAAGCGCCTGCTTGAGGTCGTTAAAAGGTGCGCTGCGCAGAGTCCTGAGGGTGTTTTGCATCCAAGGAGTTATACAGCTGACTGGGCTATGGGAAAGCTGGTTTATGACTTCGCCGTGAATGCCGACCCTGACATTCCGGGCGAGTGGACGAAGGCTCGCATGATGGATGAGGTGATAGAAAGGGCATTCAATGAACTTCGCTCAAAGGGGATTGAACTTGATGGCGTTTACTTTGACGGCTTTGGTGAGTGGGTGCGTCCGCAAATAAATGAGAGGAAAGACCATTGGAGCGTTCATGACTTTCCGCTTTCGTTCAGCTGGGAGACAAAGCAGCCGTGTCAGGTAACGGCGTTCGGAACTTACGAGTATTTGCAGCGCATGGCTGAGAGGCTGCGTTCCGAAGGAAAGTTCGTCATGGCAAACGGCTATGTATGGGCATACATCCCATTTTCGGCTCACTGGGTTGATGTCGGCGGCAACGAAATACGATGGACGAGGATGAGGGACGATTACCCGTTCTTTGACTACAGGCGTTTCCTCTCATTCAGGCGACCATACCTGCCACTCAACAACGAGGATTTTGAAAAGGTGTTCACAGCGGAGCGCGCAAGGGAGTATTTTGACTGGGCATTGTTTTACGGCTTCTTCCCGTCTTGCTTTAGCCCGACGGCGTCATCGGTTGGGAACTATTGGAACACGCCAAAGTTCCACAACCGAGATAGACACCTGTTTCGCATTTACATGCCAATGCTGCACATGCTATCAAGCGCCGGGTGGAATCCAATAACGCAAGCTCATCCATCGGGACATGGCATGCGCTGGTTTGATGTGCTCAATGCGAATGTGCTCGTTGAGCGATTTGGGGACTACGCCTCGGGCAAGCTATTTTTCACCGTGCACAACCGCACCGATGATGCAGTTGATGAAACGGTGCAAGTTGACTACAAGCCACTCGGGATTGACCCAAAGGGCGAGAGGGAACTTTGCGCTGTTGAACTCATGACGGGACAGGTGCTTCCTTACTCTGTTGATGAGATGCACATCAACATCCCAATAAGCCTTCCGGGGCGCTCAACGCGCTTGCTATGGCTTGGCAAGCGCAGTGATGTGCTCAATTGGGCTTTAAGACATGCAGTTGAGTTAGCTACCACATCGTTTGAGCGTCTGCGTCAATCCAAGGTCTCAAGCGAGTTGTCATCGGCACTCGGCGAACTGCAGGCGAATTTGAAAGAGGTGAGCACACTCTCCGAAACGGCGTTTAAAAAGGGCGACGGAAGGAAGCAACTACTTCAAGCGCTCGTGAGGGCTCAATCGCTGCTAACCAAAGTTTGTGAAGTTCACGAAGAGGAGCTTTTGTCCGAGCTGCCGATCATGAAGCGAGTTAATCTCCTTCTATCCTGCGCTGTGAAGCTCGTGATGGGGATAAAGTGGTTAATCAACTGGCAGCATCTTGTCGCCCCGGGAGATACAATCGTGCTCTCCATGAGCTTTGTGCATGATGCCGGCGGCACGCTTGAATTGGTTCAATCCGAGGTGTCATTGGATAGTCCATCACATGGCGAATTCGCACGCTCATTTTACACATGGCGCAAAGTTGCTCCAAATGCTGATGTATGGGCGTCGCATCGCCTTCACATACCAAAGTGGGCAAAGGTTGGCGAGCGCCTGAATATCAGGGGGCGGTTGGGCATACAGATTGAGGGTGTGGAAGTGGTGCTTGAGCACTCTCGTGAGGTCAAAGTTGTAGAGCCATATAGGATGCATGCAAGTGTGGTGCCGAATAACGGCGGGCTGTTATTGCTATTGCGCCTGATTAATAACACCACGAGGGGCGCAAGCGGCAAGGTGAAAGTCATCGTCAATGGGGCTGAGCTTCCCATTGATGACCCTTCGGTGGTGCTCCCGGCACTGCGAACCATCAATGTGCTGCGAAGGGTTGAGCCAAAGGGAGTTGAACCCGGCTACCACCGCGCTCATGTCTTGCTTACCCTTGAGGGCGATGTCCGCATGAGCTATGATGCTTCGTTCGCGTATGCACCTTCGTCAGCCAATCTTCTCACCGATGGCGGCTTTGAGAGGGGCGACACCATCGGCAAGGTGTGGGAGGTAACTCTCGGCGAGCGGTCAAAGGTTGAATCTCAGGCGAAGCGCTCATACAGTGGCAAGCGCAGCATATTGTTCACTTCGCCAAGCGATAGTGGAACTTTGAAAGCCGGTCAGGAAGTTCAACTCAAGCAACCGGAGAGCAGATTCATCATCAGCCTGCTCAGTTACACCGAGTTTCTTTACCCACTTTCACCGCCCGAGGGTTGCGCAATTAAATTGCATATTTATCCGACGCGGCATACAGGTGGTGAGGGGCAGCCTTCACCACCACTTGAGTTCACCATGCCACTCAATACCGAGACTGGCGGATGGCAGCTCACGCATGCTTACCTGTTCACACTTGAGCCAGTTGAGAAGTTGCGATTTGAACTCTCGTTGGAAAGGCGCGCCGGTAAGGTTTGGCTTGATGAAGCTTTTTGTGCGCCCGTGATTGAGAAGGGCGATAACTTGGCGTTGAGTGCGAGGGTGAGCGTTGATAGCTCATTTGCCGGCTACAGCGCGAGCGCAATAAATGATGGACGAGGGTGCCTTTGGCACCCGGATGAATGGGCAAAGGTGGCATGGGCGAGCGCTGAAACGGAGCAACCACATTGGGTTGAGCTGGACTTTGGGAGGGAGGTCTCGTTGAGTAAGGTTGTCATTTGGTGGGCGCTTGATAGGGGTTCATTTTACACCTCACGAAGTTATGCCATTCAGACATTCCTCAATGGTGAGTGGCGTGACATCGTCCGATGTCAAACGGAGTGCGATGAGCCGTTTACAGTCCACGCGTTTGAGAAGCCGTTGAGATGCCAACGCCTGCGCATCCTTCAACCGGCCGGCGGCGGCAATGTGCGCCGCCCAAACTTGATGTGGATTGCCGAAATTGAGGCATATGGATGAGCTTGGAGGCGGTGAAGGATGCAGATTGCGTGCAGCTCTGTGACATTTGAAGCGCTCATGAGGGCTCGTTTGATGTCACTGGGCGACATTTTCAGGCTGGTCAAGAACCTCGGCATAGATGCCATTGAGTTGCAATATGAGCATGTCCCGTCATCAAGCGCAAGCTACATTAATACCTTGCTCAAAGAGGCTGAAGGGGAAGAAGTGAGCATTGTTGCGCTCTCAATCAACAACATGTTTGAGTTCCCGGACGAAGCCAAAAGGGAGGCGGAGCTGAAGCGGATACGAGATTGCATGGACATGGCAAAGGCTCTTAAAGTTAGGGTTGTCACTCTCTCACCCGGTGAGGGTCATCCATCCGATGCTGACAGCGATGCTTGCAAGCGTTGGGTGGTTGACAGCTTCTTGAGGTTAGCTGAGATAGCTGAGGGGATGGAGCTGCCAATTGCTGTGCGGAATGAGGAGGGGATGTTCAGCCATCCGGATGAGTTGCTTTGGCTCATTGACGAAGTCAACTCACCTTATGTCGGGGTTTGCTTGAACGCTCTCAACTTGATTCGGTGCGGGCTGAGCGGCGATGAAGTTTACGAGGCTGTGGAGCTGCTTGCGCCGTTTGCAATGCACTCGCATGTGATGTTTAGCGAGCTTGAAGAGAGTGGCAGTGATAGGCTCATTGACTACGAGAGGCTGATGCACATTTTTGCGTTGGCTGAATATACCGGCTTCCACTCAATTGTTGATCCGTCCGACAACCCGTTTGATAGGCTCCCCATAGCTATCGCGCTGCTGAGGAAGAGCATCCAAAGGGCGCTCTCGTCATTGTGATATACGGTGCTTGTGTATCCATCACTCCCACTTGAATCGCTCAATCAATTCCTCAAGCGAGCTCAATGTCGTAGGCTTTGCCTGTGAATGTTTTTGCGGGTCGCGCTTCACTACCGTGAGCAGGTTAAACTCGCTGTCGGCATCTTCCAGCTGGCGGAATAACGAGCTTTCCCCTTCCGAGTCCCAGTAGTCAAGCAGCTTCATCAGGACGACGAGCCTCGGGTTTTCCCTATCAACTCGCTTAGCCATGTGAATCTCAACGACATCCCTGTCATCAAATCCGAGCGCTTCGCAAATTGCATCTTGAACGAGCTTGACCCCGTTGTCCAAGTCTCGCTCATATAGTGACCGCAGGAAAAATTCGTAGCGCATTGAGATGAGGCGCTTATGCGCTCCCTTACCTCGGTATGCAGCTTTTGCGATGTTGGCATTGCCATCTGGTTCACACTCTCCAACCATGCTGAGCGAAGTGAGGTTCAGCTTGCCGGCTGCTTTAAGCCTTTGAAGGGCTTTGAGCAGCGTGCGCCTGTAAACCTGTGCATCATCGCTCAGCGTCATCAATCCACCCCTGAGGCTATATTGGTGGTTAACGCTTGGCGGAAGCGGCAGGATGAACTTTAGCTGCATGCCCAAACTCACCCCGACGGCTCACCGTCATCATGCTTGTCCAAACAGTTTTCTCATCGTCTCATGCGGGAGGCGTCTGCCAATGACTTGAGCACCATTTGTTCGGTGTGCTTGGAAGAAGTATTGCGTCTCACCGGCTGTGTTTATCCCGTCAAGAGGCTTAACTCGGACGATGAGCGGATATTGCTTTGTCACATTGCCGATGACCAGCACATGATGCCTCCTCAAGCGCTTGACGAAAGAGCTCATGGTTTCCAAGTCCGTAAGGGCGCACTTTGCGAGATGCCTCACATCGTCATCAAACGGGGTGTTCATTATGAACAGGTTGTCCGCTTGGCGGAGCACAGTCTCATCAAGGCTGCCAATCATGTTCGTGATGAAGAAACAAGTTATTCCGATGTGCCTTGAGCGTGTCACTATTGTGCCGATTGTGTTCCTCGTGACATACAGATGTGCCTCCTCAAAGAAGACGAACGGGAACCTGTTTGTGCCGCGTGAGATTTCCCTCTCGCAAATCTCCTTGATGATCTCAATGACAGCCTGCACGAACCCAAACCTTGCAAGCGGCGTCAAGTCTGATATGTCAATGATGAGTGCACCGCCATAGCGTATCTTGTTATATTCGTGCTTTAGGTCAACGGCTTCATCCGGAGCCCTCGCAAACACCCTTGTGTTCCTGACGGCTTCAAGCCTGCTCCTTATGGCTGTGTTGACTACCTCACTCTCAGCGAGTTCGTTGTGCTCAGCCATCTGTATCAGGTGCTCAATCGTCAGGAATGGCGGTTTGCGCCCGTGCTGCTCCATGATTCGCATCTCCTCAAACAGTCCGAATAACCTGTTTTCAAGATGCATGGCTGATACCTCTGGCAAGCCGAACTTTGTTAGCATGGTTATGAGTGGCTGTATGCCGAACTGCCTTAGCCCGAGCTTAAAGTTGACGCCAACCTTAAGGTGCACTATCCCGGGTTGGATGACCCTGCCAGTTATTGGGTCAACCTCAAGCTTCGGCAGGTGGATATATTCTCGGTTGATGTCAAAGACTATGCATGGGGCGCCCAGTTGGATTAGCTCAAGCAGGATCACCTTCGCAAGGTGCGACTTACCACACCCCTTCACGCCGGTGATGATGTTGATCTTCTCAAGGTGCCTCCCATCAATCTTGAATGGCTCACCCCTTAGGGTGTATCCGAGTTCAATCGGATTGCCGAGCAGCTCAACGCAGTTCTTGAAAAGCTCCGAATCCGGCGTCACCGTGACATTGACATCCCTGTGCGGTATCCATCCATCCCACTGATCCCATTCGCCGTTTGCAAGCTTCCTTATCTTGCAGATTGCCACCTTCAAGTTGCGCTCCCTTGATAGCGTTTGTTCCGAAATGGCTTCTATAAGTTCCGTTGGCAATTCACCGTCGTGTGTGGCTTCTCTTGTCATTGAACCGTCTCCGTTGCCCCTGCCACCATTGAGAGCCAATTGGAGTAAGTCGCGCACAAGCGATGGATAGTTGAGTGACCTGAAGGAAATGACCTGCACTATTAACCCGTTACCGCTGTCGCGTTCTCTGACACACAGCGTCTCGCCGACATGCAGGTCTTCCTCAGATGGGTCAAAGATGAGTTCCATTACATCCCCCTTTATCTGGTAAACTTCAATTCCCATTTAGTCCACCTCGCCCACACGCATCGGCTTAACGCCGCTGTGTCAAGTTGAAGACCCCTTACCCGCCAACACTGCTATACGCTCACTGTTCGGAGCCGCAAAGGGCTTCAAGGGAGCTTATGAGTGAGGAGAGCTCACCCTCCGACATGGAACTCAAGTTTGAGCGCCCCACCCTCAGCTTCATAAACTCCTTGAGGGTTGATAGGTTCCAGCCAAGTCTTCTCCTCAGCTCATGGATGCGCCGGAGCAATTTCACACGCTTACCACCTTTGACACCCTCATCGCACCCGTAAGTGAGCCACCGATTGAGATACTCGGCAACGGCATGAAACTCCGTCTGCAGCAGCTCGCGCTCATTCTCAACTCCCCATTTGCTCCTTATCCGCTGGCGCAGCTCCCTTTCAGTCAAGCCAGTTTTGTCACGCCACGCCTCAATTACCCTTTGCATTGCCTCTTTCAGAGCCCTGTATTGTCTCTCTGTAATCGTCGGACCACCCTGTATATGGCTCATCAGGATCACTGCCTCACTTTCGGATGTGGTATCCGGCGGACTGCAGTATCTCCTCAACTTCCGAAGTCTTCATTCGCCATATCTCAGCCAACCTCGTTAGCGATATAAATCCCCTGCTGTATGCTTCAAGCGCGAGCACGACGAGAGTTGGCGGGACTTTTGGTGGCTCCAGAACTCTGTCCTCCTCCGCTTCACTTCCATACAAGCTCCTTTCAAGCTTTTCAACGCTGACCCTCTTAAGCTGTTCATATTGGTCCTTTGTGATACAACCGAGCTCCCACAATCTTATGAGCATTGCTGAGTAGCTCACGCCGAAATAGCGTTTGAGGTAGATCACTTCTTCAGCACGCAGCGCATGTCCAATCCCGAATTGCTCTTCCACGATGCGCCTTATGCCCTCTTCGGGCATGAGAAAATGCGTTGCAAACAAGTCGGCAAACCTCTCCACATCCTTACGGTGCATGCGTGTGAGGTAGCCCTCTTCGCTCTTGTACGGGAGGTAGTCCTCTTCGCTCTTGCACGGGTAGTAGCCCCTTGACCTATCCCTCAGGTAATGGCAATACTCATGTGCCGCTGTGAAAGTTTGCTTCCCCTTTGTCCGGTTGGTGTTTATGAGGACGAAAGCACCCTTCTCCGGGTCATATGCGAATATTCCATCAAGCTGCGAGTTCGGAAGCGAAATCCTTATGACATGCACTCCCTGATTCTCAAGCAGCAAAAAGATGTCCCGTATGGGTCCGTCGCCGAGTTGTAGTCTTCCCCTTTCCTCCATAGCGAGCCGTTTAGCCTGTATTCGCATCTCACGCCAACTCGTTGGCACCGGTTTCCTTTGCTCCGTCATCTCGTGCTTCTTTATGCCGAGCTTCTCCTCAAGCCACGCATAGTCCTCACAGTATTTCACAAACTCCTCAATCACCTTCTTATCGGCTTGTGTGATCTCGGGGGCGCGCGGGAGCATTTTGAATGTGTCGGGCTCGGCTTCTTCTTTGCCTTCAAGCAGCCAACGAATGTCAACCTTGTAGATGGCAGCCAATCTCTTTAACAGCTTCAACTTGGGAATCCTTCTGCCGCTTTCAATCATTGAGATGTATTCCCTTGTGCAACCAACCATTTCCGCAACTTGTGATTGCGATAGCTTTTCCTTCTCGCGGGCTTGCCTGAGCTTCTCCCCAACCTGACTTGTAACTTCCTGTTCCATTTCTCACCACCTCTTCACTTCAAATAGTAACATATTGTGACGGGAATGTAAAGCGCAACGATGGCAGCGGCGTAAAGTTGTAAGCTCGCTTGCAACTCCATCAAATTAGGTTAACCTCGCTGCGTTGCAGAGGAAAGGCTTGATGATTTTGAGGATGACAAAGTGTCGTGCGTTAAGGGGCTGTTCTTTGAGTGAGGTGCTGCGTTAAAGTAAGTGCTTTGAGATTTGAATACCGTTTGTGAGAGCTACACATATCCGCACCCCGAAAGGGGTAGCTTTGGGGTGATCGCATAATGCCAATGATTGGGGAGCCCGAAGGTGAAGAAACACAGCAGGTGGAAGCGATGCAGCCGGGATGGATTATCAGGAGGTTAATGAGGGCAAGGTCGGTATTGCTCATGGGGACAATCACAGACCAAATTGCAAAGGAACTCACAACGCAAGTGCTTTTGATGCAGGAGGATGATCCTAACAAACCAATCACGGTGTTCATCAACTCACGCGGTGGTGAAGCCGATGCCGGGTTTGCCATCTTTGACATCCTGCGCTTCATCTCACCACCTGTCAGGACCGTTTGCACCGGACTGTGCGCAAGCGCCGCCATATTGCCATTCCTCGCTGCTCCCAAGGAAAGGCGCTTCTCACTGCCACACTGCCGCTTCCTGCTTCAT
This sequence comes from Candidatus Thermosaccharophagus tengchongensis, assembly GCA_032161105.2. Classification (GTDB taxonomy): domain Bacteria; phylum Armatimonadota; class Fervidibacteria; order Fervidibacterales; family Thermosaccharophagaceae; genus Thermosaccharophagus; species Thermosaccharophagus tengchongensis. Next base: position 32,608 of record JAVHTD010000017.1, read on the forward strand.
CAGCCAATGACGACGGTGGTTGGTGTGGCTTCTGACATCGCCATCAGCGCAACTGAATTGCGCCGCCTGAGGGAACGCTACAACAACATAGTTGCGGCTGAGACTGGTAAGTCGCTTGAACAGGTGATGGCTGACACTGATAGGGACTTCTGGCTCACCGCCGAGGAAGCTCTGGAGTATGGTCTTGTTGGGAGAATCATCACCTCCATTCATGAGCTCGGTGAGGAGGGCTTATGAAGCCACCTTTGATGGCGACCGATTAAGTGGAGGGTGATGTTGCCATCGCAGGCGATGCAATATTCTCGTGCTGACGCATGAGAGCTCGCTATGGCTGCCCCATGCTGGCTCTAAGACGGTTCTCTTTAACCTCATCCCAGTAGCCACAATCAAGCTCTATGAAAACCGTCGTGTATGGGAGGGTTATATTCGTCTTGAGGACGAGGACTTGGAATGACCCTGCGGCATCGCTCACCTTTCGTATTAACTCAACATGTGGTTCACGGCGCACATCCAATCCATTCAACAGTTGATTGAACTGCTGGCGCAGTGTCGTTATACCCGGGGCATCTTGCTCCTCAATATGTTGAAGCTCGGCATCAAGGTGGACGATTGGGCGGATGTGCGGATAGGAGTTAATGCGCTCAATGACACATCTCAATGCATCAATGTGGTCGGCATCCGTAACCAGAGTGGTTACGCCGGGACTTGAAAGCATTGGGAAGGCTGAATCCGCAACGAGCACCCAATTGCGGTGCCCAAACGCTTTTATAGCCTTCTCCATTTGCTCAATCCAAGTCACCTCGCGCCTGTGTTCACACTCCATCCCGTCAACCCCCTGCGAACGGCAGGAATTGATCTGGCTGCGTGCAGCTTGCCACATTACAAGGTGACGCATAATGCCAAATTGGATAGGCAGCGCTTGTAAGGATTTGGGGTGATGCTTATGAGTGTTGAAAGCGAAATTGGAGTTGTGGCTCCCGGAAGGATATGCCTGTTTGGGGAACATCAGGACTTCCTCGGCTTGCGCGTCATCGCCTGTGCCATTGATCTTTACATCCGCATTTTTGGCAGGCGGAGGGATGACAGCCTTTTCATCATAGACATGCCGGACATCGGTGAAAGGGATGTCATAGACATCACGCAACCGATAACATACAGGAAGCAGCGAGACTACATGCGTTCCTGCTTGAATGTCGTTTTGAGGGAAGGTTACGAATTGCCATGCGGCTATGATGTTGAGGTTCGCGGTAACATACCGATAAATGCCGGCACATCAAGTTCTTCGGCGCTCGTCACAGCATGGGTTAAGTTCCTTTTGATCGCATCTGGCTCAAGCGATGCCGACGATGCGGTCAAGGTGGCAAAGCTTGCTCATGCAGCTGAAGTGGTTGAGTTCAAGGAGCCGGGAGGGATGATGGATCACTACACAAGCAGTCTCGGCGGGACGCTGCACATTGATTGCAGGGAGCCAATTGAAGTTGAGCGCCTCCCAGTGGAACTCAACGGATTGGTGCTCGGTGATTCCCTTGAAAGGAAGCAGACGCTTGATGTCCTGCGCTCATCAAAGGAGGATGTGCTTTACGGCATCAAGCAGCTATCGCAGTGGATTGATGGATTTAGCTTACGGACGACGCCGACGGAAGTCATCCTGCACTATGCACGCAAGCTTGACGAGCGCGTGAGGCGCAAAGTGGTCGCTAATGTTTACAATCGCGACATATGCCTTCGCGCGCTTGAGATGCTGAGGCAAGGGAAGTTTGATGAAAGGGAATTTGGTGAGTTGCTGCTTGAACATCAGGTTCACCTGCGAGACGGCTTGGGTGTCTCAACGAAAAAAATTGACGCCATGATTGAAGCGGCGATTTCAGCGGGGGCATTTGGCGGAAAGATTAACGGCTCAGGCGGCGGAGGATGCATGTTTGCCTATGCTCCCGGAAGGGAGAAGGAGGTTGCCGAGGCGATTGAGAGGGTTGGCGGGCGGGCGTATATAGTCAAAGTTGATCCGGGCGCAAGGAGAGTTTTGTGATGGCTTTGATGTGTTACATCGGATGTGGGGTAAGGCATAGTGATTTTGGTCGGTGAAGTGCGAGACAGTTTTTGAGGGGGTGATTTGCGGATGCCGAAGGCAAGTTGGAAATGGTTAATGCTCTTGGCGAGTGTATGTGCAGCTTTGATGGTGCTTCAACTTGGATGCGCCGCAGCTGGTGAGGCGAATGAGCGTGTCAACTTGCGCCTCAAGTTTAAGCAGGGGAGGGAATGCACCGTTCATGTAAAAACCAATGTCGCCGGGCAGATGCGGCTCACAGTGAATGGTGACGAGAAGAAAGCAGTTGAGAGTGACATCTTGGTGGATGCGGTCAGCAGCTTCGCTGAGACGGTTAAGTTGGTGGGGGAAGACGGGGAGGGATTGGTTGAACTTAAGGTTAAGGAGATAAAGCTTGACGGGGTCATGTTCGGGCAGAAGATGACGATGGTGGTTGATGAAGGGCGGATAATCTTTGGGATGGGCGAGTTTAAAATTGACACCAATGCCCTTCCCGACGAACAGCGCAAGCGCATTCACAGATTGCTCTTTGGACCGCTTATACTCACAATGCAACCCGATGGGAAGGTCACATCCTCAGCTGGTTTTGAAAGGCTGCAGTTTGCCATACCAAACTTTGACCCACAGGAGTTCTTCGCTAACATGCCCCCGTTGCTTCCGGATGAACCAGTGGAAGTGGGAGCAACTTGGGAGCGCCGATTGAGCATTCCGATACCTACAGTTGATCGTCCATTGCCGGTTAACTTTGTGTTCAAACTCAAATCCGTGCATGTTGATGAGGCTATCAAGCACCGGATTGCGACCATAGGCATAAGTTCAAAAGTTGAAGTGCAGGATGTTGAGACGGTCACCCAACTACCGCAGATTAGGAAGCCGATTAAGATGCGAATTGATAGCGGTGTGTTTGCAGTTGAAGGTGAAGGGCAGTTTGACATCACTGAGGGGACAGTGCTTCAGGTGGAGCTCAAATTTGATCTGAGCTTCAAACAGAGCGCCGATGTCCCAAAGGAGTTGTTGCGTGAGGAGGGTTTGATTGAAAAGGAGCAAAGGGACGACAGGGATGAAACCACCACTATGATGATGGAAATTAGCATGACCGGTTCGCTGCAAGTTCATTGGGCTGAGTCGCAGAAGTGAGATAATGTTGCTCAAGTTTGAGCATGAGCGCTGATGTTCAGTTGTGTGGGCAGTGATGGCGTCACAGTGAGCGCAAGATGAGGCTGACTGGGTAGTATGAAGCTGGTAGTGGCATCGTGTAGATTTCATGGCGATGAGTTCGCGCGGGCAATATTTGCCACCTCTTTAGGACGAACTCCTGAGATGGCTGCATTGTGGGCGCGCTCAAAAGCTCGCCGTCAACGATTGCAACGCACCTTGCAACACCGGCATTGGGCATGAACACGAGTTCGTATGTTGACGGTGCATCTCTTCGGTTCTCCACCTCAGCAACGATTCGGTAAATGACACCGTAGTTTCCATGCAGGTGATCCGTATCTAAGCCGCGAATCGGCTCGCGCCCAATGTGTAGGAAGGTCCAATTGCCCCCGATAATGTGCTTTGCGGTTATGAGCTTCATCGGGTTGGCAAACTGCTTCACCTTTACAGGCGCATCTCCAGTTGGGGATGTTGTCAGTGGGATGATTGTCCATTGTGCCTTCTCCCTGACCGCTCTAAGTTGGTATCCGATAGCGCCGCTATTGATGGGCGTGATTTCCCAAAGCCCCGTAGCTGTGGTTCCGCGCGGCATTGCGACCTCTGAGAGAACATATATGGAACGCCTTGGCAGTTGGAGGGCAAATGCAGCACCGTAAAACCAACTCCTCAGGAAGGAATTGACGGCTGCATATCCCGAGTGGATCTCGTCGGCTACCGGACCTGCGCGGGCGAACCGAACCATCACTTGGGCTTCCTCATCCGATGCATTGAACAATTCAAGGCGCAGCCAAAGCGTTGAATTGCTGGCATTGACATGATGATAAAGCAGGCGAAATGGCTTCCCCACATTCGGCACCATGCTTGCGCTCAAAACTTGCTCAGTGTAAATGCGCTCCGGATCATTGCTGACTAACAATGCCGCTGCTTCTTCCTTCAACGGCGGGGTGCGCAGGATGGGAATCTCAACATCAACATCTACAGGCAGATACTGAGCCCCGTGAGCCTTGAGCTGTGCCGTCAATGCTTCGTCTGCGGTGTCGGGTGCGCTTCTGCTCAATAGCTCAAAGCGAAGTTGTGCTCCCGGCTTCCTCTCAACCGAATTCAGAACGGCATTTATAGCTGCTTCCCTGACGAACTCCATCGGGGCTGTCTCAGTGACTATCGCAATTGGTGTGCGATGTAGCCTCGCTGCGCGTTCCCTGATACGCACTGGCAATGTGAGCTTGGCTATCTCATCGCAGGTTATGACTACGCTTCCATCACCCGCTTTGAGTGCGGTTAGGTGAAGCATTTTGGTGCTCGCATTAAATGATGCCGACGCGATTTCATAAGGGGTGACGCTCACTTTCCACTTCCCACATGCTGTCCCGAGGACAGTGACCACATTCGTTTCTCCGATGCCGATGATCACCTCATCAAGCGGCACTGCCAAGTATGGGCGCTTGAGCAATTCCTTCAATCGCTCGGCAACCGAGTTGGCTAAGCTATCCACTGAGCTGCGCGAATTCCGTGCAATGACATGGTCAATGAAAGCAGCCTCCATGTCGCCAATTCGTATCACATAACCGCCCTTGACCTTCTGGATGCTCACATCCTTATCGGTTGCCGATGACATCATGGCTGAATGGAGCGCGTCAAGGAGGCGCTTTGCAGCGGCATTGCATTCCGAGAGGCTTTCGTGCCTTATGCGCAAGATGACTTCATCGCCGGAGAGCAGCTCAACGCAATTTAAGCCGCCAATGAACGCCGTGCGCAGGCGCAGGTTTAAGGAGGTTGTTATACCGTGTGCAACTTCGGTTGCTTGAAAAAGCGCTACAAAGCATAGCGCCATCATGAGCTGTGTAGCCCTATATGTGCTGCATTGCATAGCTGCCATTGTGCCACCCCGCTTTCTACAACCTTGATTGCGATAGCAGTTTCTTCAATTCGGCGATTTCGCCCTCCATCCTTTTCAACTTCTCATAGAGCTTCGGGAGTTGGCGAATGAGTGCCTCTATGATTAACACCTCTTTGTGTGGTCTCGCAAAGTAGCCGGAGACCATCTCACCTGCAGGCACATCCTTTGACACAGCAGCCCTGCTGAGTATCGTCGCCCCATCACCGACGCTCACATGATCCCTCACTCCGGCTTGCGCACCCACTATGACATTCTTTCCAAGTTTCACACTGCCGGCTAAGCCTGACATCCCGCAAAGTATGCAGTTCTCCCCGATATCGCAGTTGTGCGCCACTTGGACAAGGTTGTCTATCTTGGTCCCCCTCCTAACCCTCGTTGCGCTGAGCGTCGCCCTGTCAACGCATGAGTTTGCGCCTATCTCAACATCGTCCTCAATGACCACCGTCCCGATTTGCGGTATGCGCCTGTGCGTCTCACCGTCCCAAACGAACCCAAAGCCATCTCTTCCCACGGCGGCATTGGCGTGCAGGATGACCCTGTTGCCGATGCGCACATCGTCATAGATGACCACTCCGGGATAGATGACGCAGTTGCATCCTATGCTCACATTTGCCCCAACATATACGAACGGGTATACGACTGTCCCATCACCAATTCGGCTCATCGGTCCGATAAAGCAAAATGGGGCAATAGATGCAGTCGGAGCTATTTCTGCGGTATCGTCAATGACGGCAAGTTCACTTATGCCAGATGGATGAAAGCGCTTTTTTGAAAACAATCCAGCGATGATGGCGAAAGCCAATTTTGGGTGCTCGCATACGATGCACGGCTTTTCTTTGCTTTCCAACCCGCTCGGGACAAGCACAGCTGCGGCATTGCTCTTGAATGCCAAGTTGGCTGCGTGCTTATTTACAGCCAGAACGAGGTCGCTTTGTGTTGCACACTCAATTTCACTCAAGCCGCTAATCACGACGCTCGCATCCCCAACCACTTTCCCATTTACAAGCTTTGCGATCTCTCCCAGCGTCATTTCAACCCTGCGTTGCTGCATCCTTGCCTCACCGCAAAAGTTTCTCACCTTCGGCACGCACTTCGCCGAAGCAGCGCAATGACTTCATCGGTAATGTCAACTGCGCCCTCTACCCTATCGGTTGTAATCGCTTTAAAGCCGCGCTGCAATGCATACATGCGCGCAAATTCAACGATGCTTTTTCTCATGGCAGCTTGCCAGCTGGTCAGCCACTCACGCCCCATTAAGTTGATGGCGCCTTTCCACTGGCGCTCCCAGTGAGAGCGCATCTCAAGTTCGTTTGCATCAAGCTTTCTCTGCGGGAATGAGATAACCACAGGTTCCGCTGCTCTTGGGGAGAGTGCATCCCACAGTTCACGGATGTTGAGCCACTGTGGTTCTTCAGGCTCACGATGAAGCAGTTGGACCGACTCGCTGAGCTTTCCCTCAATGTCGCGCATCAGGCGGCTAAATTGCTCATCCCATTCCCGCTCCATGTTCGCCCTCCAGCTTTGCAGTTCCTCATCCCGTTTCCGCTTAAGCTCGTCAAGCTGCCGATCAAGCTCGGCGTCAAGTTTTTCGCTCTCCGCAATGAGCATGGAACGCTCCTCATCATTCAAGGATGGGCTTAACAAGCGCACCCTGAGCCTTGTCCACTTTGGAGATTGGCGTTCAAGCAATGATTGTATGCGGTTAATGTATTCCTCCCTTAACTCCGCCAGCTTGATGTTGATCAGCAATCCCAACTGCTCCTTGGCTTCCTCTCGCATCTGATTGACGACCTCGGTAAGGCGCCTCGCCGAGAGCTTGACGGAGCCAAGGTCAACACGCACTGCTTGAATCTTCGGTTCAGTTGGCTCACCAATTTCCGTTGGAGGGAGTTTGAACTCGCCCTCTTCATGCTCCTCCACATGCCCATAAGCTGCATTGTGCGATGGCTGCGCCGATTCGGTTCTCAAGCTGGCTTCAAGCGCCATCAACTCACTTACCAAGCGTGTTAGTTCGCCGCTCATCGGATGACAGAGCATGATGCGCTCCACATCCACATATGCGATTTTTGGTGCGCGCTTTTCGCCCGCACCAAAGCCAACCCCAAACCATATCGCTATCCAGATGGGCATGCAAAAAGCCATCGTGCAGTGTGCATGTGAGCGCATCAGCTCATCCCTCACTTGCCCTCATTCAATCGCCTCAAAACTTGCGCCGTCAAATCAACCACTTCCCCGCGCACGAAAAGAACCGCGTCACGATCAAACACCATGTCAATGCCCTCTTCCTTCGCGATTTGAGCGACTGCATCCCGTATGCACTTATCAATGTAGTTGCGCGTCTGCTCGCTCAAGCTGTTGAGTTTCCTTTGGAACTCTTCAGCGAGTTTGTTGTGCCTGATCATGCTCTCCTGTGCTATAGCCCGCAGCTCCTTAAAGCGCTGTTGTTGTGCTGGGGTTAGGGTTTCAAACGGCGTTGCGCTTAAGCGCTGGAATTCATCGGAGCGCTGTGAATGCAATCCGCGCAGCTCAAGCAACCTTCTCTTTTCGGATTCGCTCAGCTGCCCCTTCTCGCTTAACTTCAAAAGCTCTTCAATCTCATCCGCGGCAAGCAGCGGGTAGGAGCGCAGCTGAGCCAATTTGCGCTCGTATGATTGCCTCTCCTCATCAAGGCGATTCATCGCATCACGGTATTCACGGAAGTCCCTTTGAATCGTCTGCATTCTAATTACGCCGACCCTCAGTTCGCCCTGCGCTGAGACAAGTGAGCCAATGGCGCACACAATGGTTGCAATGGCAAAGCCTATGGCACACGGCTTCCAGAGTGCTTCCAACATCATCAACACTTTCTCACTGCGCTTTGCTGACTCATGCCAGCCAACGCTGCTCATCATTTGACTCACCTCAGCCTGTCGTTGTTGGCTTATTCACTTCTTCGGCTGTTCCTTAGTTTCGGGAGATTGCGGTTGTTTCGTGTTCAATATAGTGAGCACCTCTTGAGTTATCTCAAGCGTTGGATCGGCGTAAAGGACGATTTCATCAAGCAACAGCTGCGAGCCCTCATCGCTTCTTCTGGCTACGACGAGCTTTATCCCGTAGCGCTGAGCAACTGTCTTTATGGCTTCGGATATTTCCCTCGCAAAGCGATCAAGGTAAAGCTTCTGAAGCTTGTCAAGCTCCGCCTCATATACGCTCTGCAGCCTTTGCAATTCATCCTCACCCGAACGCCTCACTTCCTGCAGTTCCTCAAGTTGCCTCCTCTCTTCATCGGTGAGCTTTTTCGTCATCGTCAATTTGAGCAGCGTGTTGCGTCTCTCCTCGGAGATGCGTTTTAATTCCTCCAACCGCTTCTTATCTTTCTCGGTCAGCTTTCCCTCCCTCTCAAGTGCTTCAAGGTTGTCAAGTTCGCGCCGTTCATCCGACTTCAGCATCTCCCTAATCGTGAGCCTTTCCTGTCGCCACTTGACCTCAGCCTCAAACTTCCTGTTCGCTTCCTGATAGGCGACATAATCCCTTAGCAGCTTGTCCATGTTTACAACGGCGATTATGAGTTTGCTTTGCTGCTGTCCACCTTCGCCCGAGAGCGCTCGGTCCACCAAAAGGCACATGATAGCTGCTGCCCAAATCGCAGCCGCCATTGTGTGGCTCCACATCCGCGACATGCCAAGCGATGTATAAGCCCTCCTTTCGTGGACCGTTTCCGATGAGCAACGCTTTATCATCTTCCTCCCTCCCGTGTGCGGGTTGATTTGCGCCAGTCGAAATCAAGCGGCTCATTCTACCATGAATTGCCCGTGCGTCAGGTCAAGCGCCCTCTCCCACTTTAGCGGGATTGAAAGCATGAGGCGCTGGTTAGAACAGCTGTCCTACGCTCACATGGAACTTGCTCTTTCCTTCGTCGTTAATTGCGTAATCAAATCTGAGCAATCCGAGCGGCGTGATAAACCTTATGCCGACGCCGTATCCATACTTGAGGTCAATTGACTTGCGCAGTTTCTCCACCCCAGCGGTGGCGGCTTCAAAGTCAACTGAATATCGTCCACCCCACGCGTCACCAGTGTCGGCAAAGAGAACAAATTGCACATTGCGATTGAACCTGTGACGCAGCTCAACATTCAGCACAGTTTGGTATTTCCCGACGAACCTGTCAATGCTATAGCCGCGCAAGTTTTCCGAACCGCCGACGAAGTAGTTCTCAAATATCGGAGGGCTACCAAGCGTTGTGCCGAGGATGAACCTTGCGGCAAGCACATTCTTGGGCACGCGCTGTTCACTTGTGATCGGTAGCATTCCCTTCCCGATAGGTCTGTAGAAGCGCCATTCAAAGTCGGCTCTGCCAAAACTGTGCTCCCCGCCAAGCATCTTAGTTGCGAGTGAGACGCCGAAGATGGCGTGTTGACCCTTTGACGGGTCAAACTTGATGTCCCTTGTGTCTCTCTCATAACCGAACTGCAGTGCCATTATCCTGCCCTGCGAGCGTGTCGGTCCTATCTCCTGAAGGACACCGCCGACATATCGCCGCTGCGTGAAGGATACATCCTCATTCCTCAATCCCAAGGTATACCAAACCCTATCGTCCTCACGGCTTCTTGGCTGCTTAAATGTCAACCTTATTCCTCGCCTCTCCTCAGTGAACAGGACATCTTGGAGTGTCCATTGCTGCGGTGCAATCAGCCATGCGGCTCTCGGTTCCCTGTAAAAGCGCGTATCGTAGATGTGCGCTGACATCGTCAATCCACGGCTGTTCACATATGGGCGCTCATAGTATATGCCCCATGTCTTGCGCTCAAAGAATTCGGCTTCCAACCTCAGGCGCTGAGCTAACCCAGCGAGGTTGTTCTCTTGGAGCATCACATACCCGACAAACTCACCGCGTGAACTTGCGCCTATACCGGCGCTTGCCATGCCGGTGCGCTGTTCCTCAAGCTTGTAAGTGAGCACAATGCCGTCCCCTTTTTCATCCGGTTTCGGCTCAATGCTGATGCTCTTGAAGAGCTCAAGAGCGCTCAATCGTCTCCAATCCTCCGAGAGGCGCTCTCGGTTAAACAGCTCACCAACCCTTGATAGGATCACCATGCGAAGCACTTTCTCCTTCGTCCTCTTCAAACCCTCAAACCTTATCCCAGTGATGCGCGCCTCGGCTATCTTAAGAGTCAGCTTCCCGCTTTGCTCATCAAAGTCAACCGCTTCAACTTCAGCGAGGAAGCCCTTATCCCTGTAAAGCTCCCTTATGCGGTCAATGTCCCTCGCCAATACAGCTTCATTTAGCACCTGCCCGACCTTCGTTGAGAGGACAGATAGCAGCTCCTCCGTTGGCAATGCTGTGTTTCCATCAATGGCGATCTCGTTAACCACTGCATGTTCAACAAGCCTAACGGTGATAATCCACCGACCACGCTCGTCAAGCTCAAAATTGTAATCCGGACGGCGCGCAAAGAAGCCGAGCTGCCAAATCCTATCCATGTCTTTCGCCAAGCGGGCTCGCAAATCCTCCTCAGTGAGCACATCCCCAACTTTTACTGACATCACTGGAATGATGTTCTCGGACGGGATATGTTTCAACCCAACAACACGCACATCCGCAACTTCCCTTGCTTGCGAGAATGCAATACTGCAGATCGCAAGACAGAGAGCTGCGGAGTAAAGCTGCATAAGCGCACACTTGACAAATCCTCTCCTATAAGGTTTCCCCTCATCATGCTCCACCGGTGTGGTGAGCACCTGAGCCATCTCCCTTCCCACCTCACTCCTCAAGGTATGGACGAAGTTTTTCTCTGAGCTGTGTCCTCGCTCTGAAGAGTTTCGCCTTGACGGCGGCAATGGTGCACCCAATCACCTTTGCAATCTCCTCGTATGGTAGCCCTTCAATGTCACGCAGTGTAATGAGCATCCTGTAATCAAATGGCAGCTCACTCAATGCCCTCTCAATCGCCTCACGCAGCTCCTGCCTGGCGATGGCATCCTCGGGAGAACTGGAAAAGTCCTCTGGCTCAATCACATATGCTTCGTTCCCTTCGTCGCCCTCGGCTTGCACATTGGTTAATGCAGTTTGCATCTCGTGCTTTGCGATGCGCTTGAGCTGTTTCAATCTATTCTTGCACATGTTGATGGTGATGCGATAGAGCCATGTGTAAACTTGGCTCTCGCCGCGAAAGTTAGCCCACCCTCTATAGGCGTGCAAGAAGACCTCCTGCGTTATGTCAGCGGCTTCCTCATAGCTTTGAAGCATGCGATATGCCAACCTGAACACTTTGTCATAGTATTCCTCAACGACGGCTTCAAAGTTTTGGGCGCTATCGCGCCTCAACCACAATCGCATTTACTCGCACCACCATTTAAGCACCGAAGCACGATTCTGCCTGACACCGCATAACATCAAAATTGAAAGTGCACCTGCATCCTGAACTCATTTCTCTGCCTCTCATCCTGCCGCCAAACGAACGAGATCCATCTGCTCAACCATTGCTCAACTTCAATCACATTCCCTTGCCCAGCCAGCCCGTGATACCAGCGTATGTAAAGGTTTGGGGAAATGCGTGCACCGATTCCCAAGCGCTGTGCGCCGCCCTCCCCCTGCTCAAATGTGATTTGCTCAAGACCGAGCGCCTGCGCTAACCCGCCGCCAACTGTTGATGCGAATGCCCTTTGCAATGTCGGTGTTATCGTCTCAACGAGCGCTTCGTATGCATCCTCGCTGGCGAGTTCCTTAGGCAGGTTTATCCCCAACAGGCGCCTTGCAATCTCGCTCTCAGTCAAAGGCGGTGTTGACGCGAATTTAACCGTCGCCCACTTCACCCCTTCCGCCCCGCCCAAAGGACCAGAGGCATACATCGTCACCTCATAATTTCCCACCCTTCCCCTCGCCTCAAAGTTCAAGTTTGCAAAGCCCTGTGCTGTTCCAACTTCGCCCCCGGATGTGGCGTTAACCTGTATGTCAGCGGTGACCAACCTGAGGACACCACCCGGCAGGCGAAGCGTTCCCCTATCAGCATACAGCTTCCCGACGACATTCAGCCTGTTCGGATACCCGTTGATGCTCACTTGCCCGCGCAATGGTGCGCTAATCTGCACATTGCGCAGCTCAACATCGCTTCCCAGCCTGAGGGTCACTGCGATTTTTGGCAGCGCTAACTTGATTGGCTTAAGATGTGGTCTCGCTTCAAGGCGAGGTATGCCGCGCATGGTCCCATTGTGCACTGTCACAGCACCAGTTAGCGTCGGTATCCCGGCAGGCATATAGCGCTTCAGTTTGCCATCCACTGCAGCGAGTTTATCCAAAGACGGCTCTTCGGGTGATTGCTCTTGGTTCACCAGGCGCAAACTGCCGCTTACATAGCCATCAAATGCGTCACGGAGGCGGAGGTGAAGTTTATTTAGTGAGAGATTGAAATTGCATCTTGCAAGCATCAGCCTGTTTCTCAATTGCGATGGCTTGAGCGAATCCCAAGAGTCCCACAACCCAGAATGCCATTGCGCAAATCCGTCCGCCCTGAAAGCCTGCGGTTGATCCGCCAGAGAGGCGCTCACAAGTTGCAGAAATGGTCCGTCGCCGTCGGACGAGCTCTGCAGCCTCCCCAACACATTCAATTTGCCAATTGAGATGCTCCGCCCTAAAGCCAGCGGAACATCATTCGCTCTGATGTCCAGCACGATATCGTTAGCCATCGGTGATGAAAGGGCATCTTTGCCGAGCCCAATATGACCATCTATGCTCGCCTTGCCACCTCTCCAATTCGCGCTACATTGCTCAACCTTTATCCTCCTGCCCTCAGCGATGGCGCTTACATTGACATCAGTTAGGATCATCCTGCCGCCCATGAGGCATAGCTTCGGTGAGCTGATGTCAAGCTCTCCGTGAAGCATCGGCAGCTCCCATGTGCCTGTAAGGTGCAAATCAATGTTGAAATGACCAACGCTTGTATCGTCCACTGGCATGGAGAATGAGCGCCATAGCGTTATCGGTGCGCCAATGAGTTGCATGTGGACATCAAGTTCTTCCCTCATCGGGCGTTCCTTCAACCTGATGGGGAGCTTTCCCCAAAGCAGCATTGAATGCCCCGCCTGATGTATGATCAAGTCGCCGCGCCCCGCAAACAGCTTTTCGCTCTCATACCTCACCGATTTGAACTTCGCCCCATCAATGTGCAAATCACGATAGCGTATATCCGTTGCTTCGCCAGTGATGCTCAGCTTTGGCTCACCCAATGAACCGTGGATGAGGATGTTCGCAGTCACTATCGCATCCACTGGCAAGCGCAGCTTTGGAAAATGCGAGAGCGAAGAGAGGGGCAATTTTTGCAGGCTGGCTTCCAACCTTATGTTGCCGTCTTTCTCCACAACCCCAGAGCACGAGGCAACAGCGCCGGCATGCGCTATGTGCAGTTCTTCAATGCGCCTTTGTGACTCATCTCCGTGCAGCCTCGCGCGCAGCTCATACGGTCCGATTTGCCTCATGTGCAATTTTGGTATGGCGCATTCAATTTGCCAACGCTGCCCGTCATCTCCGCCGGCGTAATTTGCCGTGAATCTGAGCATCCCACTCAACGGATGTGGCAGCTTTGAGGCAATTTCAACAGCCTGCTCTAACTCGGGCGCTTTCTTTTCCATAGCCTTGAGTGAGGCATTGAGCGAGCTGAGCAAAGCTTCAATCCATGCCAACTGCAGTTGCTCCCCGCTGCACCGAACATTCACGCTCAACTTCTTCCCAACCCTCGTCAGTGAAAGGTCTAAGGTGGCGCTGCCATGTTGCGGCTTCATCACGAGTTGCGCTTTGATGGAGTGAGCTTTCCTTCCGAGGCTGCTAAACATTGCACGCCCATTGCCGCTTCCCACCTCTGTGCCATAAAGCTTTGCATCGGCTACGCGGAAATTCATGTCCAAGGATGGGTTGGTGAGGGTGCCCGAGATTATTCCGCCGGCTGTGCTGACGAAGCCATCAACTCTCACCTTTGGTGCAACTTGCCTCATCAACCAAACAAGCTGGAGCTTGCTCGCCGTCACTTTCCCGCGCAGCCTTTGCGATTTGAATATGTCATCCACACTTGCCGTGATTGTGACCTCGCTGCCACCCAACTTGAAGCGCAGCGGTGATGCGGTGACAGTTTTTGATGCCGCATCGTAGACCATGTTTCCATCCAGCCGCTCAAATGCCACACCTGCAATCAGCGGCAATGGCACGCTCACGAGCGCTTCAACTTTCGGTGCGGCAATTGCCCCAGTGATGTGGGCATCAATATTCCCAACACCCTCAAAGTCCACTTCCACCCCGATTCCCGACAGTGCCCTACCGATATCAACAGCCGTTGCGAATGCTTTCAAATCAACCTCGGCTTTCTTCAACCCCTCATCAAGCCCTTCAACCGAACCCGAGATGGTAAATTCTGCATCGGCATAGTGCACCTTGGCTGATTTCACATTAAGCCTTTTCCCATCCCATCCAATGCTCGCGCTCACATATGGCACCCTTAGCAGCTTGGTCTCGTGACGCTCATCGTGCTCTGGCTCACTGCCGCTCATCCTTATCGGCAGGAGCAAGTTGCATGCGTTCAATCTCGCCGTCAGCTGTTGCATTGAGCGCTCCTTTGCCAGTGTGATGAGACCGTCAGCACGCCCAGCTATGCGTTCTTTGACGAACTCCTCAAGCTCGTTCAGGTTGAGCTCGCTGAACAGCACCTGTGCGTGAAGCTCATCCCCGCGCAAACCGCATTTCATCCAACCATGCAGTTTTGCATCCCACAGGATGCACTGCGCATCCGTGATGTCGGCGCCATCGCGGTCAAACTTAGCCCTCACAAAGGCATCCCTCAAAGGCGCGTCAACCAACCTGTCATCACTGAGTGTTAGGCGTGTGCGTCCCCTATCAAGGGAAGCTGCCAATGTGCCTTCGGTAAGCTTATACGAGTCCTTCACTCGCGCAAATTCAAAATGCGCTTGAAGATGTGCCGTGTTGCCGCTTGCGTTTACTGAAGAAATGGTCATGCTCTCTTTAACGGTCTCGGAAGCATCATCTGGCGCTTTGTATGTGAGCATCGGCGCCTCAACTTTGCCGATGTAGGTGGCATCCACCCTCGCGCCATTGAGTGAGATTGAGAGCTTTCCGGAGCTGACCCCGCCAACCGACACGGATGGCGGCAGCACAGCATTGCCCAGAGAGCTCAATGCGTGTGCAACCGCAATCTGCTCAACGGTGCAAGCGAAGTCAGCTCGCTTCAACTCCTTCCAGCCAATATGCTCAATTGCCGCCCTACCATTACGCACAGCACCGCCATCAAGCTTGCCCTCAATGTTGCTCAACTCAACCAGCCCGCCATGCGCATCCACCTCAAAATGGACATCGCGCAGCATTAACTTTCCGAGGCGCATGAGCTTCACATTCACGCTTGAATGCGCACGCACCTCATCGCCGAGTTGCAATGTCACCTTTGACATGCGCATCATGCCGAGCAGCTCAATCGGTGATGAGATCTCAAATCTCTCAATGTCAGCCTGCTCATCCGCACCGAGGCGGACTTCACCCGTTGTGATTTCTTGGGAGCTGATGCGCGCTGCAATGCGCGGTGGCTTGTCGTGAATGTATGCCAGCTGGACAGATGAGCGTGTTGGCAAGATGGATGCCGCGCCAATACCTTCCTCATGGAGGTGCACAGTCGGTGCATCAATTTCAATTCCGCCAGTGAGCATTTTCCCGGTGCCGAATAGGCGCAGGTTGAGCTGCCCCTTTGCCACCGCATCCACATCAAGTTTCCGATATGGGCTATCTCTTGGTAGGAGGCGCTTTATCGCCCTCCATACCGAGCTGAAGTCAACCCCAAACAGCTCTCCCGCCACCCTGAATGCCAGCGGGTTCCTTGAGATCGCCCCCTCAATTGCTGCATCAAAGTCTCTGTGTGAAAAACCGATGCCGACTATCTGCCACATGCCATCGTTGTATCTCACCAATCCGTAGACGCGCTTTAAGTCCACCCCATCGGGAAACAGCTCATCCCATTGCGGCAACCCTTTGACTCTGAGTCGCCTTACCGTCACATCTGAAAGCTCAATTCGGCTATCCAACCAACCTTTGCGTTCACCCTTCGCCATGCGAAATGAGAAGGAACAATTGAGTAGACCGCCGGTAAGCCCATCGGAAAACGGGAGCAGATGCTCTTGAAGCATGTTGAGCGCCTTTGCGCTCATGTTCGCCACAGCGGCATCACCGCTAATGAAGTTTCTCCACAGGTTAATCCTCGCCGAGATGCTCGCCGATGGAGCACCATCCTCCGGCATCACGGATGCGTTCAATGTCACATGCCCAATTGGGGCTCTCATTGGCGCACTGAGAAGATGGCATTGCAAGTCCAACTTCGGTGAGCACACGGCACGCTTGAGGAGGGGAGCCGAGAAAATGAGGTTAGATGCAATGATGCGCGCATCAATGCCCGTTGGTTTGCCGCAGGGTCGCTTCAGCGAAATGTCAACCCTGTCAATCCATCCCGAAGTGACATCCAACTCGTATGGCAGCGGTATCTTCCCAAACCTTTCCCGCAGCCACATCATGTTCGCACCGTGCAAAGTTATTCGGCTGCAAAGTTGCGCCCCCTCATAGGTCACCTCAAAGTGCGCCCTGTCAAATTGCCCTCTCACGCCTGCAGCATGCCCAACGACATTACCTTTGAGGAGCTTTCTACCGTGCGATATTGCGTGTGCGCTCCCGACGATGCCGATTGCTTGGAATGGCTTCTTCGCCACACCCTTAATTGCGATTGACGGCTGCTGCATTTCAAACGCCGCTTTAAGCCTCATCCTCGTTCTTGCGCCTCGTCCATCCCTTCTCACATCAGCAGTCAGCCTAACTGAGGCTTTGCCGGCGAGCCATCCAAGCCGGCTTTGAATTGCCTTGGCGAGTTCCGTCGGCAGATCATGCGGCGTCACGCTGTGTGCGGCGATTTTGAATTGGGCTTGCAGCCTCCCGCTTTGGCTCACAGCACCGCTCGTTGATATGCGGCGCATGATGTGGTTATCGCCGATGCCAGTCATCTCCCATGTGAGCATGCCCTCTTGTGGGCTTCCGATTGTGGGCTTGTAAGCCGGGTGGAACGCCATCTTCGCACGCACTCGGTGCAGGCTCAATTTCAGCGCCCTTCCTGAGGGCAGCTTCACCATCTCATCCTCGTAGAGGAGGCATCCATCAATTGCGAATGCGCGTATGGTGAAGGTTGGTGGGCGCGCCGGCTTCCTCGGCTTAAATGCCCTTTGGAAGTTCCAAACGCCGCTTTCATCCCTGTGAAGGTGCAGTGTGGGTGAGTGCAATACGATTTGGCGGATCAGGTCGCTTTGCATCCTGCGTTTGCTGAGCAGAGCCAGCGGGTTGAGCTTTATCTCAACTCGCTCGCATGAGAATACAGCGCCGGTCGGTGAGAGTTCGTCGTCACCAATTCGCACATCTTGTAAGATGATGGATTTGAGTGGACTGCCGCTCACTCCGCCGATGTGTGCTTTTGCGCCGGTGCCGAATTCAAGCTGCGATTTTACGAGCGCCAATATTTCCTTTGGCGTGGGAATCAGCTTGTGAATTGAGACGAGGGCTGCAATTAGCGTGAACAGCAAGTAGAGCGAGATGAGTGCAACCGTCAACGCTCTCCCGCTGAGTGAGCGATGTGGTGCTGCACCCTTCCTCATGATGCTCACCTGCATCGGATGTTGAACTGCGCATTGCTCGGAATTGGAAGCGCATCCACTGCGATGTTTGTTGCACCCCTGTAAAGTTGCGATTGCGTTTTCCATTGCTCCACTGTCAGCGCATCAGAGATTGCCCCGGCTGTGCTCACTTGGTTTGCAAATCGGTGTTGCAAGCCTGAACGCGGCTTCTGCCATGTATGAACTCCTCACGAATGGACCAGCTATGACGGCTTTAAAACCCATCCTTAAGCCTTCTTCCCTGTAGCGCTCAAATGTTTCGGGGGGCACATACCGCATCACCGGATGATGGCGCCTCGTCGGTTGAAGGTATTGCCCAATTGTGACTATATCGCAGCCGACGGAGAGCAAGTCAGCCATTGCCTCAATGACTTCATCATCGCTTTCACCGAGACCCACCATTAAACCGGACTTGATGATGACATTCCCATCCATTTCCTTCGCCATCTTGAGCACGCCAAGCGAGCGCCAGTAATCGGCTTGCGGTCTTATAAGCTTCTGAAGCCGCCTCACAGTCTCAATGTTGTGGTTGAAGACATCTGGTTGGCTGTCAATGATCACCCTCACAAGTTCCCTTTCGCCCCTCAGGTCTGGCGTCAGGACTTCAACTGTGACGCCATCACAGTGGTGCTTTATCGCCGCAACAGTTGCTGCAAAGTGATGTGCGCCTTGGTCCGGCAGGTCATCCCTCGTTACCGATGTTATGACCGCATGCCTTATCCCGAGCGCATTGACCATTCGGGCAATTCTCATCGGCTCATCATGGTCAACCGGCTTTGGTGTTCCTTTACTGACTGCGCAGAACCTGCACGAGCGCGTGCACACATCCCCGAGTATCATGAATGTTGCTGTGCCACGGGAAAAGCATTCGCCTATGTTTGGGCATTTTGCAGCCTCGCAAACTGTGTGCAAGTTGAAGCTGCGCAGCATTGCTTTCATTTGAGCCGTATAAGGTGCCTTTGGCAGTTTCGCCTTGAGCCAACTCGGCAGCGGCTCATATCCGCCATCGCAATTACGATGCTCCATCATGAGCACCTCACTATCTCATCACCCATCCGCCATCAACGAGGATTGTCTGACCGGTTATTGCTCCAGCCTCTTCCGACGCGAGGAATGCCACAAGGTATGCCACATCTTGCGGTTGCAGCCTGCGCTTTATCCTCTGAGAAGCGATTAGCCCTTGAATGAAGCGCCTGCGCTCCTCATCAAGTTTCGTCTCATCCTCAGTTGCGATTCCACCCGGCGCAACGGCGTTGACTGTTATCCCATACTCACCAAGCTCATGTGCGAGCGCCCTCGTCAAGCCAACTATTGCACCCTTTGATGCGACATAATGAAGCAGCCCGTAATCTGGCGCCCAAAAGCGAGCTGATGCGATGTTGATTATTCTGCCCCACCTTTGCCTCTTCATTATCGGCAGGCAAGCCATTGAGCAAAGGAATGCCGAATGCAAGTTTACCCTCATGACAGCCTCAAACTCGTCAAGGCTTAGGCGTTCAATGTCGTGTCTCGGATAGATTCCGACATTGTTGACGAGTATGTGCACAGCGCCGAAATTGCGCAGCGCTTCATCAACCACACGTTTGACATCCTCCGGCTTGGTCAAATCCGAAATGACGCATATCGCCATCCCATTCCCAATTTCGCTTACGGCGCGGCTTGCCGCATCACCATCAATGTCAGCTATGACTACGGATGATGAGAGGCTCGCAAGCAACTTCGCTATAGCTTTCCCGATGCCCCTTGCAGCGCCGGTGACTATTGCCACCTTGCCGTCAAATGCGTCCTTGCTGAAGAGCATATAAGCATCACCCTTCGTGTCATGCTAAAGCGGTTTGCTTTCTGCCTTCCCTCCCAATGGCATCCATGAGGGATTGAAAATGCTTGAGCAGTCGCGGATGCATGCCCAAGCGAAGCCCAAATCCTTTCGGACAAGCTTCACATGCCCATGCCGTTCACGACTTGCCCATCACATCCATAAGGAAGCTTTCACCGACGCATGGCTTTTGAAGTGAGAATGCCTCCGCAATTGTTGCAGCCACATCGGCGAATGTCCTCCTTACACCCAATGGCTTACCATGTGGGTTACTCGGATTATAAGCGAGCAACGGAACATACTCCCTTGAGTGGTCGGTGCTCGGCGTTGTCGGGTCGTTCCCGTGATCGGCTGTAATGATGAGCATGTCGCCGTCGCCAAGTTGCGTGAGGAGCTTTCCGAGTGCCTCGTCAAATTCCGCCAGCGCGCGGGCAAAGCCGAATGTATCGTTGCGATGCCCATACCTTGTGTCAAAGTCAACGAGCGTCGCAAAGATGATGTTGCCAGAGCCGCTTTTCACGACATCGCTGAGCACTTCCATGCCATGCTCATTTGACTCCGTTGGTATGCTCTCGCTTATCCCGCGCATGGAGAACATCTCGCCGACCTTGCCGATGGCTATCACCTTTAGCCCGGCATCAACTGCTTCCTCAAGCACTGTCCTCCCGTGTGGCTCAACTGGAAAATCCTTTCTCCTCGGCGTCCTTTGGAATGCACCGGGCACACCGATGAATGGGCGTGCGATAACTCTTGCGACATTGTGCTCGCCAACGAGTATGCGCCTTGCGATGCGGCACATCTCGTAAAGTTCATCAACTGGGATGATGTCCTCGTGGGCGGCAATTTGAAAGACGCTGTCTGCGGATGTGTAAACGATTGGGTAGCCAGTAGCAATGTGCGTTTCACCGAGTTCCTCAATTATCTTCGTCCCGGATGCCGGCTTGTTTCCGAGCACCTTCTTCCCTATCGCCCTCTCAAATGCGCTGATGATTTCGCTCGGGAAACCGTTCGGGTATGTCGGGAATGGCTTTTCAGTGACCAAGCCCGCAAGTTCCCAATGCCCAGAAAGCGTATCTTTGCTTTTTGAAAGCTCAGCCATCATTCCGTAGGAGGCAATCGGCTCCTCAACTTGCCTGATGCGCTTTAGCGGCTTAATGTTTCCCAAGCCCATCCTTTCCAAGCATGGCAGCGAGAGCCATTCAACGGTTTCACAAATGTGCGACAGCGTGTCACTGCCCTCGTCACCATACTCGTGTGCATCGGGCAGCTCACCAATTCCAACGCCATCAAGCACAAGCAATATGATGCGCTGCAGCAAAGCCTTTGAATCGGTGACACTCATGCATCTCCATCTCCGATCATGCTGTTTAAGTGAGCAACCTCTCCTTTCGTCTCTTCCTCCCTTTCCTCCTCACGCCTTCTCTTCAACTCTTTCAAAGCGTTGTTTGCACCCTCGTGATTTGGATTGATGCGCAACGCCTCCTCAAGTTGCGAGATAGCCTCATCAATCCGCCCAAGCTCAGCGTAAGTCATCCCGAGGTGGTAACGCAGCTCTGCATCGTTTGGCTCAAGCTTGACGGCTTTCTCAAGCCACTCCACTGCGTCAGCATATTTCCCTTGCTTGAAATAAACCCATCCCATGCTGTCTATGAACGCTGGGTTATTCGGCTCAAGCTTCAAAGCTTCCTTGATCAACCGCTCTGCCTCATCAAGCTTAATGCCATTTTCAGCCAATGCGTATCCATAGTTGTTGAGCGCAGTTGCATTTCTCGGATGCAGCTTGAGGGCTTCACGATAGTAGCGCTCAGCGAGCTTCACATCCATCGGGATGAAGAAGGCGCACCAATCGCCAGCCGTAGTGTAAAGGTGGCTGACTTGCTCTCGCGGCAAATGGGCTTTTGCTTGATTCAGCAACTCATCTGTGCCCTTCACATCTCTCCGAATAAGCCGTAGCGTGATGAGATGCATGTATGCAGCGAAGTTTTTTCGGTCAAGCTCCAGCGCCTTTTGAAGGTGCGCCTCAGCACCACTTATGTCCTTGCGCCCGAGCATCTTCACGGCGATGCGAACATGCGTTGATGCCTGCAGGCGATTGAGTATGCCGATTGCATTTGCAACGAGTGAGCGCGCTGCATGAATGCATTTGCTGTTGCCAGAGCTAAGCAGCTGGAGCACGCTGGCGACGAAAATGGCTATGATGAGGAAGCATGCATACGCTTCAGCTAACTTTCGCGCCTTGCGCCTCACTTCGGTCACCTCACATTCAAAGTTTAACTGTCCTTGCGGGCTTTGCAAGGTGACTTGGTGAGCGCTGCATTTGCGCTGGCTCAAATTTAACTGTAAGCTGTGTCCACGCTACCATCCATCATGTCGCGTTGCAGTGGCGCAACGGCGAAGTGCATAAGGTGCAAAAAGTGCTAAGCACATTTGGCGATGCAAATTGCCATCGTGTTCGCAAATGCGGTTTCGCAGCGAGGTGATTTAAGGATGCAAAAGGCTATTCGCCTTGGCTATGTCGGGGCTGGATTTATGGCTCAAAAGGTTCACCTGCCAAATTTCACAAATTTGCCCGGTTGTCAAGTCATCGCTTTGGCTGAGGTGAGAGGGAGGCTGGGTGAGATTGTGGCAAAGCGTTTTGGCATCCCGAAAGTTTACCGACACCATACCGAACTCATCTCCGACACAGAAGTTGACGCCGTTGCGGTCTCCGCCCACTTTGCCGCTCAAGGCGAAATCGCTTGTGACGCATTGCTTGCGGGCAAGCCTGTGTTCATGGAGAAGCCGATGGCTGTGAGCGTTGAACAGGCAGAACGGATTTTGGAGGCATCGCGAAAAACTGGAGCACCTTTGATGGTCGCTTACATGAAACGCTACGATGCAGGCTACGAGTTGGCGAAAGAGTGGGTTTCAAAGTTCCGTCAAACTGGTGAGCTCGGTCGCATCACGCTCGTTCGGATTCACTATTTCGGTGGCGATTGGATTTGCGGGCTTGACACCCCTTTCGTTTCAACCGATGAGCCAATCCCGCAACCACCTTCTGTTAAGCCGTCATGGATGCCAGATGAACATGTCCAACGCTACATCGGTTTCATGCAGCAATATGTGCACGCTTTCAATTTCGTCCGCTGGCTGCTTGACGCCGGCGATGATGTGAAGGTTGTTTGGGTTGACCTTGACGAAGATGGTTACACCGGTGTTGTCGTTTTGCGGGTTGCTGGCATCAGGGTCGTTTTGGAGACCGGTTCAATTCGTCATCACCGTTGGGATGAGCACACACAAGTTTACTTTGAACGGGGTTGGGTCCACATGTGGTCGCCACCGCTGCTTTTGAGAAACCAGCCAGCTGAAGTTGAGGTTTACATCGGTGGTGACGGACACGAGTATTTGCACCCGCTTCCAAAGGAGCGCTGGTCTTGGTCATACAAGCGTGAGGCTGAACACTTTATCCAATGCCTTCAAACTGGTGAACCACCCCGCTCCTCCGGCGAGGATGCTTTAACTGACATAAGGCTTTGCGAGGAAGTTTACAGGCAATGGCTGCGACTTTAGAGCGCATTTGGGCAGTTGTCGGATGACCCTATGGGCAATTTTTCGCCAACGACTTGGCACCTTTATCAGTTTGGCGAGCCATTACATCACTTCTCCCTTCCCCTCCTCAATCAGCCTGAACTTCATGAGTGCAGCGAGCTCTTTCAATTGCTCCGTGTAATCGCCATAAAATACAACGCGATGGAGCAAGGTCATCACATCGCCGCGAATGACATCTTCTCCCCAACGCAGGAATAGCCTGCGTGCGTCCGGGACACTTTGTGCAAACTGTGTCCTACACGCGAGCGGATCCTTACTTGTCCAAAGTATTTTGCCCGTTACAAAGAGCATTTTGTCCAAGTGGACAAGCTTTGCACAAGTTACAGGTTGCCCCACACGATGCTCAACTTCAAGTGAGACGCCAGCACCTGAATCAGTTTGCGATCGTATCGTAAATGGCAGCCTTTCTCCCTTAGGTCCATCCATTTTTGTCGCGGATGTGCAGTGGAAATGAATCATCGCATTCCTCGCCACATCAATCACTGGGTCGCTTATGAATCCGGGGACGCCGAATGCGTAAGCAAATATGAGCATTGTTAGCGTGGAATCAATATCTCCCTCACAGCCTCCCACATAACCCATATCGTTGAGTTTGCTGAATGTCAGACACCCTCTCGGGTCGCCCATGCAATAGATGCTGCAAATTGCTTGTGCTTTCTCTTCAGCCATTATTCGCTTGACAGCGAGAAACATCCTCGCAGAATGGATGATTTCATCGCGCTTTGGTTCAACGATAGCCTTTGCTTGGCGAATCCAATACTCTTCAGCCTCTCTTTCCGCCTCTTTTATGTCAATTTCTGCCATTGTCTTGTGAATTCTCTCATTCGGTATGCTCAGCAACTCGGCACCAAATGCTTTCTTGACATTTTCCGGGTTGCACGCCTCGGCAGTCCCATGAGGACGCCCTACAGCCAATATTTTGGTTTGTTTCATCCAAACTGGCGCACGGAGTAAAGCTATCCCCTTCTCAAGGTCTGCCCAATTGCTGCTTGCTATGAGCATGACTCTATGTCCTGCCTTACGCCACTGCGGGAAATACATCCAGCCATGCCCACTGAATGGCTGCGAAAAAACAACAGTTGGTAAGCCAATCTCAACGAGCTTTGTTAACACCGGCGCTTCCCCACCATGCCCGGATAAGTGGACGATTAGCAATGCGTCAGCTTCCTCTTGCAACCTTTTTGCCACTTTTTCTGCGCTCTCGGGTGGTATTTGTGCCTCGCCAACAAACCTGATGGAGCCGTGAACTGACTCAAGGCGCTTCTCAAGTTCCGAGAAGAACGCACGAAACTTCGGTATTTCCTCAGCTGGTCTGGTGAGATACCAGTGACCAATTCTCCCAGCAAAAACACAAAATATCCTGACAGGTTGATGCCTCGGGAGTTCAACCTCCCCTCCATTGCCCATAAGGGATCGCCTTAGGGCAATTGTTCCAATCGCCCCGGCTGTAATTCCGATGAATTCGCGCCTATTGCACCTGAGACAGCGGTTAACGCCGTTATTCATCCCTCTCACCTCCGTTCTTCATCTTGCACATCATGCAAACATTGCCTGCCATGTTTAGTTTGCACTTACCACAAAGCATTTGTAAAGCCCTGTGTGCAATGCTTATCCGATACGCGCCGGCTAAGCTGCAGCTCAATTGAGCATACCCATTTTGCGCCATTTTGTGGCATCTTTTCCCGCCATTTTTGCCAGCATGGCAATGGCTTCCACACCGGCGCTTAGCGCATCCTTTGTTCTTGCGCGAAGGATAATAACATCCTTGTCTGGGTCAAATGGAGACCATGCATACTGCAAGAGCGCTTTCGTTGAATATAGCTCATTATCCATCCGATTGGGCAGCAGGTTTGCATGGAGCAAGTCACGGATGAGCTCGTTGTTTTTCTCATCGCCGATTAGGATGGCATTAGCGCCAATTTCCAGGTGAGTTGGGTTAAAATGTGGGTGAACTTGCGCATTTGGGTCGCGTTTCCTATGGAATTCCGGATCCACAGATGGGGGGAATTTCTCGGGTTTTCTGGACTTCTCAGGGGTATCAACCGATATTCTCGGGTGTGCATGCAGGACCTCTGTCAGCTTCCTGGCGAGCATCGCAGCATATTCATGCAGCTCCGGTGGAGAAATTACCTTTATTTCGGAAAATTTGGCGAAGAATTGGCATATGGCATCGGGGTCGGAAATCACAACCGTCGGCAACTCCTGTGAGTTTATGAGGGCTTTTGACGGCTCAATGTCAGCACTTACCAGAGAGGTTTTATTTGTGAGCAACTCTGTCACCCTGATTTGGATTCTTTTTGCGGCACTCGCAAGCGGCACAACAAATGTGCCATTAAATTTGCCGTTTTCATCGGTTGCACGGAAATAGGTCAAAGGCTTGTCATTGCCAACCCGAATTTGCACCTCCAGTGGCGCAACGATTGGCAATGGTTTACCCTTTGAGCCAACCAGTGTGACGGTGAAGTTTTGTCGCTGCCCTTGAGTCACCCTCTTCGGGGCGCTGATCTGAACTCTTTCAATCCCTTCGGGCACGAAGGCATATATTGTGAATTTCCCTTCATTCAGAGACAATTCCCATTTTTGTGTTTCATCGCCTTTTCCGACTATCCCTTTGCCGATTTGGATTCTCAGGCCGCGCCTCAAATCTTTTGCCAAAATTTCCCCACAAAATGGTGCAAGTTCCCTTATCCCCCTTTCATTGCGCCTCCAAGAGGCATTAACGATGACCAAATATCTTGCCATGCCGCCGTCAAAGTAGCCATAGATTATGCCCTTTGGGATGCCTTCAATCCTCGGTTTTACATACCTCGCCACACTTTCTGCCAATATTTTTCTCATTTCCTCAAACTTGGCTTCCTGTTCTTCCTTTCGCTCCTCAAATCCAGCTCCCTTCGGGAGTGACGAAACAATGCTTATTGGTAGTTTTTGCCATATTTCTGACCGG
The DNA here is from genome assembly GCA_032161105.2 of Candidatus Thermosaccharophagus tengchongensis. GTDB lineage: Bacteria > Armatimonadota > Fervidibacteria > Fervidibacterales > Thermosaccharophagaceae > Thermosaccharophagus > Thermosaccharophagus tengchongensis. The sequence continues at coordinate 58,724 of JAVHTD010000017.1, forward strand.
ATCCTCGTCTCGGCATCGGTGAAAACTATCCCACCGGATTTGACAAATTGATAAAGTGAATCCAAGGAGGCTTTTGGCAAGTAAACAATTTGCGGAGCAACAATCACCTTCTTCCCCGACAAACCTTGCGGGGTTAGCTCCTCTTCGACGATAAAATCGGCATCATAGCCCGATAAATTGAGCGCCATAAATGCTGCTATGCACGCCCCAGCATAATCCGTGCGCTCATCAGGTTCATGGATAACCACACCATGTTTGACATCCATTTCCGTAGTTCCTTTGAGAGTTTTCAATGCTTCCGAGAGCGCCTTTACAAGCGCTTGTGGATCCTTCCATGCATCAAAGCGAACTGGAGGGTGTTTTGCGAAGAATGCGGCATTGCTTATGCTGAATAAAACCGCAACTTCTCCCCTCATTCTCCGCAAGTTTTGGAATATAGTCCCAACGCGTTGCAAATCGGCGTTTATTGGCTTAATCTCCCCAACCATTTGTGAGAATCTTTTTGGGTCCGCAAGCTCAAAATACCCGAATGCCTTAGCTCCTCTGGCAATTGCTTGTCCAACCTGTGCCTCATATTGCTCCCGTTTCAGCGGACCAAAGCCACCCATCATCCAAAGTGGCAAATCACGCAGCCCGACTTGCGCCATTTCGCACCCAAGTAATGTCGCAAAAGCACCCCAACCATAATCGCCATAGTAATGGTGGGTTGTGTTCAGGTCTAAATGTGGTATGTTTAGCGGAGCATATATGCCAGAGCCTGTCCAGAAGTTGTTGTGTCCTTCTACGCAAATTTTGAGCGTTTTGCTGACCTTCCTCGCAGCCTCACGGCAGTCGCGGAATAAATCACCCATTGACCAGCAATTAAACCTGTGGTAATCAGCGTAAAATCTGAGAGGATCAGCAATTGGGTCATATGTCAAGAATCTCTCGCGGAATACATCGGCATTGTTTCCCCAAAATGAGCGTGCTGCTGGCTCATCCATAAGGCTTATGCCAAAAAATGACGGCAGTTTTCGCCCCCACTGCGCGGTGCATTGCGTGAGTTGTCGGCAAAATGCGCGCACATCCGGGTCATGATAGGCGTCCCACATTCCAGTTGCAATTGGCGCATGTATTAGCGTCCAATCAATCGTGCTGGGAAAATCTACCCATTTAATGCCAAAACATGCGAACCAATCCAACCTCTCTTCGGCTCTTTTACCGGCTTCACCATTCCAATCGTCAATCGCGTTAAAAAGCATCAAGTTTATTCCAGCTTCTGCCGCAGTGTCAGCTCCATGGCGCCACGGCTTGTCACTTAAGCTTGGCGCTGCACATGCATAGATTGTAAATGTTGTTTGAGGTTCCTCGTCAAGAATGATAAATGGGCGGCGAAGTGTTATTGAATTGCCATCAGGCAGCATTATGAGGCATTGAAGCCAAAATGAGCCAAATCCGAGGCATTTTAATGATGCCATGTTCGTGTCAAATGCTTTTCCCGAGGTAATGCTGATGGTCTTTACATCCCCCAGTGATATTTCCCTCTCCCTGCCAATTATTGCCCATTTTATTCGCAGCTTTTCCGGGGGTTTGATATGCTCCGGTGGTGTAATGGCGACGCCGAATTTGATCGTCTCTCCGTCCATAATACCGATCCTTTCTGGATGAAACAAAATTTGGGCTTTCCAGCCGTTCTTTTCCGCAGCAGCGCCAGATAAGTCAATGCCATACTTGGTTTCAAATGGAAAAAGCTCAGAAGCGCTTAGCATCCCCGCCGAAATTACCCCGAGCATGATAAAAGGCAATGTCATTGGGAAAAATTTCGCCATTTTGATCAGCCTCCATCCGTATCGGAAGTCTGCAAAACTTTGAACAGCGAACTCAGAACATGGTAAAACCTTTGCTGGCAATTGTGGACATCGCAAATTTTTGCGAATTTTCCGAAATAAATGGCTACACCCCTCATGAAGCTATCGTCAGTTCACGCCCATTAAGCGGATTTCCAATGGTTTAATCGTGACGAGAGACAATTGCTCGCCACTGAACAAATCTGTGCCTTTGATTGATTTTTTATTGCGCCACAATGTCACTCTCACGGTATCATGCCGATAGTTGCAAAGATTAACGACAATGCCCTTTTGTATTTTGGCGCATCTCCATGCGACACCCCAAATTGGCATTCCCTTTTCATCACGAATTTCAACGGGTGCCTCAACACCCCACGCTTTCAATTTCGCCATGATTAATTGCCACAACTCGCGCCAAGTCGTCTTGCCATACTCAAATTCAATCCGTTCCAACTTATCCCATGTCCCTTGTCCCGTGTTCCTTACCATCCCATACTCGTTTCGGCTCAGCAGTTCCTCTTTTCCGACAAGAACGATGCGCCCCTTGTATCGCTTTAGAGTTTCAAAGGCTGCATCCGAAATGTGGACAATGTTTGGCACAAACAAAATCGGCACATTGGGAATAACGCCGTGCTCCAACTGTCGCTCCGTGACAAATCCGACCTTAACACCTGTGAAAGTTAGAGCCGTGTAAAGTTTGTTTCGGCAATCGGTGTAGCGACCACCATCCCAAACGAGCGATGAGACGCTGTGGATGAGCGCAACTTGTGCTGGCGCCTTTTGCAGTGCCGTCACTTCTTCGGCAAATCGGTTTAGGTCAAGGCAAGTCAATCCAACTGCTTCAACGCAAGCGGGTCGGTGCATTATGCTGCCAGCGAAATCGCTTTTCGGGTCAAAAGTCCGTTCCCAAACCCAAATTGTGGTCGCGCTTTGACCGTAGATGGCACCTTGCCACAAAACTGCGCGAACATGCTCTGGCGGGACATATCTAATTTCGCGATCGGGAATGAGATGATTTTCACTGTTGAAAACTGGCGCATCTTTGACTGAGCGCTGTAAATCATAAGCCATCGCATTTAAGAGCCAACTTTGAGCGAACTCGCCCATACCGTGCGAATAAAAGTTCGCACTATCGTTGCCGTTGATGTCGCTGAATGACGCAAACAGTTCGGCATCCACACCGCAGCGAACATCGGGGTCATTAAGCATCGTCCAAGTCATTGCCTTTGCGTGCACGGGAATGTTCGTAGTTAGCCACGAAGCACCAGCGGAGTGGCGTTTTATCTCCGTTTCCTCACGGCACTCCGCTTCGCTCCGTGCCTTACTACAAACTTCTTTGATTGCATCAGCAAGCATTTTGTGCCAATTAGCAAACCACTCTTGATTGAAGCGAACGAAATCAAGGAACATTGGGCGAGGGATGTGGGACGGGTCAAAAGGATTAGGCAACGGGATTTCGTGGAAGTCACGAAAGTTCGTTCCCCATCGGCGATTTAGAGCCTGAATATCACCGTGACGGTTGCGCAGCCATTCATGCCAATCATGCAGTGCGAATTCACACGGCTCTTCAACATTGATGGGCTCGTTGGTCAGGCAAATGCTGTGCAATGCAGGGTGGTCTTTAAGTGGCGGGATAATGGTTGCGATATAGCGTTTGAGCAATTCTTTGCTTTCGGGTGCGTGCAGGCAAAATTGCAAAAAGCCAGCGCGGCGCTTTCGCAAGTGCGGATATTTGTCAAGCATCCATTGTGGGAAGTAATGCGGGCTGATAAGCAAATTGACCGCAACACCTGCTTTCGCCGCTCGGTCAAGGACGGAAAGCGTGTCTCGGATCGGAGCATCGGAAACAATGCCCTCGCTCGGGAATACACTATTTGGTCCGAACTCAATTTGGATGATGTTAATGCCATAGTTTGGAAATTTCTCAATGTCGGCGCGGACTTGCCCAAAATGACCGTAGCCGATGAAGAAAACGGGGCGAGAGGTAGGGGAGGAGGGACGAGAAGGAAAAACGACAGGGGCGATAAACGAGGGTCCAACAATCTTGGGTCGTTCCATCCCTGTCCATCTTGGGACATTTGGGAAAACCCTTTTGCCCGCCAAAGCCTCGCTCAACTTCCATTCAAGCCTTTTCGCCATCTCCTCCATGTCAGCAATCTGCATAAATGCGCGGCGGATTTCACCGCGCTTGACATCTTCATCGGCGTAGTTGACGAAGTTTTCCAGAACCGTGAAGGTGACCATAGGGTAACTGGTGTCCATGCCTTTTGTTCGCAAACTGTCAACTTGTCCCTTTAACCTTGGGAGTTTTCGGCGCAAAGCGTCCAAGCGTGATATGGCGTTTTGTGGTGATAAAAAGCGCACAATCATTTCGGTGCTCGCAACTTCCCTGTGACCGTCAAACAAACACAGGGCAACGGTTTTCTGGGAATCGTCAACTCCGATAGCTTCCCCATTGACAAGAATTTTCCACGCTCCACGCCCAATTAGAAGCGATTTTTGTAGAACAACAGTTTGTCCAATTCGTGCTCTGAGCAACCCTCTTGGCAAGGCTCTGGGTGAGAAGAGGTCAAACACGAGGGTGAACTCGCCATCCCCTTCAACATCCCGCTCAAATTGCGCCTGGTCTAAAACAAATCGTTCATCAGCAGGCTGACAAGGTGTTGGCTCGCTGCCTTCCTCCAGTTTTACATCATCAACCCAAAAGCCCTTCGTTGGGCTTTCAGTGACGATTCGCAGGATGAATTCGGAGTCCCGTTCCGACGGTATAAAAGTCATGCTGATTCGCAGCCATTTCCCTTGGGTTGGCGGGATGCGCAACCGAAATTGCCAATCAGCCCCGCCGCCGATCCAAGCGATGCCTGGATCTTCGGATTTGACATAAGCACTGAGCGTGTAAGGTTTGCGCGCTTGCAAGCGAATTGGCTCAGTAATCCAAAGCGTCCCGTAAACATGGGCGCCAAACGGTGTGCCATTAGTGAACTTGAGTGAGCGCTTGCCGCTATGGGCTTGAGTTTCGTCAATTGCACAAGTTGCGTCCGTGTTTCGCCTATCCCATCGCCAACCGACAGGAATGCCTTCGCTTGAGACTTCCTCAAAGCTGAAGTTGGGTGCAAGGTTCGGTCTGATTACAGTTTCGCAAATATCCAGATCTTTTAGCCTCAAAATCCCCTGACCCGCAATATCGCTCTCCGATCGCAATTCCCCGATTGTGCTCCATAGTAGAGTTGTCAAAAGCGCGGCTTTGAAATGCATTATCATCGGCATAGCGCCAGCCCCCTTCCGAAATCCTCAAATGCCCGTGTTTATGCCCCATTTTGCCGTAATTAACCCTGCTCCGATATCAAATGGGCATCACTACATAAACGCCACCTGCCTGAGTGTCAAATTCTGCACTGAAAGTCACTGGCATGGGGAGTTTTCCCACCGCTTGCAGGTTTAAGGAAGCGAACTTGGCTGGGCGTTGAGGTTTGAGAAGCGGGTTGTCAATTTCACCTTCAGGTTGACGCACTTTTGCACCTTCAACTTTCACGGGCACATATGTCCGAACGCGACAAACCCCGCCCAAGTGCGACCGAATGACTGCCCGTTCTAACTTTCCATCACGCCAAAAAATGTCAACTTCAAACCCTCCGCGAGCCCTTAAGCCCTTAGCATAGCCGTTTCGCCACGCTTTCGGCAATGCCGGCAACAAATGCAGTGCACCGTCGTGGCTTTGCAAAAGCATTTCCGCAATTGCAGCGCAACCGCCAAAGTTTCCGTCAATTTGGAATGGAGGATGGTTGTCAAACAAGTTCGGCAAGGTTGAGCGACGAAGCAACAAGAGCAAATGCTCATACGCTTTTTCTCCGTCAAGCAGACGAGCAAAAAGGTTCACAGTCCAAGCGCGGCTCCAACCTGTCGCCCCACCACCATGGACGAGCCGATGCTCCAACGATTTGCGGACTGCCATCGCCAATTCCGGCGTTCGCAAAGGTGAAATTTGCCTTCCGGGCTGCAACCCGAACAAATGCGAAACATGGCGATGACCCGGCTCAGGCTCATCAAACTCTTCATGCCATTCAAGCAACCTTCCATCACTGCCAATCTTCAATGGTTCAAGTTCGTCCAAGCGCCGTTCAAGTTCCGCAATCAGATCCTCATCCACTCCGAGCAACTTCGCCGCCTCAATACAGTTGCAAAATAGGTCGTGGATGATTTGCAAGTCCATCGCACTGCCGATGCAGAAACTTGCCACTTGTCCATCTTTCGTGCGAAACGCATTTTCCGGGGAAAGTGACGGGCAAGTTGTCCACCTTCCTGTTTTCGGGTCGCGCACCATCCAATCCAGCAAAAAGAGTGCTGCTTCGCGCATGATTGGGTAAGCCCATTCCAAAAACCTTCGGTCACCTGTGAACAAAAAATGCTCCCACAAGTGCTGGCACAACCATGCCCCACCCATCACCCAAAAGCCCCAGCGGGGTGCAGCGTCAACAGGGACAGTTGCGCGAAAAATGTCCGTGTTGTGGTGCAAAACCCAACCGCGACAGCCATAATGCGCCTTCGCAACTTTACTGCCCGGCTCAACCAATTCGGAAATCATGCGGAACAGTGGCTCATGACACTCGCTCAAATTCGTTATCTCCGCTGCCCAGTAGTTCATTTCAGCGTTTATGTTCGTTGTCCACTTGCTGCCCCAAGGTGGGTTGATTTGGTCGTTCCAAATGCCTTGCAAGTTCGCAGGTTGCGTGCCGGGTCTGCTGCTGCAAATGAGCAAGTAGCGCCCAAACTGAAAGTAAAGGGAAATCAAGCCCGGGTCTTCCGCACCTTTTTGCACTGCCCGCAATCGTTCGCCCGTAGGAAGTTGCTCAAGGGTTTCGTCGCGCCCTAAATCAATGTCAACCCGCCTGAACAATCTTTGATAATCGGCGATGTGGTCGGAGCGAATTTGCTCGTAAGTTTTGTCTTGAATTGTCGCGAAAGTTTTGGCGCAGCGTTCGTGCGGGTCAGCGGAGATATCTTTCGGGTTGCGGTAACTTGTGGCAGCGGTTAGCAAAAGCGTCACAGCATCGGCATTTGAAACTGTCAAGGTCTTGTCGGTAACTTGGACTTTCCCACCTTCCGCTTGAGCCATAAGCCAGACTTCAAAACGAATTCCAGCGCCGGGCAAGTCTGTTTGGCTTCCGCGAACTTCGCCGTCACCGATCCATTGCCCTCGCAGGACAAGTAAATTTTCGCCTCCCTTTAGAGTCTCTTGTTGCTTGTGCGGCGTTGTCAGCGTGGCAGTGAAACTCACTTGCTTAGGCTTATCGCTGGCGATGTGGATGGCGAGAACTTGGTCAACTGCCGAAATGAACATCTCTCGCCAAAATCGCACATCACCAACGCGGTAACTCACACGGGCAATTGCTTCGTCCAAATCCAACTCGCGCCGGTAATCTTGCGTTTCGGAGGAATGGGGAAATTCAAGCCACAAGTCGGCGAGAGGTTGATAAGCCATCAATCTTCGGAAAGGGGCGTAAACTTTGTCGCCGGCTCTTACGATGCCCATCATAAATCGGTCAGCAATTCGCTCGGCTTCTTGGTATTTGCCTTCAAAAACGAGTTGACGGACTTTGTCAAGGTATTGGAAGGCATCTTGGTTGGTTGGGTCGTAGGGGTAGCCTGACCACATTGTATCTTCGTTGAGTTGCAGTCGCTCCTTTTCCACGCCGCCAAAAACCATTGCCCCCAACCGCC
>JAVHTD010000018.1:0-60322 GCA_032161105.2 Candidatus Thermosaccharophagus tengchongensis
TTAAGTTCATCTCGGATGTCAAGAAGAAGGTGGAGGAGAGGAGAAAAGTGATGGCGCCAATTGAGGTGCCAAATCTGATAGAGTTCCAATTGCGCTCATATGAGTGGTTCCTAAATGAGGGTATAAGGGAGCTTTTTGAGACCTTTTCTCCAATTGAGGATTACACTGGCACGCTCGCCCTTGAGTTCGTTGATTATAGCTTCGGTGAACCAGATGCAACTCCTGAGCAATGTTATGAGCAAGAGTTGACATATGCAATGCCATTTAAGGTGAGGGTAAGGTTAGTTGATAAAGTGACCGGTGAAGCAAAGGATTGGAGTGATGTTTACCTCGGAGATATACCTTGCATGACTCCGAAAGGGACTTTCATCATAAATGGTGCCGAAAGAGTCGTTGTTTCGCAGCTTGGGAGGTCGCCCGGAGTATACTTCCACTATCGTTTGCACGAGCTTACGGGTAGGGAGCTTTATTCAGCCCAAGTTATTGCGAGAGATGGCGGGTGGATTGAATTTGAGACTGATGCTGAGGATGTTCTGAGGATGCGTATTGGTCAAAGCCGTTTTATGCCTGTGACAATGGTCATGCGCGCCTTTAGTGCACTCCCGGAGTCAAGGGGGGTAAGACCGCAAGTTGAGGAGGTTAGCGTTGATGACCCGAACATAGTTGGGTGTAAACTCGCTCAAGTTGTGATTAATCCCGAGACTGGTGAGATAATCGGCAAGGAAGGGGAAGTGATTACTGAAGAATTGAGAAAAAAGATGGAGAGTTGCAGGGATTTGAGGAAGGTAGCCGTCCGGCGTGATCTGCTTTGCTGCAGCACAGATGCTGACATCATACGGTTATTCGGGAGCTGCGAGACGATAACGGAAATAACCGAGGAAAAACTCAAAAATAAGTGGATAATTGGGAATGTGACGGTTAGGGGGAAAACATTGGTAAGAGGTCCGAAAAAGTTGGATGACGATGACATAAAAAAGATTGTCAATGCCGGTTTAAGCGAGTTGACGGTTTGGGAATTGCCGCCATACATAGATGCTACGCTCGGACAAGACCCAACAAAGGATGAAACTACAGCGTTGCTTCAGCTTCATAGGCTCCTTCGCCCACAGGAACCATCAACATTTGAGAGTGCGAGGGATCTACTAAATCACCTATTTTTTGACAAAAAGAGGTATGATTTGGGCAGGGTCGGAAGATACCAAATTAACCGCAAGTTGAGAATGCTTGAGGAGCTTGGATACGAGGTTCCGGCTAATGTTACAACATTCACACTTGAGGATTTGATTTGTATTGTGCTCTACCTCATTCACCTGCGCCGTGAATCGGAAATGTCCCCAGAGGAGAGGGAGAAAATACCGCCATCAAAGTTGCACCAAACCGATGATATTGACCATTTGAGCAATAAGCGTCTTAGGTGCGTTGGGGAGCTTGTCCAAAGCCAACTTCGCCTTGCCTTCTTCCGGATGGAGCGCGCTGCAAAGGAACGCATGACAACTACTGATAGAGCATCGCTAAATCCTCAGACGATTTTGAGCATAAAGCCAATAATGGCTGCAATAAGAAGTTTCTTTGGCAGCGGGCAACTTTCTCAATTTATGCAGCAGACAAACCCCCTTGATGAACTTGAACATAAACGCCGAATGACTGCCCTTGGCCCCGGTGGAATCTCAAGGGAAAGTGCAAAAGGAATGTTGCAATTGCGTGATGTCCACCCCTCACACTATGGTAGAATCTGCCCAATACAAACGCCAGAAGGTCCAAATATCGGCTTGATTTCTTCACTCACTGTTTGCGCATATGTTGACGAGTATGGTTTTATAAGGACACCATATAGAATTGTTAAGAATGGTAGGGTGACGAATCAGATAGTTTACCTCGCCCCGGATGAGGATATGAACCATTACATAGCGCCTGCCGATACACCGATTGACGAAAATGGGCTAATAATTCCGGAAAAGATTATAGTTCGTGGGAGGCACTCTGATACGGGAGAAATAGGCTATGTAGCCGTTAGGCGAGAGGAAGTCACGCTCATGGATGCAACGCCTATGCAGTGTTTTAGCGTCGCAACGAGCTTGATACCTTTCTTGGAACACGATGATGCAAACAGGGCTTTAATGGGTTCAAACATGCAGAGGCAAGCTGTTCCGTTGATTCGCCCTGAAGCGCCATTAATCAAAACAGGCATTGAGGCAAAAGCGGCAAGAGATAGCGGTGCTTTGGTCATTTGGAATGTTGAAGAAGATGGCAAACCCCTTGACGGAAAAGTCACATATGTTGACGGTCAAAGAATTGAGGTTGTTGATAGGAAGGGGAGGAAACACTCATTCAAATTGCATAACTTCGCAAGAAGCAATCAGGGGACTTGTATACATCAAAGACCGCTTGTTAAGGTTGGTCAAAGAGTCAAACCCGGCACCGTCCTTGCCGATGGACCGGCTACCGATAAAGGGGAGCTTGCCCTGGGGAGGAATTTAATCGTTGCGTTTATGCCCTGGGAAGGCTACAATTATGAGGATGCGATAGTTATAAGTGAACGGCTCGTCAAGGAGGACATTCTGACATCCATCCACATTGAGAAATATGAAACGCAAGCCCGCGAGACAAAGCTTGGTCCAGAGGAAATAACAAGGGATGTGCCAAATGTTAGCGAGGAAAAGCTCAAAGATATTGATGAAGATGGCATAGTGAGAATAGGCGCGCAAGTCAAGGCTAACGACATACTTGTTGGAAAGGCAGTCCCAAAGGTTGGTGGGGAGCATTCTCCGGAAGAGAAGTTAATTATCGCATTATTTGGGAAAAAGGCGGAGGATATGAAGGATGCCTCACTTAGAGTCCCACATGGCGAGTGGGGCACTGTCATAGGCATAAAGGTTTTTGCACGATACAATTACGAGTGTGAGAAGTGTCATGAAGTGTTCAAAAAATGGTATAAGATGGTAGACCAAGAATGCCCCAAATGCGGCGGTAAGCTTAGGCAATTACCCGCAGATGAATTGAAATCACAGGTTAACATGATGGTTCGTGTCTATGTGGCTCAAACGAGGAAAATATCGGTTGGAGATAAACTTGCTGGAAGACACGGCAATAAAGGGGTTGTGGCTAAAATTTTGCCCGAAGCTGATATGCCATATCTGCCGGATGGAACCCCAGTTGACATCATCTTTAACCCTCTTGGGGTGCCGTCTCGCATGAATATTGGGCAGATACTTGAGACACACTTGGGATTAATAGCGGCGTTAACTGGAACCTCGTTTGAAATCCCGATATTTCAGGGCATAAATGGGGATGAAATACTTCAAGGGCTCGCCGAAGTAGTTGACAACTTGCGCAAGGACAAGCTGCATGACTATGTCAATATTGAACTTGGTTTGGATTTTGATGAGCCGAAGCCAGACGAAAGTTACGGTCAATATTTACAAAGGTTTGTTGAATTTCTCTCAAACCTTGATGAGGAAGAACTTGAAGCTATCTCCGAGAAAGTTGGGGTTGAGATAGATGAGTGGAGAAGGTCAAGGAATCGCCCGAAGCTGATCGGTGAACACATCTCCGAACTTGTCAAAAAGAGGGTCGGTTATGACGAGAAAACTGGAAAATGTATCCTTTACGATGGGAGGACTGGCGAACCGTTCCATCAACCTGTAACTGTTGGCAGCATGTATGTGATGAAGTTGATTCACCTTGTTGAGGACAAAATACACGCCCGCGCAACCGGTCCATATTCCCTTGTCACTCAACAGCCACTTGGAGGTAAAGCGCAGTTTGGCGGACAACGGTTTGGAGAAATGGAGGTTTGGGCACTTGAGGCATACGGTGCAGCGCATACACTTGAGGAGATGCTTACAGTCAAGTCAGATGACATTAAAGGGCGTGAGGATACATTTAATGCCCTGATAAAAGGACATGATGTGGTTGAGCCCGGTATCCCTGAGTCATTCAAAATCCTTGTCAAAGAATTGCAAAGCCTCGGCTTGCAAGTAATACCCGAAACGAAAGACGGCGTGCCGGTTGAAATCAAGGATGAGGAAGAAGTTGAACAAACTCAGCCGAGAAGGAGGAAATAATTTAGTGAACCTGTCCGCCCCAAATCTCAAAGAGGTTATGAAAGTTAAATGCAAAGGCAGTTATCAAGCTATCCGTCTTGACTTTTAATCCAATAAGTGGTTGAATGCGGACTGACGTCCGCTTCCACAAAATGGCACAAAATGCGCAAATCTTGGCCAATTAAAGGGGTGAGCAGCGTTGATGGACGCAACGAGGCGAGTTCCCTCATTTGATGCAGTGAGGATTTCCCTTGCATCTCCTCAGGATATACGCTCATGGTCGTATGGTGAGGTGAGGAAGCCAGAGACTATAAACTACCGCACATTTCGCCCGGAAAAAGACGGTCTCTTTTGTGAGCGCATCTTTGGACCTACTAAGGATTTTGAGTGCGCATGTGGCAAGTATAAAAAAATGAAATATGAGGGTGTAAAGTGCGAAAAATGTGGTGTTGAGGTCACGACATCAAGGGTGAGAAGGCGCCGTATGGGGCATATAGAGCTTGCGGTGCCCGTTGCTCATATTTGGTATGTCAAGAATACACCCTCTCCAATTGCAATGCTGCTGGATTTATCTCCAAAAGTTGTTGAGAAAGTCATCTACTTCAGCGCTTACATTGTCACCAGAGTTAATAAGCCGAGCAGTAAGGAAGAGCAGAGAAGAATAGAACATGCAATTGAGCGTGCAGTTGAGGAAGAAATCAACGAAATTGAGGGAGCAATAAAGAGCAATGTGACAAGGTTGCGAAAGGAGATTGTCAACCTTGAACAGAGGCTTAGTAGGGGAGAAATTGGTGCTGACGAATTTGAGGCTCGTGTCAAGGAGATTGAGCGGGAAATAAAGCGTGAGCAACAGGAAGGAGAGGCTCAAATTGAGGATATACGAAATGCGGTTGAACTGTTTAAGAGTTTGAAGGCTAAGCAAACGCTTGAAGATGCCGAATATAGGCAACTTCAGGGACTCGTTTCAATAGTCCAGCGAAGAACGGGTATAAACTTGAGCAAGTGGTTTGAGGTTGGCATCGGTGCAGAGGCAATAAAGAAGTTGCTCAGCGAGATAGACCTTGAACGGGAAGCGAGGGAGTTGAAGAAGACTGTGGCTCAAAGCAAGGGGGCAAAAAGGGCGAGAGCCATCAAAAGGCTTGAAATAGTTGAGGCATTTAGAAAATCACGCAACAACCCTGAGTGGATGATACTTGAAGTTTTGCCCGTTCTCCCGCCCGACCTCCGCCCAATGGTTCAACTTGAAGGCGGAAGATTTGCAACTTCGGATGTGAATGACCTATACAGGCGAATAATTAACCGAAATAACCGGCTGAAAAAGCTGCTTGAGATTAGGGCACCAGAGTCAATTATAAATCATGAGAAGAGACTTTTGCAAGAGGCAGTTGATGCCCTCATTGATAACAGCAGGAAATCTCGCCCGGTGCTTGGACCGAGCGGTAGACCGCTAAAATCGCTTTCAGACTTGCTAAAGGGTAAGGAGGGAAGATTTAGGAGAAACTTGCTCGGAAAACGGGTTGATTATAGTGGGCGCTCCGTTATAGTTATTGACCCCAAATTGAAGCTACATCAATGTGGATTGCCAAGGGTTATGGCTAAGGAACTATTTAAGCCGTTCATTATGCGATGGATTGAAGCACACAGCGAGGGTCCTTCGACCCTAAAGGCGATAAAGCGAATGCTTGAGCAGGAGGATAATGAACTGGTTTGGAGGGCAGTTGAGGAAGTTACAAAAGACCACCCAGTTTTGCTTAACCGAGCACCAACCCTGCACAGGTTGAGTATTGAAGCGTTTGAACCGGTTCTTGTGGATGACAGGTCTATTCACATTCACCCGTTAGTTTGTCCCCCGTTTAATGCCGACTTTGATGGTGACCAGATGGCTGTGCATGTGCCCCTGTCGGCTACTGCACAAGCCGAAGCAAGATTGCTGATGATGGCAACGAATAACATATTTTCCCCGGCTAATGGTGCGCCCTTGATGAGCCCGGCATATGACATCGCTATGGGATGCTATTATCTGACTCAGTTGACTCGCAGGGAGAGTGAGGAAAAATACAAGGATTTGCTCAATAAGCCACCAGAAGAGATACTTGAAAGGTGCGAGGATCCAGAGTTGCTGTTGCTTTTTGCGAGGCAAGGTTTGATTAAACTTGATGAGGATGTCTCAATAAAGTTCAACGATAGATACGAAAAAACTAAGGTATATAGGGCACTTTTGCGCTACTTGGGCAGTAGAGGAAAGGCTTTCAACGACCCAGAAAAGGCGATACAGTTATGGCAACTTGGCAAAATAGATACTCATGAGGATATTATTGTGAATTGGCATGGAGAATGGATATTGACAACACCTGGAAGGGTAATATTCAACATGCTATTACCTGCCGGTTTCCCATTCGTAAATGAACCTGTTTCTAAAGGAAAATTGCGCACAATAGTCACACAAATGTTTGAGGCTTTCTGGGTCAAAAGCTTGGTTGAGGATGACAAAATTACACTATCGCTACCTGAAGTTGGCAGCTTCAAACTTAAACAGGGTTGGAATTGTATAATGGGCGATGTCTTTGAAAAGGTCAAAAATAAGGGAGAAATTAGGATCAGAAGGGGAAGGGAGGCATACCCTCTGGATAAGGCTGTTGAAATCGGGTTGATTGAATATTATGGTCAAACTAACGAGCCATTGGTGCGTTTCCTTGATGATGTTAAAGAACTCGGATTCCATGTGGCTACTTTAAGCGGTCTGTCGCTATCCATAAAGGACTTGGATGTGAAGACAAATAGGGATGAGATTGTAGAAAGGGCGAGAAAGAGGTCAGAAGAATGGCGTGAGGCTGTAAGGAGGGGCGAAATGAGGCAATTTGAATGTGATGACAAAATAACCCAAGAATGGTTGGCAGCAACGAGGGAAGTGTCCAATGAGATAATGCAGGCTATTGACAGGTTTAACCCGCTATACATGATGGCAGATAGCGGTGCGCGGGGAAGGAAAGAGCAAATTGTGCAGCTTTGTGGCATGCGCGGTCTAATGGCAAATGCCCTCGGTGTGCTCATACATGACTTACCTGTCACCTCAAACTTCCGGGAAGGGTTGCCTCTTCTTCAGTATTTTGTTGGGACTTTCAGCTCGCGCCGCTCGCTTGCCGATACGGCTCTAAGAACAGCAGATGCTGGTTACTTGACAAGGAGGTTGGTTGATGTTGCTCAAGATGTGGTTATAAAGGCGTTTGATTGCGGAACTGATGACGGTTTTGATATGACCCCAATATATGACGAAAATGGTCAAGTTGTGATGGAACTTTGGGAAAGAATATGGGGGAGAATTGCCGCAGAAAATGTCGTTCATCCGCGCACAAAGAGCGTGTTGGTCAGGAGAAATGAAATGATAACGATGACAAAGGCTCAAGAAATACAGAAAAGTGGTGTCACAAAGGTAAAGGTGCGCTCACCTTTGACATGTGCACTCCCTCATGGAATATGCGCGATGTGTTACGGGATGGATTTGAGCACAAGAAGACTCGTTGACATAGGTGAGGCAGTTGGAATAATTGCAGCCCAGTCAATAGGTGAGCCCGGAACACAGTTCACGATGCGCACATTCCACACCGTTGTAGGTCCGAGCATCGTTGAAATACGGCAATATAAGACGAGAAGAGAGAGGGCTTTGAGGGAGATCACCGAGCGTGCGACGGAGGAAATGACCGTTTCCGACATGCTGAAGATAATTAAGAAAACTCCGAGAGGACTGCACGAGGAAGAACAAAAAGAGCAAAGGATGAAGTGGTGGGTTAGATTGCATGTGCCGAGGAGGAGGGGGCTACTACGAGTTGAGGAATTGTTTGATGCACGCCGTCCACTTGGGCAGTCAATTATGGCTGAATATGACGGAGTTGTCAGGGAAATTATTAAGAGGGGCATATGGCGTATAGTGCTTGATGTAGAAGTCCCTGTTGATGACTTGGAAAGGCACATTGGCATGGAAATTGTTGAGGATGTGGTCTCACCAAGAACGCGCTCCGTTATTGTTCCAAAGGGCACCAAAATTGACGAATTGGTTATTGAGAAGTTGCGTGGAGCTATGGTCACGAAGGTGACCCTTAGAAGACCTTATGTTGTGCCATTCCACGCTGATTTTAAGGTGAAAGTTGGGGACAGAGTTGAAGCGGGTCAGCAACTCACAGGGGGCGCAATCAACCCACACGCTTTGCTTACGCTTCGTGGAGTCAAGGCTGTGCAAGATTACTTGCTGAGGGAAATTCAGACAGTTTATCGCTCGCAGGGAATTGATATCAATGACAAGCACATTGAGATAATTATCAGGCAAATGCTGCGAAAGCGCCGAATTAAAGACCCAGGGGATACTGAGTTCCTACCCGGACAGCTTGTTGACAGGGCGGTATTTGAGCGTGAAAATGCAAGGGTAAGGGCGCAAGGGAAACGAGAGGCAACGGCGGATTGGGTGCTCATGGGCATAATGCGTGCCGCTGAATCAACCGATAGTTGGCTCTCTGCAGCATCCTTCCAGAGGACTACGCAAGCTCTAACGGATGCAGCAATAAAGGGTAAAGTTGACTACTTGCTCGGTCTTAAGGAAAATGTCATCATTGGCAGGCTGATACCAGCTGGAACTGGCTTCTTTGCCAGAGCAAGAGTGGAATTGACCCCTGCTGAGGAGCCATCCAGATCATTGCAATCAGAATGAGGCAAAGCGACCCACCAAGGGCGGTTGAAATCTGCCGATTGCTGAGAGACTTCGTGAAGCAAACTTCACGGTGAGCCATCAGTGCCTTATGGCATTGAGCTTGACAAGGGCTTTGTGGGCTGAGTGGGTGAATCAAAGCCTCCTCAAAATGAAGCGTATAGCGCCAATTAGTAGGACAAAAGCAGCCCTTAATGCGAGCATGAGAACACAAAAGCGCATTCCAAGTGTGTAACGCCCTCCCTTACCGATATCGCGCAAAATTGGTGCAAGCGTTATTTCGCCCAATGGCACCCTATCACGCAATGGCACAACTTTGCCATTCTTTCGTTCCACTTTTGCGCCCCAAACCCTAACAGTCACTTTATGTTCTTCAAGCATCCTTTTGCGCAGCACTCCGTCAACTTCTTCCAGCTCAAGCAGCCACCGCCTCATGCATTCGGTGCCAACGCGAAAATCGTTCTCACGAAAGCGCCTGCTTAGAAAGCCAGCAAAATGCCCCATAGCTTCGCCACAAAGCAGCTCCTCAGGTAAGCCGAGTTCGCTGAGCAGTAATGGGCTTACAACCTCAATTCTAACCTCCCTTTTCCCTGTAGTCCCGCTGATTCTGTCAAGCACCGCGTTGAGCAAGTTGATGGCATCATCAACATGGCTGTGCATGCCACACTCGGATGGCGAATCCATGTGCAAATCCGATTGACTGCCATAGGTGTGAGCATCATTTGGTGCATGATGCTCATCCATTTCGCATTGTGAACGCTGTGAATTGCGCTCTTCCGAACTCGCCGCTGTGCCGATTGCTCTTTCCATTCCATCCCTTTGCATCCGTATGAGGCGCATGTCGCCGTTGATGTGCGTCAATGTGTCGGAAAGGGTATTGGCGAGCCTTCTTGCTGCATCTGGGTCGTCGCTCAGCCAAGCATGCATTCGTTCAAGGAGCAATGTTTTCCAACGCAGCCTACTGTTGAGTTTCTGTGCACCACGCAGGTCATCAAAAACATCGTTCACATTGAACCTCGCACTCAAAATGCCCGTAAGCACATCAAGCATTAAAGGTTGCGGGCGCTTCGTTACTCGCGTTGGGCGTGGCGGTTGCTCTCTCGGGCTCACGATGACGAAGAGCCTTACAGCCTCAGAGTCATCAATTGGCTTCTGGTCAACAAGACCAATGTGATGTGGCTCATAGAGGGCATCAAAAGCCATTGCAATTGGTTTGTTGTGCATGACGCCGCCATCGGTGAAGTCAAATTCAACAATTTCATCATCACTCGCATCAAGCCAGACATGGTTGGCTATATACTCCCATGCGCCCCTCCTCAGACGCTGTGCCGGGAAGATTGCGGGAAAAGCGCCGGAGGCAAGGGCTACATCTGCGACATATCTCCAAGGGTGCATCCCGTATGGCGTTTGGGCGCCAGAAAATGTCAGCAGCATAGCTTTCCAGTCACGATGCGTGGATGCGATAAGCGCCCTCCCTCCCAAGACGGGTATTCGGTAGTTCAGTGGCGTCAAGTTGGTCAATGTTGCCACATAGCGCACCGTCATATTGCGTCCATCCGATGGTTCATTCGGTTGTGAGAGCAACTCCTCCGCAAGCTCACGCAAGCGCCTCATTGAGAGCACGCCGTTGAGCTCGCTCACGAGCATCAACTCAGATAGGTGAGGGTGCGTCACCCATGCGTGATAAAGCCAAGATGGATCGCCATCGGTTAGGAGGATGTGGGAGAGCAAAGCACCGGTTATCGCGCCCGCTGACGAGCCAACAACGACATCAACAATGAGCGGTGGCTCATCAGTTGAGATTTGGCGTGCCATTAGTGCCCACCTTGCAAGCTCAAATGCTGCGCCAGCTTCGTAGCTCCCAAGTGATGCAGCACCCGGAAAGACAACGGCAAGGCGCAACTGGCTCATGAGCATCACCTCTTGCCATCTCGCTCAGTTCATTTCATGCACAATTGTTGTCCAAGCTGCATTGGCGAGAATTCATTGGTGCGTCTTTAGCCAGATTCAGGCTCCGGTAGGGGCATTGCTTCCTGAGGGGCGTTCTCCCGTGCAAATTAGCGTGTGGCTCCACCGCTTTGGATGCGTCTTTTAAGCGCATCAGCGTGCCTATTCAATGCCTCAATGAACCTCTCAGCAATGCGCTTATAGCCGATGTCATTCGGATGAAGCCCATCGTTGCAGAAGAAATGCTCGTCATACATTTCGCTCATTTTGCATAGGTCAACGAGTATCGCACCGAAGTCCGAAGCGGCGCGCTCAATGATGCCGTTGTAGATTCGCGACTGCTTTCGGAGGAACTCGCGCTCATCGTCTGTGGCGCGCCTTGCAAATGGTTGTCTCTCCATCTCCGGCAAGTTGGCAATGAGCACTATCGCACCCATTTCCAAACACAGCGCTTTTAGCATGCCCCTGAGCAACCTCTCAAAACCCTTCGGATGAATCCTGTGCCTGACATCATTTCCGCCGACCCAAATTGAGATAACCGTTGGTCTTGCGGCAATGGCAATCGGCAGTTGGCGCTCAACTACATCCGTTATTCGTGCGCCACTCCTGCCGGCGTTGATGAATTCCCACTTTTGACCTGTGGCTTGCTCAAGGTAGCGGTGAATGGCTACAACATAGCCACGCTCATAGGAGCTTGCTCCAGCTGCCTGAGTGTCGCTTGCGCCAATTGCAACATATGTGAGCTTGCAAGTTTTGGCTTCCCTCTCAATCCTGCCTGCCCTCCACTTTGCACAGCCAAACTGCATGAGCAAAGCAATCAGCCAAACCTTTGCCGAACGCCTATGTGTGAGGAGGTAATTGGCAAAGCCGGCAAATGCCCCTTTTGCTACTCCGATGATGTGCTGTGCTGCATGGCGCATTGACGCTTCCCACCTTACCGTTTGCGGATGCTCTTCAAGCCCGTGAGGAATCCCCTTATCAGGATACTCCTTCTGCTGGCGTGCATTGCGGTTTTTTCAAGCCCGTGAAAGGCAATGCGGTGCTGATGGCGCTTATGGTGCTATGCCGCTCACATTTAGCCTGATGGCATACAGCGAAGTTCGCGCCGTCAAAAACAGCGTCCTCTTGTCGCTATCACCGAAGGCGCAATTTGCTGGTATCTCTGGGAGCTTGACTTTCCCGAGCAGCTTGCCATTGCCATCAAATATCCAAAGCCCACCCGGTCCCGTGACATACAAGTTGCCTTTGACATCAATCTTCATTCCGTCCGGTGCACCGGGTTCTTCACTTTTCAATTCGGCTAAGACTTCGCCTCCGGACAGCGAGCCGTCCTCGTTCACCGTGAAGACGCGCAAATGCCCTCGCGCTGAGTCGTCAACATAAAGGCGCTTCCCATCCGGTGAGAAAGCCAATCCGTTGGGGCGGTCAAAGTCCTTCGCAAGGAGAGTTAGCTTCCCATCCGGCGAGACGCGATAAAGCCCTTGAAAGTCAAGCTCTCGCTCCTGCGGCTTAACGCCATATGGCGGGTCTGTGAAGTAAATGCTGCCGTCAAGCCAGATGACAACATCATTTGGGCTGTTGAGGCGCTTACCTTCGTATCGTTCGGCGAGAACTGTTATCGTGCCATCCTTCTCCGTCCTCGTCACGCGCCTTGTTCGGTGCTCACATGCTATTAGGCGCCACTCAGAGTCAAATGTCAAGCCGTTGCTCTGCCCGCTTGGCTTGCGAAACACTTCAACTTTGCCATCTGGAGTCCACTTGTAAATTGTGTCGGCGGGTATGTCGCTGAAGAGCAAGTAGCCGTCGCGGTGCCAAACTGGTCCTTCGGTAAAGACGAAGTTTGTTGCGAGCCTGACCGCCACAGAATCCCTCGGCAATAATTCAACCAGGCGCTCATCAAAAACTTCAATCTGGGTTTGCACTGGAGTTGCATTTGCATACCTTTGAGTCAATGCCTCGCTCTCGCCAAAAGCCATGAGCGCAAAGAGACGCGCCAAGTTGAGCATGAACATCTTCATCACCCCCACCTTTGAGTTCGCCCTTGAAAGGATGTCGCAATCGGTGAGCCTATGATGCTGCCTTGCTCAACGCCCTCTCAAATGCCTTCGCCCTTGCTGCAATGACGGGTGCGCTGCACTCCCTTACGATGCGTTCGGCGACGCTCCCCCAAAGGAAGCGAGTTAAGCCCGTGCGACCGTGCGTCGTCATGATCACAATGTCAATGTCATTCTCATCAACGAAGTCAAGGATGCCCTCAGTCGCGTGGTGTCTCTTGATGGCATGGCAATGCGTTTTTTCGCTCATGCCGTTTGCGGCTTCAGCCATCGCCTCAAGCTTCGTCTTGACCATCACCTCAAGCCTGTCTATCGTCTCACGCTCGCCAACGGCTTCAAGCAGCTCCATCACATGGAGGACATGCACCGATGCGCCAATCAATTTTGCAAGCGCTATCGCATATGAGAGCGCATGCGAACTCGCCTCCGAGAGATCCGTCGGGACGAGCAGGTTGTCAAACTTTGGCTTTCTCGGCTGGCTCATTGACAGCACCGGTTTATCCGAGCCCTGAATGATGCGCGCCGTCGTTGAGCCGAGCAGCCTCTCACCGATGCCACCGATACCTTTTGTGCCTATGACGATCAAATCGGTATCGGACTTGTGCGCAAACTCAATCACGGCGTGATGCGCATCGCCCTGAAGGATGTGCACCTCTGCGCTTATGCCCATTGAGCGCAGCTCGCTTGCCCTTCCCTCAAGCCTCTCTATCGCTTCCTCTCTCATCTGCGCCAGCATATTGCCAAGCAGTATCGGTATCTCTGCAGGCAACGGCTCGAGCAACTGCCCGCTGGTGTATGCCATGGCGATGTCCGGTATGCAATGGACAAGCGCCACCTTTGAGTTCATGCGCTTTGCAAGCGGCAGGATAAAATCAAGCGCAGCATCGGAAAGCTCCGAGAAGTCAGTTGCCCATGTGATGTGCCTCCACACCCCTTTTCACCCCTGCGTCTCAGGGATATTCGCAATGAGCTTGTTGCATTTTACCGCGCCACTGAAAAGCTCATTGACTCACCGAATGGCGAGTTGCGCCATCGCAACCTCAGCATGATGCGAACCGCTGACAGTTCCTTTGGCAACGGAATTTTGATGGCGTCAATCGTTACATCCTCAAATCGCCCGACGCTCTTCGGGATTGACACCCTTGCTGCTTCATGCCCATCAACGCTGATGGAGAGCACGATCCCGTTTAGCGCGTCTTTGCATTGATCTGGTGGAAGCCATGTTGCTTCGCCCGTGTTGCCGAGCTCAACTTTGAGCCATAACAACTCGGCGCCGCCAAAGCCGAGTTCTGCGAGTTTGATAACCTCACCATCGTTCACCTCACGCCATCGCCTGCCGTCAGGAGAAACGGAGATGGAGTTGATTTCTCCGTTTATGAATTTCGGCGGCTTCAATGGTTCCCATCTTGTGTTGCCGATTGCGATGTGTGGGACATCGTCGCAGGTTTTCCCTGTGCCTTCGGTGCGCAACTCAATTGCATAGCCCTCCCTTACGAGCCTTGATGCCTCATCACCGTGTTTCAGCCATAATGCCATTGCACCGCGCGCATTCTCATCTCGGTCAATCGTTATGTGGGCAACTTTCCTCCTTTCAACCGCTGGCATGTTGGCGAAGATAGTAGCCCATCTCTTCGCCACTTCACCGGCTGGGCGAATTGTCCCATCGGGATTGATGATCCCAAAGTCGCTTCTCTCACCCACTCGGTATCCGCCCGGAAACCACCACCCCATTGCACCATCGGCATTGCTGATTTGGATGAGGCGATAGATTGCATCATAGAGCTTAGCCTGCGCATTCAGCCCCTCCTCATCGCCATACCAGTCAAGCGAAAACGAGCCGTGCCTGAGCGTCAATCCAAACTCAGCCCAAAAGACGGGCTTGCCATTCCCAGCCCAGCGAGCATAGGCAGTGATGAAGGCAGCCCTTGCGAACTGCTCCTCTTCAGCTTGCCCGAGCCAACCGAGATTCCAACCCTCGGGAGAGACGAAATCCAAATGCTTTGCACCAGCCGTGTGGTCAAACGGGAATGCGCCCTCGGCACCGAATGGACCACCACCATAGCCCGTGCGCGCGCCGATGAGGTGGTTTGGATCAAGCTTGCGAATGAACTGACAGACCCTGCGATATCGCCTGCTGATGAAGTCGTCAAGGAAGCGCCTGTATGCTGCCGCCATAACTCGCCACTCACCATCATTCAGAAGGTGCTCATCCCTCGGCACAGTGACATTTCCACCCTCGTCCCTTGGGAGCTTGAAGCCGAAGTCCCTTTCGGCTGCCTCAATGCTGCCGTAATTCTCAACGAGCCATTTTCTCCACTCGGCGTCGTGAGCGCGCCTATTGCCATAGCCTCCAAAATGCGGTTCCCATGCGATGTCATACGCAAACAGCGCCGGCTGATTGGGTAAGTCGGCGGATTCAATCAGCTGCTTGACGATGTCCGGGTTAAACCCAAGCGGGTGCGCTCCGGAGATGAACAGGTTCACTTTGATGCCGTGCTCATGGCATCGGCGAAGGAAGTCTCGGAGCGGCATCGCCTGATTGGCGTTGTAGAACGAGACGCTGACACAGTTCATCCCGATTGACTTCAGGATGCGCAGGTCTTCCTCAACCACCGTTGGATCGTAGTTGACTGGGTCAAGCCAATGGCGACCATAGTCAGTCGGCTCCTGACCGGCGATGAAGCGCGGCCAGTAGTTTAATCCGAAGGCAAACCAACGCCTGCCGCGATAAATGAAATGACCGCCACGAATTGTGATCCTGTCATTCTCGGTGACCTGTGGGCGCGCTGTGACGACGAGCTCGCTGTGCAACTCATCGCAAGCTACCTTACCGCCACCAGATGGACGGAGCAACCTCACATTCACTTCGTATCGTCCGATTCC
The DNA here is from genome assembly GCA_032161105.2 of Candidatus Thermosaccharophagus tengchongensis. Classification (GTDB taxonomy): domain Bacteria; phylum Armatimonadota; class Fervidibacteria; order Fervidibacterales; family Thermosaccharophagaceae; genus Thermosaccharophagus; species Thermosaccharophagus tengchongensis. The sequence continues at coordinate 15,624 of JAVHTD010000018.1, forward strand.
GAGTCTCGGCAGCTCCCATGTCACTGTTTCAATGTCGCCGGATGGGAGCTTGATGCTGTCGTTAAAGGACGCAATGGCTTTGGTTGCCACTTTTGCTCCGGCTGTTGGTTTGACCTCAATCACAATTTCAGCGTCGGCAGTCCTGCCACCGAAGTTAGCAACTCTTGCACCGAGCGTGATTGGTTCACCTTCGTAAGCCGTGAACTTATCCGCACCACCTTCAATGAGCACGATGCCCTCAATCAACCTTTCAATCGTCCTGCGGATGAAATTGACCGATGGCTTGCTAAGCCATAAATCCTCCACAGCACTCCCGAAACACAGCCACCAAGAGCGTGCATATGGCAATTCGGCATTGAGCATCAACCAAACTATCGGTGGGTTAGAAAGCGGCACATATCGGAATGGACGCCCATCAATGAAGCCGATGCCGGTGTGCCTCATCACTGGTGCAACTGCATCTTTTATCGGCGAGCGCACAGCCATCGTCTCAATCACTTGGGTCGGCATAGCGATAAAGCTGATGTTGTTCACTCGGCGCAGCGGGTAGAATTTGTAAGCCGGGCAAAGCGCCTCAAGTGATGGCGGTGCGAACTTGGTATCTATGCCCTCAATTGGGTCTTTGGCTGTGCCTATGCCAGCAATGAAAATGGCATGCTTGCCATGTGGCATTGGTCCTTCCATTCCGAAGACGAGTGTGCGCGCATTTTCAACTATGAGGCGGTCTCCAGAAAAGCCGCGCTTTCCAGCAGTTGGGCTATCGCCCCTGAAGATGAAATCGCTTGGTGAGAGGACAAACAACTTCCACTCGGTGCTCAGTGGGACATGCGCATACCATCGTGAGCCATCGGCTTCACGCCATTCAATCATCATGGATTTCGTTTGCGGAGAGCCCTTCGCCCAAAAGCACGTCAGTGTCTGACCGCTCGCAAACGGTGAGGTGGAGAATCCCCTTGAGAATATGCCCCAGCCCTTCAACTCAAGCTCAATTTGAAACGCATCAAGTTCAAGCCCTTCGGATTTGAATGCAGAGCGCACAACACTGAGCTTATCGGAGACACCGCTATGGCTTGCCCCATGCGTCCATCGCTTCAGCTCCGCTTCATCAATTCGCTCAAACAGCAACCGCTCCGGCTTCGTTGCCTTGCGCAGAGCGTCAACTTCGCCGGCTGTCATCCACTTCTCTCCAGCTCGTGTGCGCACACGGAACAATGCTTCCTCAAAAATCGGTGTGCCAAATGTGATGAGCTTCCCACCGCGCCTCAAAAATTCAAGCAGCCCATCCTTGCACGCAGCCGGCAAGCGCCTACCGTTTGGCAAGACAAGAATGCCGGCATCAATTGAGCGCCACCAGCTGTCATCGGAAAGCTCATTGAGTCCGACAAGCTTCACATCTATGCCGATGCCTTTGAGCTCCTTTGCGAGCGCATCACATAGGCGCAAATTGCCCATAGCTTCATCCCTAACCAAAACTGCGCTCTTCAAGTTGGGCACTGCACCTTCACCACCCTCAACCGATTGCCTTACACCCTCAAATGAGGCGCTCATCCCCTGCACATTCAAAGCCATCCATCCGGAGCGCACTATCGGTGCATTGTTAAGCGCATACCGTCTCCGCCACAGCAGTTTGCCATTTATGTCAAGCACTTGCCCCTCAATCTCAGCGCCGGTGAGCAGGATTCGCAACCGGTATCCTTCCCTCCACGACCATGAAAATGTTGCGCCATACTCCGCCGTCACCTTGAGCTTCAAATCGGCTTGTGCTTGCCATGTGCCATTGCTCATAGCCACAAGCTCTGCGTATCTCGTTTTGGCATCTGGGGCTTCAACCAGCGCCAACCGCCAAAAGTTACCGCCATCTTGGTAAACGCAGATGCCAGCAGCCACCCAGCCATGCGCTATGCGCCTCTCGGGATGCATCAATGCCTCTGCCGTTTGTGCTCTACCATATCGGCTAAATGTCGGGATGGAAAATGCATGTCCATCCGTGCTCTCTCCCACGACCTTACCATTCACAACCTCCCACTTGCCTCCGATGAAGCGCCACCTTGTGCTGCGCTGTAGAGACGAGGCTGGCTTGAAGAAAGCGCATAACAAGCACAAGCTTACTATGGCGCTGATAAGGCGCATTCGTTCTCACCCCCAATCCTTCAACTGCCCTCACAAATTTTTGAACCAAATCGGTGTGCAGTCAATGGCGGTTAAGGCTCGTTTTATTCGGCGCATCGTTTGCGGCTTGGAATGCATGGCATGTTATGGCATGCGCTTTCTGCCCGCAAGAAGCCTCATGCGCAGGGTTGTTTGCGCCACTGCCGCCAATTGTGCACCTCATAGGATGATGAAGCACGAAATGTGCGGATGCAGTGTGTGTTCCTTATCCAAGCGCAAGCACGCTCCGATGGCTAAGTTGCGGGAGACTTCCCACTGGATGCCGGCGTATATGCCGCCAGTGGTAAAGTGAATGTCAACCGATGTTCTCCTTGCCCTGTCAATGTCGCACAGCTCAAATGCAACTCCAACTCCGCCAATTCCACCTGCTGGCAGCATAAGTTCCTGCTTCAATGCGATGCTTGGCACCTGTTTAAGTTTTGATGCAGCCTCGTTAGCGGGCATGTTCTCAAAGAGCGTCATCTTGAGAAAACTGACGATGGCATCCTTGAGCTGCGGAGCGCTCAGTTGGGTGCACAGGTGACCGGTGTGAAGGCGAATCATCGGCGGATGTTCAAGTGCCCTCCAAAGCTCAATGCATGCCCTCCTCGGGACGAACAAATCATACTCGCTCATGACCATCAAGAAGCGCTTCCCCTTTGCCCTCGGAGCATAAGTTGTTGGGTTGATCCAATAAACCATTGAGCGCAAAGCGTCAAGCGTTATGCCCTGCCTCTCAATGGAACGCCTGAATTGCCTCGTGAGCCAGCTGTCCCAAATTGTCAGTGCAAGGTCACCGCCGAGCACATTTACGCACACGGATAGTCGCTCATCCAAGCCGATGAGCAATGCTGCTATGATGCCGCCGAGGCTTATCCCGATGACGCCGAGCTTTGACCTGTCAATGAACGGCTGCATGCATAGCCAGTCGGTCAATCTCATTGCATCCATTGCAGCTTGTCTGAATGCTTGCATCGCATTTTGTGGCGCCACCTTGAAAAGGAACTGACCGCTGCCCATTCCCTTTGGTGCTCGGTGCATGTGATATGGGAGCTCCATAATTGCGCTTGCAATCCCGGATGAGGCAAGCGACTTGGCAAGGTATCGCTCGTTCACAGCGTCATAAACGCCAAGCGCGTGAAGTATGATGACAGCCGGGATGGACTTAGTAGCTGCGTGTTTGGGGATGTAAACGGTTGAATAAACGGTGTCGTTTTCGCTCACACCGGACTTGAGCGCCGTCGGGAAACGGAGATTTAACACCTGCATGTTGCGGCTGCTGATTACTTCAGCCTCAAACTGTCCCGGCTCAATTGGCTGCGGCTTGAACAATGAGACAAGCTGCTCAAGCTGGGCACACTGCGCGGGCAAGATGACGCTGTTGATGGCTTCATCGGATGTTGACGGCTCAATGACGCAACACAACCCAATCAGCGTTGCCGCTATAAGCTGGCACATCCTCACCATCCGTATCTCTCCGGACCCCATTCTTTCCTCACCAACTCCTGCTTGACCAAGACGAGCGTTCGTGGTGGTAAGTCCTCGTATAGCACGACTCCCGGCCCAACAATGCTATAGCACCCGATCTTACATCCGGGCATGATGATGGCGTTCACTCCAGTTCGGCAATAGTCCCCAATGTATGTAGCGTTTGCGCCGATGCGCGGTATCTCTCTCCTTGAGCGGATTGTGTGCACCTTCTCTAAGTCATCAAACCTCAGCGTCCCGCAAACCGTTGCAGCGCCTATGTCAACCGAACTTCCGACAACGCCGGCAACCTCACAGTAGTGGTAGAAGTAAGCGCCATCAAACGCGATGCCATCAAACTCGGCGGCGTGCCCGAGTATGCAACCATCGCCGAGAACGGAATTGCTCCCGAGGAGACAATAATCGCGCACCTTGCAATTTCGCCCAATGATGTTGTGACCGCGAAGTATCGCACCAGTCGTTATGCTTGTCCCGGAGCCAATCCAGGCATGCCCTTGTATCACAACGCCCTTCCCGATCACGCAATTTTCTCCCACGACGATATTTCCGGTCACCTCAGCGCCATCCGAAATTTTTGCGCTCGGATGGATGATGCTCCCATCAAGCCTCTCCGACATCTCACGGACGACATGCACCGTCGCTTCAATCAGATGCCATGGCTTGTCCAAGTCAACGGCAAACCCGGGAACCTCAATTGCTTGCACTTCCTCATCGCCCTCAATCATCATTTGCACCGATTGGGCAAGCTCCGCTTCCACAGGTGGCATCATGCCTACTTGGACGCTCCTCATGATTCCCGGATTTGATCGGATGTATTTGATGGCGCCTCTGTGGAAGATGAAAGCCCCAACGAGCCTGTGAGTCACACCGCCCCTTGGATGCCCAAGGATGCATTTTAGCTTGCCGTTGTGCACCGACGCGCAAATCCATTCCCTCATGTCAAGCTGTCCAATTGGCTGAACGAGCACAGATGCAATTGGTTGCGCATTCTCATGGTGGTGAATCATCACTTGCGTCCATCCATCCGAGATGACCAAATCGCCGTATGCGACGAGGAATTGTTCTCCGGCTTGTTCGTAGCCGAGTTCGTCAAGTGCGCAAAGCAATGCGTGAGCGGTGCCAAGCTGCTCATCCTGTCTGATGAAGACAATGCGTGCCTCATCAAAGTCAAAGAGGGCGTGCCGAACTTGGCTTTCCATGTATCCGACGACAACGGCTATTTGCCTTATGCCGGCGAGTGCGAGTTGCTCAATAAGCCTCCTTATGGCTGGCTTGTTGGCTATCGGGATGGCGCATTTTTGCCTCGTGTCACAGTATGGGAACATCTTCTTCCCGAAGCCGGCAGCGAGCACAATCGCAGTTTGAATTGGCACAATGGGTCACCTCCATTGCGGCAGCTTTGGCTCAACATTGCATTGTAACAGTGGGGATTTGTTCGCAGCAAATGCGCTCCTGTAGATGAGCCATTTCCAATCGGTCACGCATAAATGGCTTTAGCCGCGGGAAGAAGCGCGCCCATTTGCAGTGGCTGTTTAATCGGAGTTGAGACAGTGCTTTTGAGGCTGCATCGCCCTTTGAGGAAGAAACCGTAAGTAAGGCTGTGCCCATCAACGCTTCTGGTTGCTGAGCCATTCGTCCCAATTTGTGTCCTTTGCAAAAGCTAAGTTCGTGTAGCCGATGCCGGTGAGGTCTGCTTTATCAGGTGATGGCAAGTAGATACTCAGTCCGTTCAAGTTGCTTGAGCTGTTTGTGAACCTGTTTAGGAGAACGGCTCCCTTCAAACGCTCCATGACTTTGTCGGCGGTTGAACGGACAGCTTGGTCGTCAACATACTCTTTGACTCTTCGGGCGTAGTCGTAGATGTCCTTGAAATTGAGCCCCTCCATCTCCTGCGAAGCCTCCGCAGCATTTCGTGCATTAGCGAGTTCGTATTCATACCTGTCTGCTACTCTTTGCAGCTCGTTGGCGAATTCACTTATTGCGTTTGCAAGTGATGCAACCTCTGAGAGCTTAACCACTGAGTTAGCCACATCAGCGATTTGTCCAACGCTCTGGACATACTTCTCAACGATGACCTTGGCGAGCTCCTGAGGTGTCATTTGCGGATTTTGTTTCAACTCGCCGAGCCAAAGGTCATACCGATAGCCTTCAGATGGCGGGCTGAGTTGCGATGCGCACATCAACGAACCGGCGTTGCGGATCTCATATGCCACTTCAACCATGCCCATCAGACATGCATCAAATGCCACAACATCAATCGGCTTAACCTCGTTCAAGGCATAACCGAGCTCGGGTGTCGTCAAAAAATCCCTATCGGTGTCATCGTAGATGACACCCCTTGGGTGCATGACGCCAAATTGCGCTATATGCCGAACGCCTTTAGCCCTATATGGTGATGAGTCATCAGCTCCTCTGCCGTGATTCCAGAGGACGAGGGCATACCGCTTTGCTGGGTAGTTGGCTTTTGCCCATCTGACAAAATCAATCAATGTCTTTGGAGAGCCCATGTTGACCTCTCCCAAGTCGGCGATCAATTTGGAGCGTATCGTCCTATCAGGGTGTGCTGAGTTGGGATTATACGATGGGTCGTAGGTGATGAAGTATCGGCGTGTTGTCACCCAGTCTCCGTTTGATCGGTCTCTCCCGGGAACCCTGTCAAGCTGAATGACGATCGCAAGTCTATCATTTGATCCTACGAGCTCCATCTCGTTCACATCGTCAATCGCATCCGGCTCAAGCGATTCCGGGCTCATGTCATCGGCGCTCATGTAAACCATGACAGTCCATTCACGGCTTGTGCTGTTGCTTGGCGGCTTTGCAATGTGGTTTGAATCACACCCAAGTTGAGGGAGCAAAAGCAGCGCCAACAGGAATGGCGCTATGCCGAAAATATGTTGACGCACGATGCGAATGGTGCTGATGCGATTGCTCGCCAAATTGGGATTGCCATCCGAGTTGCAAACGCTCACTTTGGCACTCCCCTTTATCAACGCCCGCACCATGTTTCAAAGTGTGCTTTGCCGCTCAGTGTTTACCCGCGCCATGTGACAGTGAAAACGAGCCGAAGGAAGTCGTGCCCTCAACTCAATACGCCCCAAGCTGCAAGGGCAGATACCTCTTTTAAAGCCGGCGCTGCGGTTGTGTGACGGATTCGCATTTGTGCGGGCTATAATGTTAACGGCATGCGCATCACCAGTAAACTGCGATGCAAGCCACACAGCTCTTATTATGCCAGTGGGGTGATATAGATGTTCAAGCCTCGCTTGCATCAAATTGGAGTTGTCTCATTCATCCTCACACTCTCGGCTATCTTAAGCGCTGCTGCGCAGTCAACTACAGCTTACACGGAGCTTTATGAAGGTGTTGATGAAGCACGCATAAGGGAAGCGGTTGAGCATTTGAGTTCGCTTGACTCAAGGGTGTGCGGCTATTCTGGTGAAAGGCAGGCGGCTGAATGGGTCAAGCAGAAGTTTTATGAACTGGGTTTGGATGAGCTTGAGTTGCCAGCACTGAAGGGTGGCAAAGTAACCACGGAGAAATTGAGGGAGTTAAAGTTCAAGGTCACGACGCCAATTGACAAAGGCGCATCAATTGAGCTGCCGCTGCTGGGCAAGTCGTTCAAGCTTTACCCAATGTGGCCAAATTTGGTGCGCACACCACAACTCCCACCTGAGGGGATTGAGGGACGAATCATTTATGCCCGCACCGGCAAGCTATCCGAGTTCAGGGGCAAAGATGTGAAGGGCTCAATAGTGCTGCTTGATTTTGTGACCGGTTCGGAATGGTTCAATGCGCCATTCCTCGGTGCGAGAGCTGTGATATTCATTGAGCCAGATCCAAAGGATATGGCTCGTTGGGAGGCTGAGCTTAAGTTCCTGACGACGCCAATTGACATACCGCGCTTTTGGATGAGAAGAGATGATGCCATGCAATTGCTCTCCATGATTCACCGCAACGGTGAGAAGCCTCTTACTGCGCGCCTGCGTTGCCGCATGGAATGGGAGGAGGTGGAGGTCAAGGATATCCTTGGCGTCATTTGGGGGACAGACCCATCGCGCAAGAACCAGTTTATCGTTATCAGTGCCTATTATGATTCAATGTCTGTAGTGCCGTCGCTTGCCCCGGGTGCTGAGCAGGCAAACTCAATTGCGATACTGCTTGAGCTTGCAAGGCTGTTCAAGAAGATGCCGCTTGATAGGACGGTTGTGTTCCTCGCCACATCCGGGCACTGCTTCGGCTTGAAAGGTGCTGCTCATTTCATCCGATATTGGTTGGACAAGGAGAATGAGTGGGGGAAAATTACAGCCTCGTATCCAAATGCCGTCGTTCCCCAATTGCTCGCATTTATTGCCGTTGACATCTCCTCACGCTCACCCACATTCGGCGTCTTCTACAAGGCGCATTTCTTTGATTACACCGAAAACATCCAATGGCAGTTCTCCGACATAGGCAAGTTCTGCCGTGAGTCAGCCGAGAGGATTGGCTTCACATTTTGGTTTGATGCAGAGCGCTACTTCGTTGACGGCATTAACCCAATCAAGGGCAAGAACTGGAGGACATACCTTCCGGGGATGCTTGCGCTTGATAGCGAAGTTGCAACCGTTGCCGGTAAGACGGGCATAGGCTTTGCCACTGTTGATGATGCCCGTCCGCTCGTTGATACGCCTCATGACATGACAAGCTATGTGAACTTTGAAAATGTGGTCAGGCAAGCGAGGATGCTATCTTGCATGCTCTACGACCTCATAAACGCTCCGACCAGCCTATTGAAGTTGCAGCTTGAGAACAATTTCTCAATCGTCAAAGGACAGCTCATTTGGTTTGACCCGGAAAAGAGCACAACGAGCGTCCCAGATCAACCCGTTAAGGGTGCAATAGCATGCATGCGCCATACGGCTGTGCCAAAGAAAACAATGATGGGAGTCAGAACTGTTCTGTTTGACAAGGTTGAGCGGTTGCCACTCGGGAAAAGAACGCAAATCCCGTATGGTCCGCTTGTGCTCATCATCCTCGTTGCGACATGCGCATCTGTGCTCTCTGGTATGGCAAAGCGCACCAAAAAGTCAATAGCCATTGGGATACTTGTTGCCATAGTGATTGATGCAGCCATAATTTGGTTCCGTCACCCGATAGCTTACTTGCTTGCTGGTAAGCCGAAGGTCGAGGAGGAGTTGAAGGATGCCGTTTTTGAGTTTGTTGGCTTCCCGCAGTCTAAGTTCAGAGGGGGCAACATACGGGTCGAGGGTTACAGGCTTAATCCTGTGACCGGAGAGATTGATTACGCGCCGGACATGGGCTTCAATGGTGCGCAGGCATGCCCAATTGAGTTTGCAATTGATGTGGCTGACAAGCAGACTTCGGTTGTGCTTTTCCCGTGCAAGCCTATGGCGATATTTGACATGATTGACCAAAGGCGCTTTTGGTTGCTGCGCGAAATCTACATCTACGATGCCGTCACCGGTGCCGAGCCATTCAACTACGGCTATTCGCTACCTGTGCCGCAACCACTGACATCACACTATGAGCCATGTGCTGTTGTATATGCGACTCCGGGAACAAGGGTAAAGGTGACGATGGGCGCTACGGTGCTTGGGTTGCTTTTCACCTTACTCAACACCGATAAGCAGCTCATTGACCGCCCCGAACTCGTCCAACACGCAACTGACGATCAATACCTCGGAGTTGGCTTCAAAGTTGATGACCACCCGTCTATACCGATAACGCCATACGAAGTGGCACAGGATATGTGGGTGATTGACCATCAAAGGATTATCAAGCTGCGCCGCTACGGAATAGAGAATGAGCGCATGCGCATGATGCACGAGCAGGCGAGGGAGTTCCTGCTTGAGGCGAGGAAGGAACTTGAGAAGCGCAACTATGACACATTCGTCACATTCGCGAGGGCTGCATGGAGCTACGAATCAAAGGCATACCCAGATGTCCGAAAGACAGCAATGGATGTCATCAAGGGCATCATCTTCTACCTCATGCTCCTTCTCCCGTTCGCTTACTTCTGTGAGCGCCTCTTCTTCTACATGACCGACTTGAAGTGGCAGATAGCTGTGACGGTCCTCATATTTGCTGTCATCTCGTTCATCATGAGATACTTCCACCCAGCATTTGCCATCATCAACACTACCCCGATGGTCATCATACTCGGCTTCATCATACTCGCGCTCTCAATCGTCGTCTCCGTCATAGTCATGCGCAAGTTTGAGGACCAGATGCGCCAGATAAAGTTTGAGACAACCGGAATACACACAGCCGATGTTGGCAGGTTCACAGCAGTTGCATCGGCTTTCTCTCTTGGCGTGGGTAACATGCGCCGAAGGAAAGCTCGCACTGTCTTGACCGCCACCACGCTCATCTTGCTCACATTCACCGTTATCTCGTTCACATCTGTTGTCCCGACAACGCGCATCAACATGATTCCGGTTAAACGGGCGGAGCCAACTTATAGGGGCATTTTGATAAGGAGCCGAAACTGGGATCCGCTTGGTGAGCCGACAACGCGCATCATAAGGGATCAATACGGACGAAAGTATACGGTTGCCCCGAGGGCATGGTATTTCTCGGCGATGGTTGGGGAACAATCATTCATTAGGGTTTGGCATGGCACACGATATTACGATGTGACCGCGATAGTTGGCATGTCGCCACAGGAGGAGAAGGTGACGAACATCAAGGAAGCCGTAATAGGCAGCTGGCTCACATCGGAGACGGAGCCGCAGTGCCTAATACCGTTACGCATGGCGAGATGGTTTGGAATAAGGGAGAGGGACATACTTGAGGGCGAGAAGACATTCATACAGGTGCTCGGGATGAGAGTCCCCGTCATCGGCATCATAGACTCCGAGAAAATGAAGAAGGTCGTTGACCTTGATGGCGAGATGCTAACCCCAGTTGACTACCTGATGATGCAAGAGAGAAGACGAGTCCAAGAGCAACCAACAGGTCAAGAGGCTATGGAGCTTGAGGAATACATTCACCTATCGCCGGATCAGGTCATCATTATGCCGTATGGTATGCTAATGTCAGCTGGTGGCAACCTTCGCTCTGTGGCGATAAGGTTTGACTGGAAGGATAGGAAGGAAGCAATGAGAGAGCTCAGGCAAATGATGGACAGAGTTGAGCTCAACTTGTTTGCATCAATTCCGGAGAGGGGCAAGCTCACAACATACCTTTGTAGCGCTATTGGCGCAACTGGGTTGAGAGGGGTTGAGAGCATTTGGATTCCGATGCTTATAGCTGCACTTGTTGTGCTGACAACGATGCTCGGTTCGGTATATGAGCGAGTCCGTGAGATCGGAATTTACACTGCACTTGGGCTTGCCCCAAGCCACATCGGAGCGCTCTTCCTCGCCGAGTCATCAGTGTATGCAGTTCTCGGAGCAATCGTTGGATACTTGATTGGTCAGGTGATCGCAAAGCTACATGTGGCATACAACCTGTTTGCTGGCTTGAGCTTGAACTATTCCTCACTTGCTGCCGTGTTTACAACCGCATTCGTCATGCTCGTCGTAATCGCATCAACTGCATATCCAGCATGGCAGGCTTCAAGGGTATCCGTGCCCGGAATTGAAAGGCGCTGGAAGTTGCCCGAACCTGAGGGTGACTACTTGAGGATGACACTGCCATTTACAGTTGCAAATGTGCAGGCACTCGGCGTCATCGCTTTCCTCAAGGAATACCTTGAGGCGCATGCCGACTACTCACTCGGTCAGTTCTCAACCGACAAAGTGCTCCTCTCCTCCTACAGCACCGAGTATGGCGAAGGCTACAGGCTTGAGGCTATGGTCTGGCTTGCTCCGTATGACCTCGGTGTAAGTGAATACTTCATCCTTGAGACGCAGCCAACGAAGGACATATTTGCAAACGAGATCCACATCACGATCAGGCGTGAGAGCGGTGACGAAGCCTCATGGATGCGCGTGACGAGAAACTTCCTCAACCTCATCCGCAAGCAATTCCTCATATGGCGCACATTCCGAGTTGAGATAAAAGAGCGCTACAGGGAGATGGGCTTTGAAGCACTTATGGAAGCCAAGGGTGCAATTGAAAGGACATTGACTGAGGGTTCCAGCAGTGGTGAATAAATGCGACTAAAGGATTTGGGGCTCCTGTGTTGAATTTGACGGCTTACGGGATTGCTGCCCCAAGTTGCGTTGCTCTCTTTCCCTATCGGTAGTCATGCGCCTTTGACCGACTGTCATACAACGGTCATTCCATGCTGCAACTTGTATGCCAATGGCACATCATGCCATTTGCGCTATAGTGAAATAGTGATGTGAAGCAACTTAAACAAGAGATAAGTTTGGTGAAATAAGTTTGCAAGGGTGAACGATAAATGTAGCATAGCTCGCTTTGAAGCAAGGGTGCAAAACTAAGACCACGATACTTGAACACGCGGAGGTGTTTGAGAGATGCTTAAAACGGAAGACGGACGCACATGGGTAAGCCTTGAAGAAGCGCGAGAGGAATTCGGAATTACATATGCCACACTTCACCGTCTCCACAGGAGAGGCTCAATTGATAGCCTGAGGCTGCATCAAAGGGCTATTTTACTTGACTATGATCAACTCAAATTCTGGTATGAGCGCTTCTACCGAAAGACGGCAGCTGAGAAGGTTCGCCAGATGTGGCAGCAGCGCAAAGAGGAGATCGCCGCAAAGATCAAAGCCGCAAGAAAGGCAAGAAAGAAACGCTCTTAAGCCATCCCACTTAGCTTCCCCCAATGCGTGAGTGAGCAACCTTTGTCCACTTGCGGACCGACCATACGATTGCAACTGTTGGGACTCCAAAGAAAAGACCGAACATGAGTATCCATATGACCGCAGTGAGCAGCAGGCGTGCAGTCGTTACAACACTGCGAAATGCATCGGAAATTACTTTGACAACGCTGAATGCAGCAACTGGCAGAGGGCGCGGGCGAAATTCAAGTAGCGTTACTTTGATGGTTGAGAAAGCAGTCCTGTGCTTAAGGTAGCGTAACCTGCCCTCAAGACTCTCAATCTCGCTTCGCCTGTTGGATAATTCTCTCTCAACGCTGAGCAGCTCGCTTACCTTGCCAGTGCGCTTCAGCAATTCAAGGAGGTGTTCTTCAGAGCGCTTCAGGTTGCGAAGGCGTGCTTCAATGTCTACGAACTCCTCGGTTACATCTTCAATCTCCTCAGTGAAGTCTGTGACCTGTCCAAGTTTTTGTAGGTGCTGCAGTGTCTCTTTGTATTGTTCTGATGGGACTCGCAGGACAATTTGAGCACTCCAATGACCGTCTCTTTGGCGTTGCGAAACATGCGACACATAGCCTTTCATACTGGTAGCCAGTTGTCTAATTTGGTTTATCGCCTTTGGCACATCCTCAACTCGCAGCGATATGCTTGTAGTCCGTATGAGCATAGGTTGGACGGCAACCAATTTCAGCTGTGATGTAACCTGTGGTTGTGCCAATTGCGTTGGTTGCAATGGTGGTGGCGGTGCTGATGGCAAGGGCACTTCCTCTGGCAATGGTGGTGGCGATGCTGACTCCAAGGGCTCTCCCTCTAAGCCCGCTGTTACTGTAATCAACCGTAAGAAGATAATGAAATTGAAGAATTCAAGGAAAAGGATTGCAAGCACGACGATCACGCCAATAGCTATGAGTGTGATTTTGAACCATCGCTTTAGCATCGCCATCATCCCTCCATGAGCTATAACTGGCTCAGGTGTTGAAGCGCAACACCTTCATTGCACAACTATAACACAAGTTGGGTAGCATCGTTGCAGTAATGCATGAGTGGAGTTTTGCCTGATGGTTGTGTGTCCATCAATGCTGCTTCACTCTTGGTTGATGACATGGGTCAAATTACGCAGTTGAGGATGGCAACTAAGCTTACCACACTGCGTCTAAGGTGATAGGATACTAACCTGAGGAGGTGCTGGATGGTGCGAAAATGGGTAGCTATTATTGCTGTGCTCATGGTTGCGATGATGGCTTTTACATTCGTCCATGCTCAACTTGGAAGGGTTCTTAAGGGTGCTGCCATAGCGTTTGTGGTCAAGCAATTTGGCAGGCAGATTAACGAAGGGATAAATGCGGCTTTGCTCAATCGCAAGTGGGAGCATAGGAAAGCTACAAAGGTTGTCCCGATTGTGAGCATCGGCAGCGGTGCATATGTGGGCGCAGCGCAGGTTATCGGTGACGAGGACAAGGTGAAGGAAGTTGAGGCTGTGGCTCAGATTGAGCTTGACTTGCCTGGGAAAGCGAGGGCAAAGGTGCTCATACCTGTGGATAAAGTTGGGTTGAATGTTACCGAGATGAAAAGGGTTTACGATGTTGGCGTCTCAGCAGTCATTGACATAAAGTTGTAATGAATTTGGAACTGCTTGGTTGAACGCAGGGCAACTGTTTCCTCAAAAGCTTGCTAAACTTCGCTTGTGGGCATGGCAGTGCTACTATGCGAAAAGGATTGCTGAGATGTGGGGGAAAGGTCATGGCAGGCGATAGTTCAAGGCAGTGGAGTTTGGTAAGATGGGTGCCTTTAGCCTCAGTTGTGGTTGTCCTCTACTTCCTGATGGCGTATGCTAACCCATTTGAGGACATCCTCTCAGCAGTTGTGCGCTTAACTGTTGGCGGTCGCTCCATGACTGGTTTCATTGTGGCGATTAGCGATCCCGAGGGAAAGCCGATACATTTGTTAGTTACAGCTGCACACGGGTTTCTTGAGACAAAGGAGCCAAATTGTTCCGTAATCTTTCGGGTGATTGGTGAGAACAAAGAGATTAAGCGCTTTGAGAAGAGCATCCCGATCAAAGCCGAGGATAAACCGCTGTGGGTGAAACATCCGAATTTAGATGTGGCAATCTTGCCAATAGAGTTGCCAGAAAATGCGGTTTTGAAGCCGTTTTCTTCCGAACAAATTGCAAGCAGTGAACTCATTGAGCAAGGCAAAGTTCATGTTGGTCAAGATGTCTACATACCGTGCTATCCCGTAAAAATTGAGTCAAATCCGATGGGTTGGGCTGTGTTGAGAAAAGGCATCATATCATCGCACCCGCTAACACCAGTGGAGAGAATTAGGGCATTTCTTGTGGATTACTCAACATTCGGTGGTGATAGCGGTGCCCCAGTCGTGGCACTTGTTGACGGAAAACCGATTGTTGTTGGCATCGTTGTAGGGATGATGAGACAAACAGATGTGACGAAGATACCATTTGAGGAGAGGGTAGTTCACACGCCAATTGGGCTTGCCATAGCCGTTCAGGCTCATTTTATCCACGAAATGATTGAAAAATGGGAGCAAACCAAGATGGGAGGTGGATAAAGATGCACAGCATGATGCGCTATGTAGCGAACAGCTTTATGGGAAGGTTAGCCGTATGGTCGTTGGTAATTGGACTTTTCTTGATGACAGCAGTTGGCATAACCATACAAAAGTTCAGGGGACAGGCGGCGAAACAAGTTGCATTTGCTCAATCGGAAGTCAGCATCAAACCCGTCCCAATGCCGCTCAATTCCATCGGCGTGCTTATAACTTTTGGCTTGACCGATAAGGAGCCAACGAACTGGTCGGGAGAAATATCGCTAAGTAGTGGGCAAATCATCTCCATAACTGGCTTTAGGCTCGGACCAAAAATGGAAATTGAAGGCAATCGGTTTACCATAAGGTCAAGGTTTGCAGGTCCCCAACAGAAGGTGATAATCCAGCCGCAGATTTTTGCGGTTATTTCTGCCACAGAAGACGCCACTATGACGGTATCAACTAAGCAGGGAGAATTTTCCATAAAAGTTGGAGATTTATCATTTTGGCAGCCAAAGCAGTTCCTTGATGGCAGAGTGCAAGTTGAGCGTGCCTTGCCGACTTTCAAATTAACCCAAAATAAAAAAGAGGAGGATTTCCCAGCTGCAACAGCGGATTTTGAGGGCAACTTATGGCTTGCCTATGTCGCCTATACTCACGGTGGGGCACCAGATCTAAGCCAGCCTTTGTCCGAAGAGCCCAAGGATTTTTCCTTCCTTGTTCCGAAGGGGAATGGAGACCAAGTTTGGCTGGCAAAATTTGATGGAAAAGAATGGAGTGAACCCATACCTGTCACTGAAAACGGTCTTGATGTCTGGAAGCCAACTGTGGCAGTTGGCATTGATGGAGGCATTTGGGTAATTTGGTCGCAAAACTTGAATGGAAATTGGGAGTTGCTTGCAAGGAAATTTGATACAAAGGCAAACAAACTTGGCGGAATTGAACGGCTGACAAATTCTCAAGGTGCTGACATAAATGCTGTAGCCGCTGTTGATAAAAGTGGAAACATTTGGGTTGCGTGGCAAAGTTGGCAGAATGACAATTTTGACATCGTTTTGATGAGATTGCAGGATAAAAAGCCAATTCGTGTATCCACAAGCAAGGCGAACGATTGGTCGCCAGCAATTGCTGTCGGTAAGGACGGAAATGTGTTTGTAGCATGGGATACATATGACAGGGGTAACTATGATGTTTGGATGGCAGAGGTTCGTGGTGGCAAAATCATGCGCTATCCGATCGCAATTACGCCAAGATTTGAAGCAAGACCAAGCATTGCCATTGATGAGCAAAATCGCCTATGGATTGCCTATGAAGAGGACGAAGTTAGTTGGGGGAAAGATTTTGCCGGGCTTGGTGGAACGCATGCGCTAACTGTAGCAAAGTTTAATAAAGGCATTCCACTTTACTTCAATCGGACTGTTAGAGTGAGATGCTGGGCTAATGGGAAGCTTTGGACTACTGTCAGTCAATTAAGGGATAACTTCCCGAAAGAGGTGCAAAGGAGCATCAGCCATCCAAGAATAGGTGTGGATAGTGATGGGCGAATATGGCTACTTTTCAGACACGCAACGAATCCTGACGGAAGCCAAGAGAATTGGATGAGCTACGCTACATTCTACGATGGTGAGAAATGGAGTGTTCCATTGCCCATCATGAACTCAACCAATATTATGGATGTTCGTCCAGCCATGGCATCAGTTGGTGGGAAAACGCTGATTGCTATTTTCCCAAGCGATAAGCGTCCGGGCGGGACTGGTTCAAGAGCTGATAGCGATGTATTTGCAACCATACTTTCCGTGCCCTCAGCCGCAAATCCGCCAAAATTATCGGAAATATCCCCAGATGTTGAGGAGGAATTGCAAGCCATACCGCCCGCAAAACGCCGCCAAGTAAGGCAGGAAAGGCGAAAGAAAGCCATTGCCACTGGCGAGTATGTCCCTCAGGAAGTTGTCCATCCGAATGAGGCAAAAGAAATCGCCCGCATGAGGAATTTCAGGGTTAAAATTGGAAAAACTGAATATATGCTGCTTCGTGGCGAGTTCCATCGGCATACCGAGCTTACATCCCATCGTGATCAGGATGGAACGCTTGAAGATGCATGGCGTTATGCACTTGATGCTGCCGACATGGATTGGATGGGCTTGGGAGACCACGATAACGGCTACCATCAAGAATATCATTGGTGGATTTCGCAAAAAATGACGGATATTTTCAACCACCCGCCAAGGTTTGTAACCGTCTTCACATATGAACGCAGTGTCCCATACCCAAGTGGGCATCGCAATGTGCTTTTTGCACAAAGAGGCATAAGACCTCTTCCAAGGCTTGGTGGGGCAAAGGAAGAAAAGCTGCTTATGGGAACTCCTGAAGCAGGTTCTCCGGATGTCAAAATGCTCTACAGATATTTGCGAGAATTTGGCGGAATTTGTGCCTCTCACACATCGGCAACTGGCATGGGAACAGACTGGCGTGACAATGACCCAGTAGCGGAACCAATCGTTGAAATTTACCAAGGGCATAGGCAAAATTATGAGTTTCTTGGGGCTCCAAGGAGCGCCACGAACCAAAAGGAATCAATTGGCGGTTGGCAGCCAGCTGGGTTTGTTTGGAATGCTTTCAAGAGGGGATACAAACTTGGTTTCCAATGCAGCAGCGACCACATTAGCACTCATATGAGTTATGCCGTTGTTTTTGCTGAAAAACCGGCAAGGCAAGCGATAGTTGACGCATTCAAAAAACGCCACAGCTATGGCGCAACTGACAACATTTTGCTCGTTGTCACATGTGGTGAGCATCTGATGGGAGATGCCTTCGTTACAAGGACACCACCTGTGTTGGATATTTATGTCATAGGGACTGCTCCCATAGCGAAATTGCACATAATTAAGGACTTCCAGCATGTTTACACAGTTGAGCCGAAGAAAAGCGAAGTGAAATTGAAGTGGCAAGATAAAGCGGCAGAAAAGGGGAAAGTAAGCTGGTATTATGTGCGTGTTGAGCAAGAGAATGAGCAGCTTGCTTGGTCAAGTCCAATGTGGATTAGATATGAATGAGTGGGATTTGAGGTGCAGGTGGTAGAAATGCCCAAAATTAGCCGAAGAAATATCCTGAAAGCGGCATTGGGCGGGGCAATCGGGTTAAGGATAAGCGACTTTAAAAGTATGGCGGGAGAGCAACGAAAACCGAATATAATCGTCATTATCGTTGACGATATGGGATATGCTGATGTTGGCTTTCAGGGTTGCGAGGATATACCGACACCAAATATTGATTCGTTGGCGAAAAATGGGATAAAATTCACAAATGGCTATGTCTCACATCCATGGTGTGCGCCAACAAGAGCCGGTTTGATAACAGGGCGATATCAACAGCGCTTTGGGTTTGAACATAACCCTCGTTTTGATTTTAACGACGAGATCGCAGGCATATCCGAGGGCGAAACTACCCTCCCACAGTTGCTGAAGGAGGCTGGCTATTCGTGTGGTATAGTCGGCAAATGGCACTTGGGTGCCCATGAGAAGTTTCACCCAATAAAGAGAGGCTTTGATGAGTTTTTTGGATTTAGGGGTGGCGGGCACGATTATTTCAAGTCACGCGATACAATTGATGCACCAATGTATCAATTGCCACTTGAACGGAATTTTGGCAAATGGGAACCGCTTAAGGGCTACCTAACTTTTGTCATCGCTGATGAGGCAGTTCAATTCATCAAACGCCACTCTAATAAGCCATTTTTCCTATACCTTGCTTTCAACGCTCCGCATGCCCCTTTGCAGGCTCCTGAGGAATATGTCCGCAAATTTGAGCACATTTCTGACAAACGGCGGCGGCTTTATGCCGCAATGGTAAGTGCCCTTGATGATGCTGTCGGTCAGGTCATACGGACTATTCGTGATTTAGGCATGGAGGAAGATACCGTCATCTTCTTCCTGAGTGATAATGGTGGTCCAATTGGCGATGCAAGTAATGGTTCACGTAATGACCCGCTTCGTGGCGGTAAAGGCGGATTGTATGAGGGTGGAATTCGTGTGCCGTTTGTCATCCAGTGGAAGAGGGGCTTGCCAGCTGGAAAAGTTTATGAGCATCCAATCATCTGTCTTGACATTTTTACAACTGCATTGGCAATTGCGGGTGCCCCTCTTCCAAAGGATAGGAAAATTGACGGTGTGAATTTGCTGCCATATTTGCGCGGTGAACGGATAGAAATGCCGCATGAATTTCTGTTCTGGCGAATTGGCGGCGGCACATGGATGGCTGTGAGAAATGCTCGCTACAAACTGCACCGAAGGAAAAACGGGGATGTTGAGCTTTATGACTTGCATGCCGATGTTGGGGAGCAGAAAAATATAGCAAAAGACCTGCCCAAAGTTGTAGAGCAGTTGAACGAGGTTTTGGATAAGTGGAATTCCGAACTTATCTCGCCAATTGTCCCACCGCCCAAGAAGGGAGAGGCAACATAGTTTGAAATTGACACAGAATGACGACAAAAACGGGTCATGATTAGGAGAAGTCCCTGCAAAAGCCCAAATACGAATGGCAATTGGCGTGGAAGTGAGGAAGATGCAAATTGACAGGAGAAGTTTTCTGAAAAATGTCGCATTAACAGGGATGGCTCTGAGCGAATCGCTCAAATCATTGAGCTATGAAAGAGCCTCACAGTTGCCAAATTTCGTGTTCATTTGTGCCGATGATTTGGGATGGGGTGACTTGCGCTGTTACGGTCATCCATTTGCAATTACACCCAACCTTGATAGGTTGGCAAAGGAAGGCATAAGATTTACCCAATTTTATGTCAATTCACCGGTTTGCTCCCCTTCCCGTGTCGCCTTCTTGACAGGTTGCTTTCCATCGCGTTTTCGCATTTGGGATTATCTCTCAACTTCGGAACTGAATGCAAAGCGAGGCATGCCTGATTCACTTGACCCTCAAGTTGTCACATTGCCAAAACTGCTCAAGAAAGCCGGCTATATATGCGGTCACTTTGGGAAATGGCATATGGGCATAATTGAGGCAAAGGAGTATGGTTTTGATGAATATCGCACATTTGCAGGCGGCGGAAGTAATCAATTCAAAGGCGAAAATTTTATTCGCTATTCAAGTCGGCTCATTGTTGACGAGGCAATACGCTTCATTGAAGCCCACAAAAATGAGCCATTTTTCGTCAATATCTGGTTCTTCCATCCTCATGCCCCATTGGACCCCGATGACGAGCAAATTAAACCATACGCCAACCGCGTTGACAAGCGATTAACACCCAACCGCTACATTACACCAGCCCAGGTTTATTACGCAGTTGTGACGGAAATGGACAGGCAAATTGGGAGATTTCTCAAGAAACTTGAGGAACTTGACTTGGCAAAAAATACGGTTGTAATGTTCACAAGTGATAACGGTCCAGAAGATATAGCGCTACTTGAAGCCGCTCACAGCGGAGTTGGTAGTCCAGGTCCGTTTCGTGGTCGCAAGCGCAGCCTTTATGAGGGTGGCATTCGTGTCCCATTTATAGTTCGTTATCCCTTGAAAACTCCGCCTAATCTGGTGGACAGAGAAACGGTGTTGAGCGGCGTTGATTTGCTCCCAACAATTTGTAAACTTGCCGGAATTTCACTTCCGGATAATTTGCATATTGATGGTGAGGACATGAGTGAGGCATTCTTGGGTAAGCCTAAGCACCGCACAAAGCCGTTGATGTGGGAATGGCGTTTTCGCCATTTCCACGGTCATTTAATCAATAAAAGCCCGTGCCTCGCTATCCGTGATGGACGATGGAAGTTACTCATGAACCCCGACAAAAGCCGCATTGAACTTTATGACATCCATAGCGATCCAATGGAAGTTAATAACCTTGCACAAATTCATCCAGAAATTGTTAAACACTTGGCACAGCAATTGCTCTCTTGGCTGGAAACGCTGCCAAAAGAACCGAGACACGAAGATGCAGGGGCCATTTCATACACATTTTCTCCATAAATTGACAATTGTATTGGCAATTGTCAAGCTGCCGCACTGTTAGTTTTTGTCAATGTTTTGGGCAATTGTTATCCTAAAACACGATTCCGGGTGTGAAATCCCTGATGAAGATGAAAAGGCGGCAGGTTTTAAAGGCATTAAGTGGCATAGCCTTTTGGGAGGCTGTTAGCCCAGCCACTAAGGTGAGAAAAATGCCAAAATATCGCCCAAATGTTGTCTTAATTTTGACTGACGATCAAGGCTGGTGGGATTTGGGATGCTACGGTAATCCCTACATTGAGACACCAAATATTGACAAAATTGCGAAAGAAGGCGTCCAATTTATGAGATTTTACGCTACGCCGGTTTGCACTCCCACAAGGGCATGTCTTATGACGGGACGCTACTTCCAGCGCACGGGGGCTATTGACACGTTTATGGGTCGTGACACGATGTCCAAGGACGAAATTACATTGGCAGAAATTTTCAAAGAATGTGGCTATAAAACGGCATTGGTCGGAAAATGGCATCTTGGGCGCTATATGAGGTATCATCCGAACAATCGTGGATTTGACGAATTTTTTGGGTTTTGGCAATACGGCTTCATAAATCGCTATTTTGATTCTGACGAACTTTTTTATCAAAATGAGCAAGTTTTTGCAACTGGATATATAACGGATGTTTTGACCGATTTTGCCGCTAATTTTATCCGGGAGAATTCGGATCGCCCATTCTTCCTATTTTTGTCCTATAATGCGCCACACTTCCCATATTTTGTGCCGGACAAGTATGTGGAACATTATTTGCGAAAGGGGTTGCCATTAAGGGATGCACAAATTTACGGGATGATCACCTGCATTGACGAAAATGTGGGGCAGATTTTGAAAACCATTGAAGAATGCGGGATTGATGAGAATACGATCATAATTTTCATGAGCGATAATGGCGGAGTGAGCAATTGGTGGAAAGGCGGGTTAAGAGGTAGTAAAGGGACAGTTTATGAGGGTGGAATTCGTGTGCCGTTTATTGCCCGATGGAAGGGACATTTCCCAAGAGGAATTAAAGTTAATGCTATGGCTCATGTTATTGATATTTTCCCGACATTTTGTGAGCTTTTGGGAGTTCCACCAAAAAGTGACCGAAAGATTGATGGGAAAAGCATCTTGCAGATTTTGCTCAAAGGTAGCAATGAAACTCCGCATGAAGCGCTCTTTTTCCAGTGGACAAGGGTCAAGCCAAATCCTGACAAAAATTGGGCAATTATTTCGGGAAAATATAAACTTGCAAACGGTGAGTTGTATGATTTGGAAAGTGATCCCAGTGAAAAACACGATATTTCGGCACAAAATCCGGAAGTTGTTCGGGAGTTGAGGGGAAAATTTGAAGCATGGTTTGAGGAAGTTACTTCGGGGCAAAGTTATGAACGAGTGCCGATTGAGATTGGTCGTGAGGATGAAAATCCAGTTGAAATTGATATTACATGGGGAGAAGCCTTTGGCGGGGTGACGATACGACACGAACGCTATATTAGGGATAGGGCAGAAAATTGGGGAGAAATTGGGGATTTTGTGCGCTGGAAAATTGAGGCAGTGAAAGAGGGGATCTACGAGATCACATTGGCATACTCTTGTCCGCCGAAAGAAGCGGGCTCAATTTTTAGGATTAGCATTGGTAATTCGCATATTGATTGTAAAGTTGAACCCACGCCCGATTGGGAGGTCTTTCAAAAGCGTGTTGTGGGTAAGATACTTGTCCCTCGTGGGCAGAATTTCTTGGAAATACGCCCAGTTTCAATTAAGGGGAAAGAATTGATGAAATTGCACAAGATTTGGCTGAAACTATTGAAGTGATGTTGACTGAATGAGCTGCATTTAAGTTTTTGAGAGTTAAGGTAAAAACTCCAAGTGCGGTCAAAAGTTGGGCTTTTGCCCTGTGATGACCAAAACTTGACTAACTCATGAAGGGTTATTACCCTGTAAAATGTTACGGATGAACCATTGCGAAATCTGACATACATGGAGGTGAGTAAAGTGAAAAGGCGTGAACTCCTAATGACAACTTTTGGAACTTTGGGGTGGTTTGCTATGAAGCAAATTGGCGCAGCGGGAACTGTTTCGCTCTACGAGCGTCAGAAGGAAGTGGAGCCAATTTTGCAGGAATTAGAAGCAATGCGTGGTAAATTCTCAAATGTTCCGAGGACAGATGGACAACTGCTTAACATGCTCGTGAAAATTGCCAGGGCAAGAAATGTCCTTGAAGTTGGGACATCAAACGGCTATTCTGCCATCTGGTTTTGTTTGGCATTGGAGGAAACTGACGGTCATTTGACAACGATAGAGATAAATCCGGAGAGGGTCAAGATGGCAAAAGAAAACCTGAAAAGAGCCGGATTAAGTCACAGAGTTACAATCATTGAGGGGGACGGACATAAAGTTGTCCCATTGCTTGATGACAAGTTTGATTTTGTCTTTTTGGATGCCGATAAAGGGCGTGAGCAGGACTATTTTGGCTATCTTTTCCCCCAGAAACTCGTTGCTGGTGCGGTCATTGCTGTGCATAATGCAATACGGATGAAAGGGGCAATGAAGCGGTATCTTGAAATGATCACCTCTCACCCGGAATTTGACACAGTGTTCGTAAGCACAACGCTTGATGACGGATTTGTCATAAGCTACTGGCGAAGGAAATGAACAAGATGGCAGTTGGCGAATTTTGAGTCAAATCTTGGGAGGTGGGAAAAATGTGGCGTATACTGACAATTTGTGGGTTGCTCTTCATCGGTGTGTTGGTCAGCATCGGTATCCCCACTGATTTTCAGGACAGGTTTGTTTGGATCTTTGGGTGGGGTCTCGGAAGAGATGAAGATGTGGCTCAAATTAGTGGAATTCTTGAGGTCGCATCAAAGTGTGGCTATAATGGCGCGGTTTTGGCGGCGGGACTTGATTCGCTGTGCAAGCGAGACGAAAATTACTTCCGAAGGCTCAATGAAGTGCGGGAAATGTGTAGTAGGCTCAATTTAGAGCTAATTCCGTCCATATTTTCCGTTGGTTACGGTGGCGGCGTTTTAGCTCATGACAGAAATCTTGCCGAGGGAATTCCAGTTAAAGATGCGCTGTTTATTGTCAAGGGAAATAAAGCATTTCACATCCCGGATCATCAAGTCCAAGTGATTAACGGTGGGTTTGAGGAATTTGAGGGTAATAGGGCAAAATGGTTCTCATTTCATGATGAGCCGGGTAAGGTCAGTTTTATTGACACGCAAGTCAAGCATAGTGGTAACGCTTCATTGCGATTTGAAAACTTTCAGGCGCATCCATATAGAAATGCGAGAGTAATGCAAGAGATAAAAGTTCGCCCATATAGATGCTATCGTGTCAGCCTTTGGGTGAAGACAGAGAGTTTGCAGCCATCAAGAAACTTTCGCATCTTAGTTTTGGCTGGCAATCGTGACATTGCTCCTCGTTCCTTCAACTTGCCACCCACGACGGATTGGAGAAAAGTCACGATGATTTTCAACAGTTTGGAATTTGACTCCGTGAGACTTTATGCCGGAGTTTGGGGCGGTAGAGAGGGCAAGTTTTGGCTTGATGACTGGACGATTGAGGAAATTGGACCCTACAATGTGCTTCGTCGTCCGGGAACACCGGTAACGGTCAAGAGCGAGGATGGGAGCATCGTGTATGAGGAGGGGAAGGACTATGCGCCGTTGATTGACCCAAATTTGCAGCCTTATAGGGGCGAGTTTGCTTACCCGGAACCGGTGTTAACAATCCTTCCGAATAGCCGGATAAAGGATGGGCAGAAATTGCGAGTAAGTTGGTATCATCCGATGGTAATTTATGAGAGCCAGGTGACAGTTTGCATGGGGGAGCCCGCCCTGTATGAAATTTTTGAGCACGAGGCTAAATTGCTGTGGGAAAGGCTTCGCTATCGGAAAGTTTTGCTCAGCATGGATGAGATAAGGATGGGTGGAACTTGCAAGGCGTGTGAAGGGAAGAATATGGCACAACTTCTCGGGGAATGCGTCACAAAGCAAGTTCAGGCGTTGCGCCGTTACAATCCGGAGACCGAAATTTACATCTGGTCAGACATGTTTGACCCTAATCATAACGCTCACCCAAATTATTACCTCGTGAAGGGAGATTTTACCGGCTCTTGGAACTATATCCCGAAGGATATTATCATCGCTGTTTGGGGAGGCGCTCCGAGGGAAAAAAGCCTCAAATTCTTCTCAGAACAGGGCTTCAAGATGCTCATTGCTTGCTACTACGATGCTGACACGCTTAAGGATGTTGAAGGTTGGCTGAATCTCGCTAAAGACATGAAAAATGTCCGTGGATTCATGTATACGACATGGGTAAAGAGGTATGACCTCTTGGAGGGATTTGGCAAGTTGGTCTTTGGTGGTAAGTAGGCTAAAATGGGCGTCAGTTTTTGACTAAAGCAGGGTATTGTTGATGGGGGGGTGAGACATATGGAATTAAATCGCAGGGAATTTTTGAAGCAGGTGGGAGGGGCGGCATTACTGCCGCTATTCCTTCGCGGAGCTGGGAAAGCCGGTCAAAAACGCTTAAATGTCCTCTTCATAGCCGTTGACGATTTGAACAGAAGATTGAGTTGTTATGGCGATAAGGTTGCGAAAACGCCAAACATTGATCGGTTGGCTGAGAGGGGTGTGGTCTTTCGGCGAGCGTATTGTCAATATCCACTTTGCAACCCGAGTCGGACTTCGTTCTTAAGCGGTTTATATCCGACGGAAACGCAAATTATGGACAACACCACACCGCCGAGAACTCACATTGGCGATATCATGTTTTTGCCGCAGTATTTCCGAAAAAATGGTTATTTCACTGCGCGTGTCGGCAAAATCTATCACGGTGGCATGGATGATGCGCCATCTTGGGATATCTCCGAAGAACCACGGCGAGCACTCCGCAAACAGCAACGCCAACAGCGAAGACAAAGGAATGCAGCAAGTGATTGGAAAATCGGCGCAATCCCGGTCGGGTTAGCGGCGGAACAAAAGCAGCAAGTTTTGCCGTTGGAGTGGCATGCCACTGACGGCGAAGACATTGATGAACCTGACGGCTTAATCGCATTGAGAGCTTTGCAAATCTTGGAGGAACACCTCCAAAGGCGTAAAGAACAGCCGTTATTCTTGGCTGTTGGCTTCCACAAACCACATTTGCCTTGGATTGCGCCAAAGCGCTATTTTGACATGCACGACCCATCAAAGATGCCATTACCTGATACGCCCCCTGATGATCTTGAAGACATCCCAAAAGTTGCTTTAACTCTTCGCCCAGCGGAGCGTGAGATGACCGACGAGCAAAAACGGCTCGCAATCAGAGCCTATTATGCCTGCGTCTCATTTATGGATGCGCAAGTTGGCATCTTATTGGATGCACTTGATAAACATAAGCTTTGGGACGAAACGATTGTTGTGCTTTTGGGTGATCACGGTTTCCATCTTGGTGAACATGGAGGCTTGTGGCGCAAGATGACGCTATTTGAGGAATCGGCGGGAGCACCGCTCATTATTGCTGCGCCAAATGTCAAAGGTAAAGGCAAAAGCTGTGACCGCATTGTTGAATTTGTTGACATCTACCCGACACTTTGCGAATTATGCGACTTGCCAATGCCTGAGCATCGTTTATCGGGTAGAAGTTTATTGACGCTGCTTAATGACCCGGTTGAAAGGTGGGAAAAGCCGGCATTTACTTTCGTTAGACGGGGCAAGATTTTGGGGGTTTCAATTCGCACGGAGAAATGGCGCTACACTGAGTGGGATGAAGGGCGTTTGGGCGTAGAGCTTTACAATCACGAGGACGATCCGAATGAGTGGCGAAACCTCGCCACTAACCAAAAGTTTGCCGGTGTTGTTGAGGATATGAAGAAATTAGCGCAAAAGTGGCTTCCTAAGGCAAAATAGTGGTTATCTCGCCATGTCGCAACGCCATCGTCAGTGTAAGTGCCGATGATACCGTTAAAATGTGATTTGGATGTTTTTCTCCTCACCCTCACGCAATGTTATTTCCTTTGCAGCTACAAGTTCGCCACCGTAGTAGACCATGATTATGTGCCTTCCGGGCGGGAGGTGCTCAATTCTGAATTCGCCCTCCGAGGTAACGGAGCTTGCGAGTGAAACATCGGCATTTGGTATAACTTGGTAGAACCTGAAATCACCGCCAATCCTTCCCTTTGCCACAATTTTCCCGTAGACGCTTGCGCCGGGGGAAAGGTTGAAGTCAACTATTGCATTATCGCCACTTTCAACGCGAACATGGTGTCTGACTGCAGCGGCTAACCCTTCGCCTCTGCATCTTACCGAGTAAATTCCCGGCGGCACATTTGGGATTCTGTAAAATCCCCCAGTATCTGCCACAGTTTGCGCCAATTTTCTCCCATTCCTTGAGTGAAGCGTCACAATTGCCATGCCCACTGCTTCACCGGTGTCTATGCGCTTAATCTGACCTTCAATTGAAGCCGGCTTCGGGATGAAGAGCCTTAAAGCCGCATTTTCCCCCGAATTTACCCGAATTTTTTCCGAGATAATTCCGAGTATTGGTCTGCCGTAAATCACGATCTCATACTCTCCAGATGGAAGCTTCAGCGAAAATTTTCCATCATAACCCAAGCTTATGGCTCTTTTCACTACGCTTTCCGGTGGAGGGATGGAATGTTGCAAATACACCTCTAACTGCTCAACAGCCCCAACAGGGCACACAAAAAGTTGCAAATCCTCAACTATCCTTTGGTCATAGGCAATGACTTCACCTTGCAGTGTTGCAAGTGGTGGCAGTTTTATCGTGCCCAAATCTTCAACTTTATCCCCAGTAACTTGGATATCTCGCAATTTGATCTCTCCCTCCTCAGCCAACAGCTCAATTGAGTATCGTCCGGGACGAAGATTAGCCAAAGCGAAAGAGCCATCATCCTTCGTCTGGGTTGTTGCGACTTCATATTCATTCCTTAAGGTTTTGTGCCACATTCTTAGGATTGCTTTCGCGTTTTTGACCGGTTTTCCGGCAAAATCTACAAGCTTCCCCAAAATCGTCCCCAATCCGATGTAATTGAGTTTGACAAAAACCTCGCTTATGCCTCGCTTTGCTGTCTCCTCGTCAAGCTTCAAGGTTGTCTCAAAGTCATCGCAAGTTATGTGGTTCGCTTTAAGCCTATAGTTCCCGACCGGAACCGATGAGAATTCAAATGTGCCATCTTGCCGTGACATAGTTACGAGTGATAGCCTGTTGCTGAATGACAAAAGTTGCAAAGTCACATTTTGAAGCGGTTCTTCATGCGCTCCCCTCTTCATCACTACTTTCCCCGCAACTTTGACGCAATTTGGCATTGTGAGCACGACTTCAATTTGTTCGCCTCGCTTTAAATCATCGTCCTTTATCCGAATCCGAACCGGCGGGAAAACAGATGCATGCAGGCTATCCGAGTAGGCGTAGATGTTCCTCGGTGTGGCAGCCAACTCATAACTGCCCGGAGGCAGTCCAGCAATCTTAAGGAGACCATTTTCGGTCATTCCCACATTCTCCCAGAATGGCTCGCCTTCCACCCTCAGGTGCACATATGCATCGTGCATTTCGCTTGATGGAGCCTTTATCCGACATACCACCTGTGGGCGCTTTGGCAACACAATTTTGACCTTTGGTGTCCTTGTCTCACGGGCATCCACTATGGTTATGAGGCTCCATCCGGGGAGACTCAAAAATGCGCGATATACCGCCGGTTCCTTCTCAATCGGCATCGTGCATTTTCCTTCCACATCCGTGATCAGCATGGCGGATGAACCATATGCTCGTTCTGGGGAGAGCATGCGCATCACGACTTGAAGCTTGGCATTTCTGATTGGCGCAGTCCCGTCATCGCTCATGAGCAGGAATGTCACTGACGGGAATTGTTCCTGCGAGATGGCAATTAGGTGCAATGTTAGCGTTTCGCCCTCCCTCACCTCAATCAATCTCGGTTGGAATGTAGCTTGTTCAATTCCCGCAACGCTTAACACATACCTCCCAGCTAAAACGCCATCAAACTGGAATGAGCCCAATTGGTCGGTCTGTGATGTCAGGCTCTCGCCGGTTGATAGTGAGCGCAGTTCAATTGTGGCTTTGGGGATTGGCTCACTCCTTTGGTTGACAAGTGTGCCAATTATTCGGCTCGCATGCGGCGCCAACCTTATGTCAACTTGGGTCTTCATCTGCCCCTTCGGGATTTGCACATCCACCACAACTGCCCTGTAACCTTGAGCACGCGCTTCAAGTTGGATTGTGCAACCGGTCAAAGCTTCACCGTGTGCTCGCAGCGAGAATGATTTGACATGCTGTGAAGGCATGTTCGTGAGCGTCTGTTTGCCGACAGTTATCCTGATCGGTGCTCCGAGCCAAATGCAGTAGTTGCCATTGTCGTCCGTCCGAGCAGTGCATTGCATTTCAACTGCATCGCCTCTTAGGCACAGCTCAATTGATGCATTCGCTATTGGCTCTTCGCTTTCGCTCATCACCCTCCCATAAAGCATCGGCATTCGCTCAATTGGCATGGAAAGGCTTATTTCATCGTCCTCGCCTTCCACGGTTACAAAAGCAGTTGCGGGTGTATATCCGGCGTGCACTGCCACAAGCTGCCATTGCCCAACCGGAACATGTTTGAGTGTGCAATCACCGTTAGCGCCTGTAACTGCCGGTCCAAGTGTGATCGGTGTCTCACCTTGATTGATGGCTATGACGCTTGCGCCCTCAATTCCCCTGTTGGTTTGCCGCTCATAAACTGAGCATCGTATTGAAGCGCACATTGAGCCTTTGCATGTCAGGGACAACAATATAGCTACAATGATGGCGCACTTTTTTAGCATGGTTGCAGTTGAACGATGCGTGTGAAATGCACCCCACTGCCCGCCTTGCAAGCTTTGCATCTGTGATCCCCCTCAAGGAGGCGAATTCATCGCCGCGCGATTGCATTGAAACTCAATTAGGCTACTGTTCATCGCT
The DNA here is from genome assembly GCA_032161105.2 of Candidatus Thermosaccharophagus tengchongensis. Lineage (GTDB taxonomy): Bacteria > Armatimonadota > Fervidibacteria > Fervidibacterales > Thermosaccharophagaceae > Thermosaccharophagus > Thermosaccharophagus tengchongensis. Next base: position 45,481 of record JAVHTD010000018.1, read on the forward strand.
GTGTTCGTTGTGCCGCTTCACCAGAACCGATTATAGCCAATTGCTCTGAAGCTCAAACACCGAACGCTGGCAGAGTTGATGCGTTAAGCTTTACATTTAAAAGCCACCGTCATCACAATGCGTTGAGGGAAGCAAAACAAACTCAATCAAGTGGAGGGATTGAAGGCATGATAACCCCGAATGACTTTAAGCCCGGACTGACGATTGAATATGATGGCGATGTCTGGATGATACTTGAGTTCCTGCATGTGAAGCCCGGGAAGGGACAGGCATTTGTCCGAACGAAGTTGCGCAACCTGAGGTCGGGCGGTGTCATTGAGCGCAACTTCCGAATCAACGAGGAGTTTGAGCCAGCGCACATTGAGCGTCGCAAAGTGCAATACCTATACAACCAGGGCGATGAATTCATCTTCATGGACATGGACACATTTGAAGAGATCTCGGTTAGCAGGGAGCAGCTTGGGGACGCCGTTGAGCTCATGCCTGAGAATGTTGAGGTCATGCTCCTATTGTATCGTGGCGATGTGATTGGTGTGGAGCTGCCGACAGCAGTTGAGTTGCGAGTTGTTGAGACTGAACCGGGTGTGCGCGGTGATACCGCATCTGGTGGCTCAAAGCCGGCAAGGGTTGAGACTGGTGCTGTCATACAGGTGCCGCTGTTCGTGAATGAGGGCGATGTCATAAAAGTGGACACGCGCACAAGGACATACATTGAGCGAGTAAGCTGATTGCAGCTGCAAAGCCGCTTGATTGAGCAAATGACACGGGCTCTTATCTGAAGCGCTTTTACTACCGTCCGCGTCGTTCATGTGCAATCCGTTGCTTTGCCTCACCCATTCATGATGGTGTGCGAATTGGGCACGAGTTGCAATGTCATCGCCTCGTGATGTGGTCAAACTTAATTTATGTGGCTCGCGTTCGTGAGCGCGTCTCAGTTACGAGTGCGGCATCTAAAAGATGCCCCAGCCTGTAAGCCGATGCGACTAACGAGGTGAAGAATCAATCAGCCATGGCGGCGATGAGAGGCAGAGCATTAAGCAGGCGTCAACTTGCGACATTGTGCAGGCAATTCAGCGCGCTGTATAGCGCCGGCGTTGATATGCTTCGCATACTGAAGGTGCTGAGGCAGCAGGCTGAAGATGAGAGGCTTGTTGAGATATTGCTCAGCGTTGAGAAGGACCTTCGCATGGGAAAGAGTTTAGCCGCCGGCTTCGCCCGCTTCCCGACTGTGTTTTCGCCGATGTTCATAAGCATGGTCAGGCAGGGAGAGAGGGAGGGCATACTTGATGACATAATGCTCAGGCTCGCTGAACACTTGGAGAGAGAAGCCGAGCTTGATTCATCTTTCTCTGGGATAAGCCTCACCCGACAAGATGGCGAGTTAGCTTTTGAGAGGTTGCGTCCGCTCATCGTTTGGATAACGATCATCGGTGGTGTCATATCGGTCGCCATAGCTGGGCTTTGGTATGTCAGCCTAATTGGACTTTTGCCGCCGCGCTATCTCGGACCAAACATGTCACTTCTCGTGGGCGTGCTCTCGTTATCCTTTGCCCTCGTCTTCCTACGATACAAGCCGCCACGGGTCGCAAGGTGCTCATTCTGTGGCGGCACTGAAGCTCAGGTTGGTCCTCTCATCCCCGGAGAGGGTGTGTGGATATGTGAGGATTGCATAGCCAAGAGTGCACAGATGCTGAAGGAACACAGGCTCGCTGAAGTTGAGGCTCGCGGTGAGCCGATAGAAGGAGAAGAGGAGGAAGCTGAAGAAGAAGTGCTCTCCCTTGAAGAGGGCGAAGGTGAGCGCCCGCAGAGGCGCGCCATTGATGTTGATGAGGAGCCATGAGGCGACCTCATCAGCTAACGCCCTTGTTGATGGCGAGTTGCAACATTGCGGGGGCGAGGAGGTATGGTGAGAAACTTTGTTCATCTTCATGTGCACACCGAGTATAGCCTCCTTGATGGTGCGGCGAGGATTCGCGACTTGGTCTCAGCTGCATCAAAGATGGACATGCCAGCGTTGGCGATAACCGATCACGGTGTCATGTATGGCGTCATTGAGTTCTACGAAGCATGCATTGAAGCCGGGATAAAACCCATTGTTGGCTGCGAAGTATACTTAACCGAAGACAGAAGGGCGCGCAGGGGGAGAAGGGACTCATCAATACCGCATTTGGTGCTGCTTTGTGAGGATGAGGAAGGCTACCATAACCTTATACGCATAGTGAGTAAGGCTCACCTTGAAGGCTTCTACTACCGCCCGAGGGTTGACCTTGAGTTGCTCAGCGAGCATTCAAAAGGATTGATCGCGCTCAGCTCGTGCCTCTCAAGCCCGATAGCGAGGGAGATACTCAACGGTAATAGTGATGGCGCAATGAGATGGGCTGCTTTGCTCTCCGAGGTGATGGGTAAGGGCAACTTTTACCTTGAGCTGCAGGATCACGGATTGAGAGAACAGAAGGTGGTCAATGAGGCTCTCAAGGCAATAGCAAGCGAGCTCAAGTTGCCACTGGTAGTCACTAACGATGTCCACTATGTCCAAAGGGAGGACGCGAAAGCCCAGGAGGTGCTGCTGCGAATAAACACGGATAGTGAGACATCCTCAAGGGTGCATTTTGAGACGGACGAGTTCTACCTCAAATCGCCGAAGGAAATGTTTGAGACCTTCAGGGATGAAGTGGCTGCGTTAAATGCAACGCTTGAAATATGCGAGCGGTGCGACTTGAGGATAAAGTTGGGCGAACCGAAGCTGCCGAAATATGAATGCCCGGATGGCATGGATTCGGAGGCATACTTGCGCAAGCTATGCGAGGAGGGAATTAAGCAGCGGTATGGTAAGCCGACCGATGAGGTAAAGCGCAGGCTTGAATACGAACTCAATGTCATCTCCCAAAAGGGCTACTCCGGCTATTTCCTCATGGTGTGGGATGTTGTCAGGTATGCAAAGAGCAGGGGGATAATGGTCGGTCCGGGAAGGGGTTCTGCGGCTGGATGCCTCGTGGCATACCTCCTTGGGATAACCAACATTGACCCGATAAGGTATGGGCTCATGTTTGAGCGCTTCCTCAACCCGGAGAGGGAAAGCAGCCCCGACATTGACCTTGACTTCCCGGATGTGCGCCGTGACGAGATTTTCAGCTATGTCACCGACAAGTATGGGCGTGACAGGGTGGCTCAAATTGTCACCTTCGGGACATTGCAAGCCAAAGCCGCAATTAGGGATGTGGGGAGGGTGCTCAAGATAGAGCCGCAACTCGTTGACAGCATTGCAAAGCTCATCCCGGGGAGGATGAGCATTGAGGAAGCACTTGAGCAGTTGCTTGAGCTGCAAAACTATTACAACTCCAATGAAAGGGTGCGCGAGTTGATTGACACGGCTAAAAGAATTGAGGGGTTGGCAAGGCATGCTTCAACTCATCCCTGCGGAGTCGTGATAGGCGATAGGCCACTCATTGACATTGTTCCGCTGAGGCGAAGCACCGATGGCGAGGGAGTGATAACGCAGTATGACGGCGCCTCCGTTGAGAAGGTCGGATTGGTGAAGATGGACTTTCTCGGGCTGCGCAACTCAACCATAATAAGCCACACGATTGAGCTCATCAGGAAGCGCAGGGGGATTGAGATTGACATCAACTCAATTGACCTCAACGACAAAAGGACTTACGAGATGCTATCCAGCGGACACAGCATCGGCGTTTTCCAGCTTGAGAGCAGGGGCATGAGGCAGTTGCTCAAAGACCTGCGCCCGGAGTGCTTTGATCACCTCGTGCCGCTCGTAGCGCTTTACCGTCCCGGCCCAATGGATGACATACCGAAGTTTGTAGCCGGGAGGCATGGCAAGCCAGTTGAATACATGCATCCGAAGCTTGAGGGCATCTTAAAGGAGACATTCGGGGTGATGCTCTATCAGGAGCAGGTGATGAGGATAGCGCACGAGCTCGCCGGCTTCTCAATGCCGCAAGCTGAGATACTCATGCGCGCAATGGGGAAGAAGAAGACGGACCTGATGGAGCAGATGCGCCCAAAGTTCATTGAGGGAGCCGTCGCAAGAGGGATTGAACGGCAGGTGGCTGAGAGGATATACGAGCGCATGAGTGCCTTCGCAAAGTATGCATTCAACAAATCGCACTCAGCAGCGTATGCGCTCGTCGCGTATCAGACGGCATATCTTAAAGCCAACTTCCCGGTTGAATACATGGCTTGCCTGCTCACTGCATACAAAGGCTTCAGGAACAAGGTTGTGACTGCTCTATACGAATGCAGGCGCATGGGCATACCGATACTTCCTCCCGACATAAACAGAAGCGGATGTGACTTTGAAGTTGAGGGCGATGGGATAAGGTTTGCCCTCTCCGCCATAAAGAATGTCGGTGAGAACACAGTCAGGGCGATTGTTGAGGAGAGGGAGCGTGGCGGTGAATACAAGAGCATGCTTGACTTTGCGAGGAGGGTTCCGCCGAATGCTGTGAGCAGGGGGGCGCTTGAGAGCCTCATAAAGGCGGGCGCTTTTGATTCACTACACCCGAACCGAAATCAACTGCTTGCTGCAATAAGCGATGAGCGCTCGCCGCTATTATCCGCGCTGCGCTCACAACCGAAAGCGGTGCTCGCTATGGGAACGCTATTTGATGCCGGTGAGGGACTCAACTTCCAATTGCAGCTGCCCAATGTCCCCGATGCCACAATTGAGCAAAAGCTCAGTTGGGAGTTGGAGCTAATGGGCTTTGCGATGCTGCATGATTTGCGCAATTGGCTTCCGGAGGCTGCCAGCAAGATGGTGACACATACGATTGCATCGCTGAGTGAAGAGAGGGAGGGAACAAATGTCACCGTCGTCGGATTCGTGATTTCGTTTGAACGGCGCATGAGTAAGAGAAATGTGCCAGTTGGCTTCCTAAAGCTTGCCGACCACACAGGCGAGATTGAGGCTGTGTTGTTTAGGGATGAATGCGAAAAGTATTCGGAGGTGTTAAGCGAGCACAAAGTGGTGCTCGTTAAGGGAAGGGTGCAGCATCGCGGTGTTGAATTTGGCTCTGATAACGAGGAGAGCCAAGAGCATGCTGAGGTGACAGTGTCCCTGCTTTGCAGCGAGATCATACCGGCAAAGTCGCTTGAGGGCGGGAGCAAATCGGTTGTCCGAGAATCAAAGCGCGCTGCAGGTGTTGGCGGCACAGCCGAAAGGGCGGCGAAGATGGGAGCGCTTCGGATAACCGTTCACCTTGAGGAGGCGTCCGGGGAAAAGCTGAAGGAGCTGCGCGAATTGCTCTCCAGCCACAGGGGCGATGTGCCAGTTGAGCTCGTTTTGGAGGATGGGCAATCAAGGCGCGTCGTCAGGCTTTCGGAGGAGTTTAAAGTTAAGGTCAGCGATGAGCTGTTGCGGAGTTTGAGGGCTATGTTCGGTGATGGGATGGTGAGCGTAAAGTGACCGAATGCAACTTCCAGATCAAAATCATAATGGCTCATGGGCGTCAGCCGAAGGATGTTGCTCAAGAGCTGAGGCGCAAGATGAGGGAGCATGCGTCGTCAGTTGAGGAGGCGGTGAGGCGGATAGTTGCCGATGTGGCGGAGCGAGGTGACGATGCTGTCGTTGAGTGCGAGCGAAAGTATGGTTGGTCTGGTTGCACAGCTGACAGGTTGCAGGTGAGCGATGAAGAGATCAACGCTGCAATTTCATCACTTGATGAGGATGTCATATCATCGCTCAAGTTCGCAAAATGCCAGCTTGAGCAATATCACATGCGCCGCTCACCGAATTCAACGATTGAGTTTTCCGATGACGGTTCGCTTTATGCGGAGCTTATCCGACCAATTGAATCGCTGCTAATTTATGTTCCGGGTGGAAGGGCTGTTTACCCATCAACGGTGTTGCATGTTGGCGTTCCGGCAGCGGTTGCCGGTGTGCCAAACATTTACATCACGACGCCGCCAGATGAACATGGCAATGTTCACCCGGCTGTGCTTGCGGCTTCAAGGTTGATCGGGGCGAAAGCTGTGTATAGGGTTGGAGGCGCACACGCTCTCGCCGCATTCGCGTTGGGCACAAAAAGCATCCCGAAGGTGGACATGATAGCCGGTCCGGGAGGGAGTTATGTTGTTGCAGCTAAGCGGCTTCTGTTTGGCATCGTCGGTGTTGATCTCCTGCCCGGTCCGAGTGAGGTCTTTGTGATCGCTGATGATGCTGCCGATGGCGAGCTTATAGCAGTTGACATGCTATCTCAATCCGAGCATGGAGAGGATTCGGCAGCCGTTTTGGTGACACCGTCTGAGCGGTTGCTCATGGGTGTGCGCGATGCCCTTTTGAGGATGCTCAGCGATGCCGAGAGAAAGGAGATCATCTTAAGCTCGCTAAATGCCTTCGGTGCGCTCATACTCGCCGAGAGCATTGATTGGGCTTTGGAGCTGTGCAACGAATACGCGCCCGAGCATGTTGAGATTCACTGTGCGGATGCGCTCACCGTTGCCCTGAGGGTTCGCAATGCTGGTGCGGTCTTCGTTGGCACTCCGACAGCATGTGGCGATTATGTTGCCGGACCAAGCCATGTCTTACCGACACTCGGTGCTGCGAGGTTCTCATCCGGGTTATCGGTTGAGAGTTTTGTGAGGCGTGTGCGATGCGTGTTGCTGAGCGATGAGCGGCTATGCCGCATCGGAGGGCATGTGATTAAACTTGCATGCGTTGAGGGGTTGCACAACCACGCAAGGTCTGTGGAGATCAGGTTGAGAAGGCTCGGTGTGAGGGTGGAGAAAGGGGTGTGCTTTGATGAAGTCGGCTGGCAAACCTGATCAACTTGAGAGGGCAATGCTGATCAACGCAGAGGTTATCGAGGGGTTATCGCTCGTAGATGCGATTGTGTTTGACATTGATGGCGTGTTAGTTGATGTTTCCGAAAGCTTTAGGGTTGTCACATGTGAGGCAGTCAGGCTGTATGCTGAGAAGATCCTCGGTTGGGAAGTGGATGTGCCGCTGTTAACGCCGAAGGAAATTGAGCTCATAAAATCGGCGGGCAATTTTAACAGCGACTGGGATGTGGCAAAGTTTGCCGCTCTCTTTTACCTCTTCAAGAGCCTCAGGCATGGGGTAAAGCGTGCGAGTCAGCTGCGCTCGCTAAAGCCATCATTGGAGGAGTTCCTCCAAATTGTGATACGCATGGGCGGTGGCTTTGAGAAAGCCGAAAGTTACATCCTATCGCAACACGACATAGTGACTCGCCGGACGCTTGCCAGGGAATGGAAGCCGAGGCTTGTTGTCCAACTGTTCCAAGAGCTTTACGGTGGCGATGAGTGGTGTCAATACCTTTACGGCTTTCAACCGCAATATGTTCGCGGTCCCGGATACATTGAAAAGGAGCGCGTGCTGATTGATGTTAGGCTCATACCGAAGAATTTGAAACTGGGCATACTCACCGGTAGAACGAGGCGTGAAGCGGAACTCGCGTTGAAGAGATGTGGTTTGAGCGAACTCATACCGCAGCGCTTTTGGATAACGGATGACGATGGTTTAAGGAAGCCGGATGGGAGGGCGCTTTGGCTGGTGCTTGATCGGGTTGGGGCGAGCAATGCCGTGTATATTGGGGATGGGATTGATGACCTTATGACTGCGCAAAACTATTGCGAGTGGATGGAGGAGGGCTATCCGAAGGTCATATTCTGCGCCGTGCTAAGCGGCATGGATAAGGAGAGTCACCGAAGGATGTTCATTGAGCGCGGCGCCGATGTGGTCTCTCCGGATGTCAACTTCTTCCTCTCGTATTTGCGCTCCGTGATGGAGCTCAAAGCTGGTCGTGCCTCTCGGCATCTGAAAGGCAAAGTGATTGGGAGGATGCTCAAGGGAGATGGAGACAAAAAGGGTGGCATCCGTAAGCAGGCAAACGAAAGAGACGAAGGTTCATGTTGAGCTGTGCTTGGATGGAAGTGGGAATGCATCAGTTGAGACTGGCATTGGCTTCTTTGATCACATGCTTGAGACGCTTTGCAAGCACGCCATGTTTGACATGACTGTGAGAGCCGAAGGCGATTTGCATGTTGATGCGCACCACCTCGTTGAAGATGTTGGAATCGTCTTGGGCAAATGCATTGATGAGGCACTCGGAGAGAGGGTTGGCATAGCGAGGTTTGGGCATGCGATAGTCCCGATGGATGATGCCCTCGTGCTTGTGTCGGTTGACTTGGGCGGCAGGAGCTTCCTTAGTTGGGATGTGGATGTGGTTGTGCAGAGTATTGGCTCATTTGATGCGGTGCTTGCCGAGGAGTTCTTCCGTGCGCTGTGCTGCAATGCGAGGATGAACTTGCATGTGAGAAAGCTCTCGGGAAAGAACGCCCATCACATCATTGAGGCAGCCTTCAAGGCTTTTGCCGTAGCTATGAGGTGTGCAGTTAGCATTAGCTCAAGTTCCATCCCGAGCACAAAGGGCACGCTATAGCGGTGGTGAGTGGTGTGCCGATACAGCGTGAAAGGTTGCTTGATGACCTCCTTGAACTTGTGCGCATACCAAGCCCGTCACTGCGCGAGGGCATGGTGGCTCAAGCTGTCATAAGCAGGCTCAAAGAGGTCGGTGCCGATGTTGAGGTTGACACCGCAAATGAAGCCATAGGCGGTGAGCATGGAAACATCATCGCGAGGATTGATGGTAATTTAAATGTGCCGGCTTTGCTTTTGAATGCACACATTGACACAGTGACGCCCTGTGAAAATGTCGTGCCGGTCGTTGAGTGCGATTGCATACGGAGCAATGGGGAGACCATCCTCGGAGCCGATGATAAGGCAGGTGTGTGCATAATACTTGAGGCGCTGCGAGTGCTGCGTGAGGATAAAGTCGCCCATGGACCAATTGAGGTTGTATTCACCATCGCCGAGGAAATCGGGCTGCTCGGTGCAAAGCATCTTGACTATAGCCGGCTGACTGCGAAATGCGGGTTTGTATTTGATGGCGGTGCGCCTGTAAGTAAGGTCGTGGTTGCCGCGCCGACGCAGAAGAACATAAGGGCGAAGATACGGGGCATAGCATCGCATGCCGGTGTGTCGCCTGAGAAAGGCGTTAATGCCATAGTGCTTGCAAGCAGGGCAATTGCGAAAATGAGGCTCGGAAGGATTGATGATGAGACGACCGCAAACATCGGTGTGATTCGTGGCGGGCGCGCAACGAACATCGTTCCCGATTTGGTTGAACTTCATGGGGAAGCCAGAAGCCACGATGAGAGAAAGCTTGATGAGCAAATTGAGCACATGCGCTCCCTGCTCATAGCTGAGGCGGAGCAGGGCGGTGGCAGCGCGGAAGTTGAGGTGGAGCTCAAGTATCGCTCGTTCATGGTGGGCGAAGATGAGCTTCCGGCAATTGTTGTGAGAGTTGCCCTTGAAAGGCTCGGTGAAACGCCGGTCTGGAAACGGGGTGGTGGCGGGAGCGATGCAAACATCTTCAACGAGCGTGGCATAAGATCGGTCATCGTGTCCTCGGCTGAACAGAATGCTCACATGCTGAGCGAGTTTGTTTGCCTAAGCGATATGGAGAGAGCCACTCAGTTGGCAATTGAACTTGTGCGCTCATTTGCCAGTGTTGCGGGCAGTTGAGCAACGGCGCTGCGAGGTTGTCATGGGCATGATTTTGATGATTGACAATTATGACTCATTCACATACAATCTCGTGCAATATCTCGGCGAGCTGGGTGCGGAGCTTGTCGTCTACCGAAACGACAAAATAACGATTGAGCAAATTGAGGACTTGAAGCCGTCACACATTGTCATATCACCCGGACCTTGCACACCAAAGGAAGCAGGGATATCGGTGGAAGTGGTGAGGCGGTTTGCGGGCAGGATACCCATACTCGGTGTTTGCTTGGGGCATCAGTGTATTGGTGAGGCATTCGGAGGGAAGATTATACGGGCTAAGCGATTGATGCACGGGAAGACCTCACCGATAAGGCATGATGGAAGGACCATCTACCATGGTTTGCCGAACCCATTCATTGCTACACGGTATCACTCACTCGTTATAGATCGCCTATCACTGCCATCATGCCTTGAAGTGAGCGCCATCTCTGAGGATGACGATGAAGTGATGGGCGTGAGGCATATTGAGTTCCCGCCGGAAAGGTGTGTTGAGGGTGTGCAGTTTCATCCAGAGTCAATTCTCACGGATGTGGGGAAGGATCTTTTGCGCAACTTTCTGGAGATGACCTCAAGGTGAGATTCGGCGTTAGCGCATGGGCATAGCTGAGCGAACTGATTGCCGTGCCGTGTGATACATTCAAAGGGAATTGCTTTACAATAGAGCAATGGTGGAGAAGGACGATCGGTTTCGGCTTTTAAGAGGCAGCTATAAAGCTCCCCTTCGGGGTGAAAGCCATGTCGGGCGAGCTGAGGGACAAAAACTCGGCTGAAGAGCTTAAGGCACGCCTGCGTGAACTTGAGGAGCAACTTATTCAGCTCCAAGCTGAGCGCAGGCGATTGCAACAGCAGCTTGCCGAAATGAGGGCTATGGAAGAGGCGCTCCCTCCGACATCCGAGAGCGAGTTGAATCGCACCTTAAAGAGGATGCTCACTCGCTTCGCTCGTTTCTTGCAAGCAAACAAGTGCTTCCTTATGCTCCACGATCCAACTAACGACAAGCTCATGATTCGTGAGCCAATTATAGGGTTTGATGAGAGCCACAGTCAGCAGCTTAAGAGCATGTGTGATGTTGAGGGTGAGTTTAACGCGGCGTTCAGGGAGCGGCGAATGATAGTTTTGAACTCACTTGAGGGCTGCGAAGCGCCGGATTTGCGCGTGCTGCGAGAGATGGGGATCAAAAATGTGCTTGCAGTGCCAATGATTTGGGAGAGGCGCGATGAGGACCAGCATGTGATTGAGCGCAGACCAATTGGCGTGCTTGCCTTCTTTGACAAACGCGGTGACAGCGGCTTTGTTACAGAGGATAGGCGAATTGTTGAAGTGCTCGCAAGGCAAGCTGCCGCAGTCATTGCCGGCGCTCAGCTCATCATTCAGGTTGTTGAGCGCAAGCAGGAGCTTGAGAGGGCTTTTCAAAGCATGGTTGCTGGTGTGGTTGTTGTGAACCTTAAAGGCAGGATCCAACTTATCAACCAGATAGCACTGAACGCATTCTGCAACAAAGTTATGGACGGGATTGGAAAGCCATACGAAGAAGTTGTAAAGCATGATGGTGCGAGGGCGGTCATTGAGCGGGCTTTAAACGAGATGGCTGAATTAACCGAGGATGTTGAGATAACGGAGCCCGAAGAGCGCATTTTCAGGGCTCAGACTGCCGTTGTGAAGGACGAAAGTGGCAATCCTACCGGAATAATTGCCGTATTCACGGACATCACGGAGATAAGGCGGCTTGAACAGATGAAGACGCACTTCGTTGCAGCAGTCTCACACGAACTTAGAACGCCCCTCACTTCAATCAAGGGATTCATTTCAACGCTGCTTGACGATACTGAGGGTTACTTTGACCACCAAACACGATACGAGTTTTACCAGATCATTGACCAGGAGTGTGACAGGCTCCGCAGGTTGATTGATGACTTGCTCAACCTCTCAAGAATTGAAAGGGGACTGGCGCTGCAACCCAACTGGCAGGTTGTGGATGTCGTTTCGGTCGTAAAGAGAGTCCTCGCAGCTCAGCAGGCGTATACTGATAAGCATGAACTCATCATGGACATACCCGAGGAGTTGCCGCCGATAGTCGCTGATGAAGACAAGCTTGACGAGATGCTAACAAACCTCGTAAACAACGCCATAAAGTATTCGCCTGATGGCGGTAAGGTTATTGTGCGTGTTGTCAGGGAAGATAATACCCTGCTCTTCAGTGTCAAAGACGAAGGCATTGGCATACCGAGGGAGAAGCTCACCGCAATATTTGAAAAGTTTGCTCGCATTGACACGAGGGAAACAAGGGCAGCCGGCGGCACGGGTCTTGGCTTATACTTGGTCAAGCATCTCGTTGAAGCACATGATGGTGTAATATGGGCGGAGAGCGAGGGCGTCGGGAAGGGTTCCACATTCTATTTCCGCCTGCCAATCTTCCCGAACAGGGCGAGGGCGGAGAATTATCTCTTTCCCGAGGTTGAAAAGCACTTGCATTAAAGACTCACATCGGAAACTTACAGGCATTGCTTTCCCAACTGTTATGTAACCGCGACTGAAGGGCATGAATATGTTCACTGTGAGCGACTCACGCGCTCCCGATGGGGAGAAAGAGATGCCGAAGAAGGGGATCCGAATAGCCATTGGCGCGGACCATGCTGGGTATGAGTTGAAGCGTTACATCATTGAGATGCTGTGTGAAGAGGGCTACGAATGCATTGACTATGGTGTGAACTCACCCGAAAGCGCCGACTACCCTGATGTTAGTTACGAGGTTGCGTCTGCGGTGGCGAAAGGTGATTGTGCCTTCGGGATACTCATTTGTGGCACCGGCATAGGAAGCTCAATCGTAGCAAACAAGATTCCCGGCGTGAGATGTTCACTATGCTGGAATGAATACACAGCTGTGATGGCGAGGGCGCACAACGATGCCAATGTGCTTGCGCTCGGGGCAAGGGTGCTCGGAAACGAGTTAGCATGGAGTATCGTGAAGGCATGGCTGGCAACACCTTTCAGCAACGAGGAAAAGCACGTTAGGCGTGTGCACAAAATCAACTTGATTGAGCAGAGAGCAATGGCAAGGGAGTAACGCCTAAAACCGAACCCAGACTTTGGGCACCTAAAGTGGTTGCCCTTGAAGCTTTGGATTTGAGATGGCTGCTTGTAACCATGCCATCAAGGCGGAATGAGACATGAACGATGCGACGGCTAAGGTGGTGCAATTTATTGCAATCGGGTTATCCTTCACGGTCTCCTGCATTGTGTCGCTTCTTGTGACTCCGCCAGTCAGGCGCCTCGCAATCGCCATAGGCGCAGTTGACGACCCAACAAGGGATGAGAGGAGAATACACACGCAACCGATACCGAGGCTTGGCGGGCTCGCATTGTTTCTTGGCGTGCTAATTGGGGCTCCAGTTGGGTGGGCTGCGCTCACAGCAAGCGCACCGTTGGCTCAGAAATTGAACACGGAGATTGGCATGCCATGGCTTGGTATACTGGTTGGTGCAGTCTGCATCGTTGTCGTTGGAGCAGTGGATGACATAATCGGTCTTGGGGCTTGGATGAAACTGCTCGGGCAAATACTTTCCGCCCTGATTGCGATGTTGTTTGGGGCGCGCATCCTCTTTTTCAAACTGCCCACCGTTGAAGGCTACATTTATCTCTCAACCTTGCAAAGCGTGCTCCTGACAGCGCTCTGGATCGTCATGATGATCAACGCCGTCAACTTGATTGATGGTCTGGATGGGTTGGCAGCTGGGGTATCATGCATTGCTGCTATAACGCTTTGCATCCTCACGCTTCAGCGCAACATGCTCTCGGTTGCGTGTGGTCTTGTGAGCGTTGCCGGGGCTTGCATTGGCTTCCTGCCATACAACTTCAACCCAGCACGCATATTCATGGGGGACACGGGAGCGATGTTGCTGGGCTATCTCTTCGCCACGATGTCAATCGTTGGGACTGTCAAAAGCGCACTGGCAATTTGGCTTCTTCCAACTACAGCAGTTGTGCTTGGCTATCCACTCGTGGATACGCTCTTTGCCATCTTGAGGCGTGCCCTCAAGCTACAACCCATCTTCAAAGCCGACAAAGCGCACTTGCATCATCGGCTGCTCAAGCGTGGGCTAACGCATCGCCAAGCGGTGCTCATCCTATACGCGCTGAGTTTAGCGTTATGCGCTGTGGCATATGTTCTCTCGCAGCTTGCCTTCTAATTCATCACGGCTGATGCACAGGTGTTGCAACTGCACCGCAGTGGGATTAAAAGTAGCGCCATTCCAAAATGCCGGTTGAGAACCCCTCGCGCAGGTGAATTTCCAGCCTCAACTTTGTCGTGACCACCGGATCAAATTTGACTCGGTTGAACTTGTCCTTCTCAACACCATAGCCCGATGGGTTTTGAACTTCACGCCACTTTTCACCATCCCACCAGAGAACTTTCCAGCTCTGCGGCACACGACAGCCACCGATTGGCTCGTCATCAAACCAATAAACTTCGCATCCTGAGATCCTGATCGGCTTTGCGAATGTATATTGAACCCACTCAACTGTGCCGCGGTGATCCCAAGCTGTCCATCTCGGAATGCTATGGTCGTTGGAGCTCTTGGGGAGCAAGCCATCATGCAGCGCTTCAACTGTATCGGCATGCCAAGTGTGTGATGCCTCCGCGACCTCGTTGGCAGCCTCTTTCCAGATGTGTCCGCGCTCACCTTCATTGGCGATGCGCGGGAAGACGCTTATCCTCAATCTCGCACAGCCCATTGGGATGAGCACGATGTCTTCAACAGGTTCATCCGAATGAACGGGGCTATCTTGCAACGGACCAACTATGCCGCCAACAATTGTCCACTGACTGATGCGCTTGCCTTTGGCACGCATCTCAATTGGAGCGTTGTCAACCGTGAATGGCTGCCTCGGTATCGCCCCTTGCTTCTTTGAGATTTCAAACGAGCGCTCCGGTCTCTGCAAGTCAACTATGAGCCCGTAATTCCAGGGTGTTGTTGGGAATACCTCGTAAGCGACCCAATCACCACGCTCATGATACTTTTCCCAGCGCTCGTTAATCTTCAACGAGAACCAAAGCGGACCGTAACGAACCGAGATGGCGTTGCGTTGTTTCTCCCAAACCTTCACCTGTAGCTTCATCGGCAGGCGCAGCAGCACTTTATCCCCGTCACGCCATTGGCGCTCAATGATGGCAAACGAGCTTGGCTTTGGTATTCCTTTGAGTTGGTGTCCGTTGACTTGCACAGCTGCGCCATCACACCATGA
>JAVHTD010000019.1:0-59160 GCA_032161105.2 Candidatus Thermosaccharophagus tengchongensis
TGCCCAATGATTTGCGGCGAGCGCTGGGGGTGCAATTATGATGGCAGTTTGCATGGAGACTTTGCAGCAGATTGATTGGACCTTTCGCGAAGTTAAAGCGAAGGAAGGCATTCACGGCTTGCACCCTTATCCAGCAATGATGGCTCCACCCGTTGCCCAAAAACTCATTGAGTTGTTCAGTCAAGCCAGCCACATTGTGTTTGATCCATTTTGCGGTTCGGGCACGGTTATTGCGGAGGCAATGAGGCTCAACCGCAACGCTATCGGCTTTGACATTAATCCGCTGGCATTGCTCATCGCCGAAGTGAAAGCAAATCCTTTGCCACCGAAAACACTTTGGCAAGCTTATGAGCAAATTGAGCGAACGCTGAAACTCAGCGACTATGTTGAACCACCACGCTTCCCTAACATTGACTATTGGTTCAAGCCGCAAGTGCAACGGCATTTGGCACAGTTGAAAGCAGCCATTGATGCGCTGCAAGATGATTCCGCTCGCAAGTTTTGCTTTGTTGTTTTTAGCCGTGTGGTTCGTGAGGCGAGTAATACTCGTCAAGGCGAGTTCAAACTTTTCCGTTTGCCACCGGAAAAACTGGAGCGCCATAACCCCGATGTCTTTGCGCTTTTCCGCAAAAGATTTGCTGAATGCGTTGGACTAATGAGTGTGTGGTGGCGCGAGGTTGGTGGAAGAACATCCGAAGTGCGCTTAGGGTTACACGATGCCCGCAAACCTTTCCCAATTGAGCCAGAAACTATTGATTTAGTTTTAACCTCGCCGCCTTATGGCGATGCCCGCACGACCGTCGCCTATGGACAATTTTCCCGATTAGCACTTCAATGGCTTGGGTTATGGAATGAAGATTTAGACCGCATTAGTTTAGGTGGACAGGTGAGACCAATGCAAAATGTTCTGCCATCCCTCTGTGATGCTTTGGAAGCCATTCGCATTGCTGATCCAAAACGCGTTCAAGAAGTTGAGGCGTTTTACTCCGATTTGCACGATTGCTTACGAAACATAGTTGTGACACTCAAAGTTGGCGGTTACGCTATCTTTGTGGTCGCAAACCGCAAAGTCAAAGGTGTCAAGTTGCCGACCGATAAAATCATCGTGGGGATGTTGCCTGAATGCCACCATATTGCAACTTTGCCGCGCCAAATTCCGAACAAGCGGATGCCCCTGCGGAATAGCCCTTCAAATGTCGCAGGGCAAACAGACACAACGATGTTGGAAGAGCACATCATCATCTTGCAAAAAACCCGTTAAGGCAATTGTTAAGACTGATTTTCGCCATGCAACTGGTGCTGCTAAATGAAATGGGGGGACATAATTCGCCCAAACAAAGAAGTGATGAATCATGGTTAAGGCAGTTGTCACAGTGTTCGTTTTCGTTCTTGGGTGGGCGGTGACTTTTGCCGCTGAGGGTTGGCGGTTGGATGCAAAAAGCGCGCCGCAGTGGAAAGCCATGCCGAATTGGCTCGGCAACCCTTCGCCGAGCGCAACTGTGGAGGCGACAAATGAAGGCTTGCGCTTTTTCGTTCCCGAAGCGGGCAAGGGTATGAAGTGGCTCGTCAACGCTCGCTGGGTCAACACAAATCGTTTTCGCTATCTCGTCATCCGATACAAAGCATTTGGTCTAAACACTCAATCGCGCGACTACTTCATCTGGGTCAACGATGGCAGCCGCCGTCCAGATGAGGCTCGCTATCTGTTGCGATTGTCCGATTTAGTCAGCGACGGTCAATGGCATTTTGCCATTGCTGACTTGCGAGAACTTGACATTCAACCTTACCTTTCTCAGCTTGCCTTGCAAGTTCAATCAGCTGAGCCAAATTGCGAGGTCATCGTCAGCGAAATCTCGTTCTGCGACCGTTTACCAGAAGGCATTCAATTGCCAACAAAACCGCTCCCGCCCTATCGCGAACGACCGCTTGAGTTGTCGGTTTTGGCAAAAGCGCATGCTCAACCAACTTGGCTCGCCAATCCAGCTGAGCAAGCAGATGTGCAAATGACGCATGAAGGTGTGAGGTTCAGAGTAGAGGGTTTCAACAGGGGCATGAAGTGGAGCATCAACTTTGACCCACCGCTTGCACTCACTGAAATGCCGATGTTGCTCATTGAGTATCGTGCCATTGGCATCGCAAGTTGGCATGACTATTTCGTCTACACTGCACCCCGTCAGCCGAAGTTACCGCAACCAAACTACCATGCCGTTTGGCTTGATGAGCTTGTGCCCGATGGCAAGTGGCATCAAATTCTCGTTAAATTGCCCGAACTCACGAAAAGCGAACTTTTTACGCTGGCAATTCAGGTGCAATCCGAGAGCGAAGAAGCCGAGGTCACAATCCGAAGCCTCAAATTCGTCAACCGAGCACCCGAACTAAAGGGCTTTCTTGACGATTTTCTGCCACAGGCTCAAAAGCAAGAGGGCAAATGGCATCCTTTGGACTTGTCTGGGCATTGCAACACCAACTTGAGTCAAGTTGGCTTGGATTTGCTCGTCAAAGAGTTTCGCTTTCGCTCAAAGAGCGTTTCTGCTGCTGGCATCCCATTCATCGTCAGCACGGGTGAACTCAATGGCTTCGCTGCTGACGATGAAATTGGCGACATTGCTATCCCGCTGCTGACAGAAAAGGGGCAGCGAGCAACAGAGGTTTATTTGCTTCTCGCTGCAAGTTTCCCACGCTATGAAGAACCATCCTACGGTGGTGGGCGGTTGTGGCGAATTCGTCACCCACATCGTTTTGTCGCCAAAGTTGTTTACGCTGACGGTAGTAGCGAAACTTACTTTCCGTTGCGGGTGCTTTCCCGTCGCCCCGAAATCGTGAGCGGGCTTGATGTCTATGTCGTGCCACTGCGCAAAATGACCAAGGAAATTCGCCTGCGCGACCGAATGAGGTTGGGCGAATTTGCCCTATGTGGGCTCACGCTCAATCTCGGAAAACCGAACTTCGGTGCAAACGGGGCGAGGGACGCGGGACGAGAGATGAGTCTTTGGGATGTGCCATCTTTGCCACAAGCGAGAGTGGCACCGTTATTGCCACCGAGTAAAGTTGCCATTGATCGGAAACCCGATGCCATCATTCTGCGCAATGCCAATTTGCAGGTGCGAATTCAAACCGCACCTGTGCTGTTGAACGAACTTACCTTGCTTCCCATTAAGCAAAACATTTTGGTTAAGCCAGTGCCGTTATTCGTTGTGAGTTCGTGGGACGAGGACAAGCAAGCGACAAGCGCCGACTATAAACTCGCCAGCGCGGAAGTCAGCGCAAACACAGCCATTTTGGTCTTGCTAACGCCCGACGAGCATTTTCCGAAGGTGCACTTGGTTTTGCAAATGGATGAACATGCGACATTGCAATTGCAAGCGATTTTGCATAATCAAACGCAAAAAGCGAAACGGTGGAAATTGAACTTCCCCGCACATTGGCAGTTGCGCATTGGCGATGGTGACTTTTACGCTTACCCGTTCCGCACGGTCATCATCAGTGATGCCGAAAACGGGTTCCGTTACCGCTATGGTGGTTTTCTGCCGTTGCAATTTCTTGACCTGAGCAACCCGAAAATGGGCATCGGATTTGGATTGCTGACAAAGGATTTGACTGGACTTGACCGATTTGTTGACTTGCGCCGTGAAGGCGGTGTTACCACGATTGGCATTCACTGGCGTTGCGACCCAGTAGAGCCCAAAGGCGAATTCATTTTGCCAACGGTTGAGTCATTCATTCACTCTGGCGATTGGCGAGAGGCTTTCAAGCGTTACAAGGCTTGGGTTCAAACTTGGCATCACCCAATTGCGCCACGAAAGGATTGGTTTCGCAAAATTTTCGCCTTTAGGCAGGATTACATCAGCGCTGGCTTGTTTGACTTTGTAACAAAGGCTTATCGGTTTGCCGAGCGAATTCAATTTGCCCGACAAGCCTTCGGCGCTTGCGATTACCTTCACATTTTTGATTGGGGAGCGACACTCAATCGCGGGCGGGTAGGGGATTACGACCCTTGGAATGACCGATTGACAAGCGCCGACGAATTTAGAGCAGCAGTGACGGCGTTGCAGCAAAGCGGTTTGCCCGTCGGGCTTTACATTGAGGGTTACTTGGTAGACGAACGGTCGCGCATTGGTAAGGCTCATCGTGAAGATTGGGGTTTACGCAACCCTGACAGGAGTGTGCAACTTTGGGAGCCCAGTTCGCCCGAATTTGTCATGTGCCCCGGAACAAAAGGTTGGCAGGGCTATTTGACGCAAGTTTACCGCAGAGTGCAGCAAGAGACGGGTGCTTTGGGCTTTTACATTGACGAGTTCGGTTTCTGCAGTCGTAACTGTTTTGCACAAAATCATGACCATCCGCCCGACTGGAATGTCCTTCGTGGCGAAGGAATGCTGACAAGGCAAGTGCGAGAAGCGTTACCACAAGAATGCGCCGTTTACACCGAGAACTTCCCGCCAGACATTCACACCATCTTGCAAGATGGCAGTTTTGACTACGCCATTTACGAGTTCCAAACTCGTGCCCATCGCTGGATGCCCGTGCCAGTTCGGCTTGGTCGGTTTGCCTTCCCCGACTTCAAAGTGCTGCAAATCATCGTTTGCGATTTGCCAGTTGGGACAAACGAGGAAGCGGTTAAGCAGGTGTTTTTCAACGGTGATGGCTATTGGCTGCAAGGTGAACCTGAAAGTTGGTGGCAGCGGGAAGCCTTGGAGGTTTTGAGGCGGTGTATAGCCATCCTAAAGGAACATGCCGATGCTTTCACTGGTAACGAGTGCGAACCCTTTGTTCCGACTTTGGTCAATGGTGTTTTCGCCAACCGCTTTTC
This sequence comes from Candidatus Thermosaccharophagus tengchongensis, assembly GCA_032161105.2. Lineage (GTDB taxonomy): Bacteria > Armatimonadota > Fervidibacteria > Fervidibacterales > Thermosaccharophagaceae > Thermosaccharophagus > Thermosaccharophagus tengchongensis. Next base: position 4,811 of record JAVHTD010000019.1, read on the forward strand.
ATCGGCGAACAAAACCGTCTGGACACTTTACAACGCAAACTGGCGAAGCGTCAGCGGTGAGATTTTAGCAGTGTCACATGTTGACGGCACACGCTATCTTGATGCATGGGACGGCAAGGAACTTAAGCCACGCATTGTTGGCAAATTCGCTTATATTTCGCTGACCATTGAGCCACATGGGGTTGGATGTCTGGTGCAGGAGAAGTAAAATGGCTGTTTTCCGCCCTGTAGAAACTTTAGCGAAGTGGCTTTCTGACTTGTCCCTTGTTTCATTTCTTACGGCACCTTGCTTTGCGCCTTGCTACGAATAAAAAGCCAAAGCTCTCTGGAGAGTAAGAGTTCAGAGGGCTCTTCTGGCGAAATCACCATTGCAGTTTGTAGATGGCGTCGTCACCGATGCGAAATACGGCTTCGCCATATTTGCCAATGTGAAAGTGTTCGGGCAAATAAGGGCAATATTCTGGCAAATGTTTTGTTTTAGTTGCATGGCGCTCATAAATAGTTGCCAATGCATAACGAATGCGATGTTTTCGGAAAAGCTCTCTCGCTTCATTGATCGGCAATTCACCACGCCAAATTTTCCGTGCAATCTTGAACTTCTCGTCCAAATTGATTGTCAGAGACCAATGCCCAATGAAGACCTTTCTCCCAGTCAGAGCAGGGATGTAATTGCCCAATTCATAGCTGCATAAAATGACCTCGTCAGGCATCGTGTTACTTTCCAACCACTTAAGCAGTTGTAAGTGCTGTTCGCTCAAGAAAAGCGGCAAGCCTTTGTGTAAATGTAAATCGGGTCTGCTGTTTGTGATAAGTTCCTCAGCTTGAAAAGCCCAAAAGTTTAACGGTGCTATTCCGCCAAGCAGCATTAGCACAAGCAGTTGGATGCGGTGGAGAAAAGCCACACGCTTCAGGATGATTTTATGCCAACTCAGCGAAGCCAAAATGCACATTGGCAGGTGAGCACCTTCAATTAGCCTGCGTTCAAGTGCTGTCGGCGTGAGATAAACGGCAAGAAAAGAGCCAACAAACCAAAAGATAAGCAAAGATTCGGCAGCTTGCATTCGGAGTTTGCGCAAAAGCTGGATTGAGGCGAGGACGGCAAGAAAGAAAATTAGCCCGTAATTTAGGATGAAATACCAAATTGGCGGTGCTAAAGATGGTGGGTTGCGGAACACAACCTGATAAACTGGGTCACCTAAGATGGCAAAGGCTTGCAATGCTGCCGAAAATATGGCTGACGAAACTGGAATTAGGCTGAGTAAAATCTCGCTCCGCATCCGCTTATTGATTGCCCAGTTGAGGAAAAGCCATAAAGGCAAGGCATAGCAAATCGGTGCCAATGCGTATGGATGAATGTTGCCGAGCAAAATACCAGAGAGGCTGCCAATCAAAATCATTTCCCCGTTATTTTCCTCCATACTCATCCGTATGATGCTTCCGATTAATACTGCCAATAATGCTTTGCCCCAAACGAACCATGAGAATGTAGTAAGCGCTATGTAGGTATTAGCCTCGGGCATGCCAAGGCTAATAAAACCGCCAAGAAAGCAAAGCATCAGCAAGTAAGTGCGTTGCTGACTTTCCGTCAGGATTGGCACTGAAAGCCACCATGCAGCAATTATGAAGAAGATTACGCCAATTGTGTGGAGGAGCTTCATACTTATGTGAAGCGATATGCTAACCCATCTTGACAGCTTCCCAATAAGCCAGTCGTGAAGATTAAAGGTTAATGGTGCATGTTCTTCGGTTGTGAAAAGGTCAGCGAACCTGTTCTTACCGTCGTAGGCTTGTCTTGCCCAGCTGAGATGAAAGTTACAATCTGCAGGATAAAGGGGAAGAATCCAAAAGTAGCGGTATCCCTTGGGCGTCACCAACCAACCCAAAAGGTGCAAACTCCATGACCAAATTAGAGCAGCTATGACAAAGAACCACAACCAGTGAGGCATTCGCATCGCTATGTGAGCCCCCTTTCCAAGCAAGCGGTGCACAGTTTAGCTCAGCATTTTGTGCTGTGATACAATTATAAGCGAATTGCAGCATTTGGATAGGGGGTGAGTTACATGAAATCATGGGCAGTTACAATGGCACTAATGTTTTGTGCATCACTGTCTTTTGGGCAGCCTTTTAACCTGCTCGGTGAGCTGAAGGATTGGGTGGCAAGTATTGACCGAGGCGGGACGAAGATGCATTTGTCAAGCCGTGACGGGATTTTGGTCGTTGATGTTGATGCCGATGGCGACACGGAAGATTACCCCAAGATACGGCGCACATTTCCGACACCACAGGATTGGCAGCGTTATGCTCGTCTTCGTGCCAAGCTGCGGGTAACTTGTGATGACCCAGAAGTCCACTACAAGGTGCTTGCCTTTGTCTTCTACGATGAGCAAACACGCTTGCCAGACTACCCTGGCAATCCAATGAAGCAGCAAGTTATCCGCCGTGTCGTGCCTGTTGGGAGATGGGTTGAAATTACTGAGTGGTTGACCGAGATTCGCCGTTCCACCATCCGCCAATTTGACCTTTACCTTTACGAGGCACCGCCGTCAACACCACACGGGTTCCGATGGGAGGTGGCTCAGTTAGAGTTGGAACAAGTCAGCGGTGAAAGGGTTGTCTTTGATGGGCTTATTTTTGCCCGCCAGCAATTCAAAGGTATGGTGAGCAAGCCAGTTGCCAAACTGGCGACTAAAGACGGATTGCAGTTGCTCTTGGGCAAAAGCGGTGAGGTTGCTCAATTGAGCGTTGATGGAAAAGTTTTGGGTAGCGCCTCACCTGCGGTGCCGACGGGGCTTTTGGTGCGCGATGTCACTCGCCCAGATGAGCCACCCAAAATGGTTGGCGGGACAGTAGCGCAAAGAGGCGCAGAAGCGCACCAGAGTGCGAGGTTGACTGATTTGGGTCTTGAAGTTTTTGCGACCCACAAGAGCGTCGGAAATTGGCTTGAAATCAGCGGACGAGTTTCCGATTTGCGCAAGGAAGACCGTGCCATAACCGTTTACTTCGCCCTCCCAGTCATTAAGGGGCAATGGCAGTGGTGGGATAGCATGTCCTCTTCCCGCACGGAAGCCGATGAGGCTGGCGAATTGCACTATCTTGAGCGGGGCATGGGTTATGGGCTTAACGGTGCTCATTCCAAGTATCCGCTGGGAGCGCTGACATTGCCTGATCAAGGCGGTTTGGTCTTGGCAATCCGAATGGACGAACCCGCTGTCCACCGCATCGTTTACAACCCGATGCTTGGTCTGTTCTACATCGCCGTTGACTTGGGGCTTGTTCCCGAGAAGCGCATTGATGGAAGCCCGCTCTGGGAAGCGCCGTTTCGGTTCTTGCTTTACCGATGTGACCATAATTGGGGCTTTCGTTCCGCATTGCATCGTTACTACGGGTTCTTCCCACAGTTCTTTGCTAAGCGGGTAAAGCGCGAAGGTGGTTGGTATGTTTGGGGCAATATGGCGGAGACGGAGGGCGCTTTAGAGGCTGGTTTTGCGTTCCATTGGGGACCGAGAGATGAAAAGGCAATCAAATGGGACAACGAGCATGGAACGCTCGCACTGTTTTATATTGAGCCGCAAACATATCAGCAGAGCCATCAGGATTTTGACCAATCGCCGAGTTTCAAGGATGTCGTAATGCGGTTGCACAAGTTGGCAGAGGGCGATCCCGAAGAATTGGAACGGGTGGCGAAAACTTCCTACCGCGTTTATCCATTGGCTCACACTGATGAGGATTTGAAGCAGCGCATCAGAGAAACAGCGCAAGTCGTCTTGAGGTCACTCAATCATGATGCTTCCGATCGCCCATATGTCGGCATTGGGCGCTACGATTGGATGCAAAACCGTTGGGGTGCCATCATGTCGTGTAATCTTGTTCCCGCTTTGCCTGAGGGCAAAGGTTGGTTCAACATTCACAGGGTCATCTTGCCTGCTGTTGAAGCGATGGAGAAAGCGGGTGCCAGCTACGATGGAATTGCCCTTGATTCGTTTGGCGGTTACGGCAATGCCAGTTATGTCAACTACCGCAGGGAGCACTTTCGCTATTCGCGCTTGCCACTCAGTTTCTCGGCGCTTGACCATATGCCAGTTCAGGTTGCCTTCTTCACGACCGTTGAGTGGCTGAAGGAGTTGGCAGAGGTGGCGCGAAAGCGAGGTTGGGTTTTGATGGCAAACTGCTCGTGGGGGACAACACCAGGCTGGCTCACCTTTGCAGCGCCTTATCTTGACATCTTTGGTGCCGAACATCCGCAGTTTGCCGACCCAGATTTCATCCGAGCCATCGCCTATCAAAAACCGTGCACCGATTTGCCATACACGCCGCGCCCAGAATGGGAAGTTGCATGGCACTTGCTTCACGGTATCTTTCCGGGGCATGGAAACGACTTGCAAATCTTGCGCAAGTATGCGCCGCTGCTTCAAGAGTTGGCGAAAGCTGGTTGGCAGCCGATCACCGGTGCACGTGCAGAACCAAACTTCATCCGCATTGAGCGATTTGGTGATGGCAAAAAAGTTTACCTTGTGGTGCACAACCCAATGGACAAACTTGCCGATGTTAAAGTGCGAGTGGATGGCGAGGTGCTGAGGGCACAGGAATTGTCGGCAGTCATTTTACCCGACCGAAAATCACTCAGCTTGCATGCGAATGCCTTTCATCTGCGCCTTGAGGGGCGAGCAACTATCGTCATCTCGCTGAAATTGGATTAGCGAGCTGGGTGCACCAAATGCACAGGCTGTGGCAAACTGCTGTAGCGTGTAGCACATGAGGGGGTGTTTGGCGAGTTGACGAAGTTGCTACCTCGTCCACCACAGTATTTTGTCCGAAAGCTTTGGGAGTTGCATTCAAGGCTTCGTGAGCACATCATTCGCAAGCGAGGTGAACTATTGCAGGAGAGCCTGACGAGAGTGGTGGCTCGCAATGGCGATGTGAGTTTTGGCATAGATGTAGCTTCGGAGGAGTTGCTCATTGAATTTTGTGAGCGTTGGTCTCATGAGATGCCATTCATACTCGTATCCGAGGGCTTCCCCGGAAACGGTTGGTGTCTCTTCCCAAAGGGATGCACCATCTCGGATGCGAAATTCATCCTCATCGTTGACCCCATTGATGGAAGCCGTGAAATCATGTATGACAAGCGCAGCGCATGGATCTTGTCGGGCATCGCTCCAAACTTTGGTGAGCGCACATGCCTTAGCGACATCATCATCGCCATGCAGACTGAGATACCGACGACAAAGCAACACATGGCAGATGTGCTGTGGGCTATCAAAGGACACGGAGCGAATGCCGAAAGGCACAACTTGGTAACTGGCGAAGTTCAAAAGCTCAAGCTTCAACCGTCCACAGCAACGACGCTGCAACACGGCTTTGCCATGTTGAGCAAATTCTTTCCGGCGGGCAAGGGCTTACTTGGACAGCTTGAAGAGGAGCTGTTTAGGCGATTACTCGGTGAGTCACAAATACCGTTGGCGTTTGACGATCAATACATCTCAACTGGTGGGCAGCTGTATGAGCTCGCCATCGGACACGACCGGTTCAATGCCGACCTTCGCCCCGTCATCTTTGAGATGCTTGGGTTAAGCGGTGATGCGATGCCGCTTTGTGCTCACCCGTATGACCTATGCACCGAGCTAATTGCAAGGGAAGCCGGCGTCATCATAACCGATGAGAATGGGAGGCAGCTGAGCGCTCGCTTGGACATCCGTGAGAATGTCGCATGGGTTGGCTATGCGAATGAAGTGCTGCGAAGACAAATAGAGCCGTTGCTTCATGAGTTGCTGTCAAGGCTGCGCGAGTTTGTGAGGCGAAAATTCATCTGAGCGTTGTGGTGAGCGGACTTGAGGAAGCTCATTTATCGTGACATTGTTGAGGGTTTACTTGTTGTGCTCGTTTCGGCTGGCATTGGGCTGCTGTCGGTGGCGCGCTTGCCAAGTAAAGTCCCAATACACTTTGATGTCAGTTGGCGTCCTGATGGGTATGCAACCAAGCCTTTGGCTCTTTCACTTTTAATGGGCATGCCAATTTTCATCTGGGTGCTCATTACGGCTTGCTATTGGTTGGCAATTACCGAAAGCAGTTCACTTCGTCTTGATGAAACTTCCGCAAGGTGGGTGCGCCTGATACGCCTATTCGTTGCCCTGTTTATGATTTCAGTTGAGGCATCTATAGTAGCTGTCGCTCTCGGCTGGCTTGATAGCCCAAGAGTTGTCCTTATACCCATGTTGGGATTGTTATTCATCGTCATCGGAGAAGCATTGCCGCACCTTCGTCCAAACTGGGTTGCTGGCATAAGGCTTCCTTGGACGATTGTTAACGAGTCGGTTTGGAGGCGCACTCACTTTGTTGGCGGGCGCAGCTTTATGGTGCTCGGTTCAATGGCGCTGTTCTTGCCGTTTATGCCGACTTGGATGGATGTGGTATGGTTTGCCATCTTGCTTACCTTCATTGTCGCCATCGTTTGCTACGCTTATTTCCTCTATCGGGTGTGCAAGTGAAAGTTAAGTCCGTTGATGGCGAGCAAATTCAAAGTGCAATCCCATCAACGGGCGGTTTGCTCAGCGCTGTCGCAAAGTGAGCGTAATTACCATCCAGCATGCTTCAATGCTGCCTTGAGGTGCAGAAGCGCCTGTGCTTTCAATTGGCATGCGCGTCCTTTCGTGATACTCAGCAGCTTCGCGATTTCGTTCAGTGTCAACTGCTCGTAAAAGTAGAGGATGATGACGAGCTTTTCCCTATCGGGCAGCTCATCAACTGCTTTTGAGACAGCTTCATGCAATTCCTTCATTTCCGCTTTCTCACTTGAGCGTTCCCTTTCTTCACGCTCTGCCAGTTCGTTCATTTCCTCCCATGGCAAAAGAAGCACACGCGCAGCCTCAGGAATGCAACTATGAAGCTTCTCCGTGCATGCATTGAGCTCGCTTGCGCTCTCCTCACCCGTTGGAGGAGTTCTGCCGAACTCGTCCTTATGCTGTCCAGTTGCCTCATGAAACTGCCTCGCCTTGCGATATGCATTCCTTGGCACCCACCCCATAGTTCTAAGCCCATCAACTATTGCTCCCCTTATGCGCGCTGCTGCGTAGGATTCAAATGGTCCGCCTTTTGGGGCATCGTATCTTGTTATGGCTTCAAGCAATCCGAGCATTCCATATCCGACGATGTCCGCCTCATCAATTGAAGGGGGCAAAAGTGGTTTTATGCGTGCAACCTGCCTCTTGACCAGCGGCAGGTATTGCTTAATCAGCTCATCATCTATCCCCTCATCCTTGTGCGGTTGATGCGCCTTCAACGCCCCCGAATGGAGCATCTCGCTCACCCCTCAACCTTGTGCAACTCTCCCTCAATGCCTTTTCGTCGGGGGGCAAGATGGCGGCGATGTGTCAGTGATTGTGAGGTGTCACTTGCTTGAGCCCTGAGCAGCGAGTGTGCAACGGCGAAAGAGTCACATCATTTGCCCACAGTTTGGTGCGTCAAAGTTTGCCATGTTCAAAGCCAATGCCACCCATCCCAATTAGCCCGCCTTGGTTGCCCTCAGCTTGCTCACTATGGCTTAAGCTAATTTAAGCTAACATAAACTATAGCGCGCACTTCCCGGATGTAAAACAGCACTTAGGTGATGGGTGAGAGAGGTTGGCTTTGCTTTCATGCGCCGTCGTAGATGTAGTGGAGTTACACAGTCCCTTGCGGATGAGCGGTCAGTATGGTGAGAGCAAACACAGCAACTTGGGGTAAGCTATTTGCGCTCGTTCAACAGCATCCTAAGACATCCTGCCCGCACAGTTTCTTGCCCAAGTTCGCGCTCCATGTGGACTGATTGCGAGCGCCAAATTGCTCCCTGAAAGTGCCCCTCTACATGCACCGAACGCTATGGCTGACTTAAGAGCTCCCCTTTTCATCGCTGCACCTGACATTGATGCTGTTACGCAATGCAATGCCCAGCACTTCGTCCATGTGCCTGACGAAATGAAATTTCATGTCGCGGCGTATGTGCTCCGGTATCTCAACCAAGTCCTTCTCGTTATCCATCGGCAATATGATCTCCCGTATTCCCGCGATGCGTGCTGCGAGCACTTTCTCCTTGATTCCGCCGACTGGTAGCACCCTCCCAGTGAGCGTAATTTCGCCCGTCATTGCGACATCGCCGCGAACTGGCACACCAGTTGCAAGCGATGCAAGCGCTGTGGCAATTGTTATCCCGGCTGAAGGACCATCCTTTGGAACTGCACCGGCTGGAACATGAATGTGGATGTCATGCTTCTCAAAGAAGTCCTCTGACACACCGAGTTCGCTTGAGCGTGAGCGAACATAGCTCAATGCTGCATGCGCTGACTCCTTCATCACTTCGCCGAGCTGCCCAGTTATGATGACTTCCTTCCTCCCCGGCATCTTCGTTGTCTCAATGAGCAATGTCTGACCGCCATTTGGCGTCCATGCGAGCCCAACGGCAACGCCGACTCTGTCAACAAGCTCTCGCTCATCGCTTATGTAGCGTGGCGGACCCAAGAGAGATGGCAGGTCATTTGGCGTAACATGCACTGGTTTGTCATCGCCTTGAGCAAACCTCCTTGCAACCTTGCGACATATCCTTGCTATCTCTCTGCTCAAGTTCCTCAAGCCGGCTTCACGAGTGTATTGGCGTATGATAAGCCTGATGGCGTCATCGCTGAATGTGAGCTTGTCTTCCTGAAGACCATGTTCATGCAGGTTGCGCGGTATCAAGTAGCGCTTTGCTATCTCAAACTTCTCCTCCTCGGTGTAGCCCGGGATGCGTATGACTTCCATTCGGTCAAGCAGGGCAGGCGGTATTGTGTCCACTATGTTTGCCGTGCATATGAACATCACTTGTGATAGGTCAAATGGGACATCAAGGTAGTGGTCAACGAATGAGTGATTTTGCTCGGGGTCAAGCACTTCAAGCAGCGCTGCTGCTGGGTCGCCCCTGAAGTCAACTCCGAGCTTATCCACCTCGTCCAACATGAACACCGGGTTCTTTGTCCCGGCGTTCCTTATGCCTTGGATGATTCGTCCGGGGAGTGCCCCAACATAAGTCCTTCTATGTCCTCTTATCTCAGCTTCATCTCTAACTCCACCAAGCGATATCCTGACAAACTTCCTTCCGAGCGCCCTCGCTATTGATTGCCCGAGCGATGTCTTACCAACGCCCGGCGGTCCTACAAAGCACAGTATCGGTCCTTTCGTGTCTGGCTTGAGCTTCCTCACAGCAAGGTATTCAAGCAGCCTTTCCTTCACATCTTCAAGGTCGTAATGATCTTCGTTGAGTATCTGCTCAGCCCTCTCAATGTCAAGGTTGTCCTCGGTCACCTTTGACCAAGGCAAGCTTATCAGCCAGTCAAGGTAAGTCCGTGAGACGGTATACTCAGCGGCAGCCGGCGGCATCTTCGCCAATCTTTCAAGCTCTCTCTCGGCAGCCTGTCGGGCTTCCTCTGGCATTCCGGCTTCCTCAATCTTTCGGCGCAACTCTTCAATCTCAGCTTCCCTATCCTCCTCCTCACCGAGCATCTTTCGTATCTCCTTGAGCTGTTGGCGAAGGACGAATTCCCTTTGAGCCTTATCAAGTTCCTTGCGTGCCTCCTCCTGAATCCGTGCGGTCAGCTCAAGCACCTCAATCTCGTGGTTGAGCATCGGGATGAGCTTTTGGAGTCGCTCAATCGGGTTTACTATCTCCAAGAACTCCTGTCTCTGTTGCGGTTTGAGGTTGAGCGAGCTTGCGATGATGTCTGCGACCCAAGATGGCGTTTCACCGCTTTGGGCGAGCAGGTAGAGCTCATCTGGGAGTTGCGGTGATAGCTGCACCACTCTTTGAAAGAGGTTAAGCGCCGTGTTCATCAGGGCTTGCACTTCAACCGTCTTTTCAACGGTCTCATCAACTGGTGTGTATCGTGCGGCGAAGAATGGCTCAGATTGAATCCACTCATCAATCGTCACCCTTGAAATGCCCCTTACAATGAGTTGTATTGCACCTGTTGGGAGGCGATTCATCCGAAGTATCATCACGAGCGTGCCGACAGAATACAGATCGCCAACCTGAGGGTCATCCACCGCTGGATCTCTCTGCATCACTGTGATGAAGTGGCGATGTGTGGCTGCAACTGCATCAACAGCCCTAATGCTTTTCTCCCTGCCAACATCTATCGGGGCAACCATGAACGGGTAGATGACGAGCTGGCGCAACGCTACCACTGGGAGTTCATTTGGAAGTTCGCCCCTTTGAACTTGTTGCACCTGTTCTTCATCGCCAGCAGGCATAGCCTAACCCTCCTTGATCTGAATCCTCATTGACTGACCTTGCGATGGCTTTCTTTTCTTTGGTGCGGTTATGTGCAGCAAGCCCATCTCAAGCTTCGCGACTATGCCATCTGGATCAACATCGTGTGGCAATTTGATTCGGCGCTCAAACTGTCCATAGTCAATCTCAAGGCTGTAATAGCTTTTGACCCTTCCCGTCTCCTCACGCCGGCGCACACCGCGGACCGTTAACTCACCGTTGTGGTATTCAACGCTCACATCGGATGGGCGAACGCCGGCGAGTTCAACCGTGATGCAAATCGCCTCTTCAGTTTCACACATGTCAACTGCTGGCAGCCAGAAGTTGCCTCCTTGCGAGATTGAAAACTGCGGTGAGACATTCTCGCGCCACTCGTCAAAGCCCCTCCACGCCACTTCAAATCCACTCAGCTCAAATCTCACCTTCCTCAACATGAACCGCTCACCTCATCGCGATTGCACAACCCCTTGGCTTTCATGAACTGCCTCAATTGGGCGCTGAGCAACATAGTAAATTCTCGTGCTCTTTTTCCTCGGTGGGTTGAATGTGTATGCGTCAAATATGTGCATGCATCTAAACCCCGCATCAATCAGATACGAGGCAACCTCATCAATTGAGTATGCCCTCTGGTAATGCACCTCCTTAAAGCGCAGCAGCGAGCCATCTTCTTGCTGCACCTGAAAATACATGTCCACTTTGCAAAGCTTTCTCTTTCGGTCGTATGTGCTCACCCAAAAATATTTGAGCCTGTCATCCGTATCAAGGTTGTCCTGCGTGAACAAGTTCGCTTCAAGCGCATACTCCGAGTTCATGTCAAATATGAAGTAACCGCCCGGCTTCAGGGCATATAGCGTTGCGTTGAATGCCCTCTTTAGCGCATCGGGATCGGTGATGTAATTGAGGCTATCAAACAAGCAGACCGCAAGGTCAAATTGGGATGGCAAAAGCAACTCGCTGATATCTTGGCAGTAGAACTCGGCGTTGAGATTAGGCTGCATCTCAACTTTGCGCAGTGCCTCCCTTATCATCGCCTCAGACTTATCAACCCCCACAACCCTGTATCCCCTCTTTGCAAACTCAATTGCGACATTTCCCGTCCCACAAGCCAAGTCAAGCACGCTTTCAAACCTAAACTTCAGGTGCTGAGCTATCCGATGAATGTAATCCACCCAGAGCGAATATGGAACTTCAGCCATCAACTCATCATAGTATGGGGCGATGACGGTGAATGCCTCATTGTCTGGGAGCATTTTTGCATCCCTGAGCAATTCCTCAATCAGCGTTCTCTTCGCCATCTTAAGCCTCCCCTCGTGCGCTTCAGTTCAATGCTCAAATGGGGCGACCTCATTGGTGCTCGGCGCAATTGGCATGACCATTTTCACAGCATAGTGAGGCATTGAGATGACCCTCACTTACTGGTTCGCTTCTGCCCACTCCTTCTCCTGAGCTTGTTCAACTTTGCGAGCGCTTCTGCAAACCTGTGCGCATCGTCAAACTCCTGATATACCGAAGCAAACCTTATGTATGCGACATCGTCAAGCTTGAGGAGCTTATCCATGACCCTCCTTCCAATTTCCCTTGATGTCACCTCTTTGAGACCGCGCCTGCGCAGCTCTTCCTCAATCTCTGCAGCTGCTTTTTGTATCGCCTCGTATGGTATTGGGCGCTTCTCACAAGCCTTCATCATGCCAGTCTCAACTTTGCCCCTGTCAAACAGTTCCCTCCTCCCATCCTTCTTGATCACGACCAATGGTTCAAGGGCTATGCGTTCGTATGTCGTGAAGCGATGCTGGCACTTCAAGCATTGTCTCCTGCGTCTAATTGCCAATCCCTGTTCTGTTAATCGCGTATCCGTTACCTTTGTTGCAGACCCGCATAACGGACATTTCATTCGCCTCACCAACGCACCATAAGCGTGAGTTTAAATGATTCGCACGCCCAAATATCATGATAGCGTTTGATTCGTTGCGCCATAGCCTTTCAGTCTTTAATCGCTGACGCGGCTTTAAGCATTAACTCTGCGTCATAATTACCATACGAGAGCGAAGGTGGTGTGTGGTTGTGCGATGCTGTTTGGGGAAAAGAGCGGAGGTGATGTCCACGAAAGTCGCCTCACAAAAGCTCTGGCAATGTCTCCTCCAAGGCGCAACTGCGTGTTGAACCAAACAAAGGCAGGGGGTGAAGGAGATGGTTAACATACCGGCGGTTGTGGCATTCGCGAGCGTGTTTGTATTGGGCATATGCTTTTCGGTGATTGGAAGTGTGAAGCTAAAACTTGCCGAGGTGCTCCAGATTGACGATGCCAAAGTTGGCGGTTTGATTTCAGCTTTGATGTTTTGCAGCTTAATTGCGGTGCTGATAATCGGACCAGCTATGGATAAGGTTGGCTACATGGTAATTGCGGTTTTGGGCTTCCTGCTCGCCGGCATTTGCATATGGATGCTTGCGGCATCAAAGACATACTCAGCTGCGTTCATAGCCTGCCTTCTGCTTGGCATCGGCGCTATGTGTGTCAACACTGCCGGAAATGTCCTCGGTCCAACGGTGCTCTTTGGTGGTGCTAATCCTGCTGCCGCGTCAAATCTGTTAAATGTCTTCTTCGGCGTCGGCGCTTTCATAACACCGCTAATAGCCGCAGCGTTGCTTGGGCGCGTCGGATATTCAAAGACAGTGGCTGTCATAGGAGCAATATGCTTCGCCCCGATAATACTCGCATTGATAAGTTCATACCCACCAGCTCCTCCGGGGTTCAATGTCGTCAGGTCAATCGGGTTGATAACTGAGGCAGCGGTGCTCCTTGGCGGCATATCGCTCTTTTGCTACATCGGACTTGAAGCTTCAATGGGCGGATTCATAACGACATATCTGAAGAGCCACGAGATGTCGGATGAGAGAGCCAACACATTCCTCTCCGGCTTTTGGATTTGCCTGATGGTAGCGCGCCTCATAGCTGCATCCATCCTTGGTGGCATCCCACCAGTGCACCATGGTGTTGCCGTCATCATACTGAGCGTCATTGCTGCCATAGCGATCGGCATCATGATAGGCGCACGCACAGCTGCACAAGGTGTCATCGGGACGCTGTTGTGCGGGCTTTCGTTCGGACCGATGTTCCCCACGCTTGTTGGAGTCACATTCACCAAGACAAACGCAATTAAGGCCGGCATCACGGGAAGCGTGTTTGGGTGGATATTCGCAATAGGGTTGCTTGGCGGGATCGTCATCCCGATGCTTGTCGGGAGGTATTCGGCAAGGCTCTCAATAAGGCAGAGCCTTCGCATACCTCTCATCGTTTCCATTCTCCTCTTCATCTTCGTAGCCATACTCCAATGGGTTGTGCCGATGGCGACAGTTGAGCAATAGGGAGCCGCATTATTTGATACCCGGGATAACCATTGAGAGCAGCGAAAGCGGTTTAATCCATCTTCAACTCGTGGGGAAACAACCTCATTTGCTTTCGTCCACCATCTTTTGCCCTCTGTGAGTTCGTTTTGGTGCTGACCTGACGAGCTTTCTCACCTCATCAATCGGCACTGGCTTTATGAGCAAAGTGACACTGCCGTATGCCATAGCTCTTGAGACGAGTTCGCTGTTTGGGAAACCGGTCACAAAAACGACCGGCAACTCCGGGTCTATCTGCCGCAGCTTTATGAATGTCTCAATGCCATCCATATGCCCCGGCGGGAAGTAAAGGTCAAGGAAGACGATGTCATATGTAATTGCCGAGACGCGCTCAACTGCCTCTTCACCGCTAAACAGTGTATCCACTATGCAGTGTTCCCGTTCAAGTGCCCTTTTGAACACATCACACACATCCGGGTCGTCATCAACGACGAGGACAAATTTTTTCGTCGTCTCCGGGCGTCGCCTCTCAAGCCATTCATCAAGCTCGCGTTTAACCACACGCCACCTGTTTCCAATTTTTCGTCCCGGCAAAGCACCGCTGTTCAGAAGCTTGTAGACGGTCATAATATGCATGCCGAGGTATTCGGCAACTTCCTCAACGGAGAGAAGTCGTTCCTCTTCTGCCATTCCTTCGGGCAAGGACATCTTCACATCAGCTGTCATTGATTTTTGCCACCGATGCCCTTCCCATCCACCTCCTTAGCCATCCAAAATTATGACACTCTCAAATTGCATGTTGCATAGCAACTGGGGGTGCCGCCATCGCCATCTGCGGTATGCCGGCAGTTCAACATATCTTGCGCGTAATTGGTTCGCATTAGCTATCCATCTTTGAGAGCTTTTTCACGCATGCGCTTATTGCCATTCTGAGCTGCTCCAAGCTAACTGGCTTTGGCAGGAGGAAGTCCGCACCTGCTGCATCTCTCGCGTTTCCGTCAGATTGATCAATGTTCCATCCGCTCGTGATTATGACCGTTGTTGTTGGGGAGCGCTCTTTTATCATTCGCGTCAGCGTTTTGCCGTCAAGGTATGGCATCCCGAGATCCGTAATCACGATGTCAAACGGCTTTCCACAACTCAGCCCCTCCATAAACTTCTCCATCCCGTGATTGCCATCTTGCGCAACCTCAACTTGATGTCCCTCTTGTTCAAGGGCTCTCTTTAAAAACTCCCTGACAAATGGCTCATCATCAATGACGAGTATGCGCAGCAGTTTTGCTTCGCCCTCGCGTATGCCTGCATTATGGTCATCACGGTGCCGAAGCTCAGCTGGCTCCACAACTGGCAACTTGATCCTTACTGTTGTCCCAATGTTAGGAGCGCTTTCAATCTCAAGCACGCCGTTATGCCTTTGAACAACCCCGTAAACTACGCTCAATCCCAACCCCGTGCCCCTTTCGCCCTTCGTTGTGAAGAATGGTTCTAAGCATCTTTGCTTAGTCTCCTCGTCCATTCCGATGCCAGTATCGCTAACTTCAAGCAAGACCCATTGTGGCTTTTGGCTACCTTCGTGTTGCTCTGAGCGTGTGCGTATCGTCAATGTGCCGCCATTCGGCATCGCATCTGCAGCGTTGATTATGAGGTTGATCAATGCCTCCCTCAACTCGCTCTCCACACCGCTGATTTGAACGGGCGGTTCTTGAAGTTCTGTTCGCACATCTATCGTGATGCCATGGCGCTGCGGTATGTCCTTCCATCTCGGTTTTGTGAGCTCAATACACTGTCTCACTATCTCATTCAAGTTGATACTCGCCAACCTCTCATCGGGTGCCCGCTGCCTGTAGAATTCCCTTATTCTCTCAACAGTGTTGGCTATGTCAACGCCGGCTCTTCGGATGAGATCAACATACCTGCGCACTTCATCGGTCAAGTCCATGTAATCAAGCAGCAGCTCTGAATAACCTATAATCGGCACGAGTGAGTTCTTGATGTCGTGAACTATTCCCGAGGCGAGTTGCCCGAGCGCTCTGAGCCTCTCCTCTTGCATCATCTTCTGCCTCGCCCGTTTCTGCTCATCGTAAGCCCTCTGTAGCTCGCTATACAACATGGCATTGCGCATGGCTATAGCAAGTTGGTCTGAGAGCATTTTGAAGAAGTGCCTGTCGGCTTCCGTAAACGCGTTTTCCGGCTGGCGAGCCGCTACCATAATTCCGAGGAACTCACCACCCGCCTCTATGCATGATAGGAGCATTGACTGCCAACCAAGTGAAGCGAGCAAGCGTGCCACTTGGAATTGCGACCTGCTGGTTGCATCAACTTTGACGCACTGTCCCGAGCATACTGCGCCAATGTCCCTGAACATGTCCATCGGGATTTCGTCACCAATATTCACCCCGAGCATCCCGGAAATATTTGAACCCAAGCTGCTTTCTCCCAAAAACGCGAATTTGCCGCCAACACCCCTGAGTGCAAAAACAAGAATTGCTGTCTCAGGCATGACGCATTCAAGGAATGCGATAGAATGCCTCACAATGCTGGGAAGGTCAAAGCGCAAGTTGATATCCCGTGCGATTTCGCTTATGAGCTGCATGCGGGAAAGGTGGAAGTATTGTATCTGGCGCAACCTGTAAAAGCACTGAAGCACCGTTGATGCGCATAAGGAGAGGGCTTGAAGGTCGGGTTGCAGGCTCATTTCAAGCTCATCTTGAGGTGCTCCATGATGTCCTTTGATTCCAAATACACGCACAACTCCACTTGTCCCCTCATCAACTTCAATTGGGATTGAGAGAGACTCTCTCACTTCCCCGTGGGGTTGCAAATGAGCGCTTTCATCCCCACTATGCTCTGAAGATGTGGCGAGCAACTTTCCCTGCCATGCCTGCTCAATTAATTCCGCGACAGCGATGCGGGCATTTGTAATCAACCTCGCCGCATCGGCTATCTCCTTAAGCAGCAGCAATATTGGAGCATCACTGATCGCATCACCACTGTTTGCGACTTGCCTCAGCAGTTCCCTTGCGGCGTTGATGAACTTGATTAGAGCAGTTGCCCCCTCCCTCATCTCCCTCACCCTCGCTCCCGGTGTTTCCCTGCTCATATGGCATCATGCTCAATGGCTTTCAACTTGCCCTCATTACTCTCACATGCCCGTTCGCATCACCACCATATTTGTTAATCGGCAGGACGCGCTCAAAGTTTAGGGTGTGTCTCAAACTGAAATTGGGGCACGGTTGTGGTCAAAATAGATAATGATGAGCGCAGTAAGCGATATATTGCTCTGCCGATGGGGGTGCAAATCCCTATGTTGCGTCATTCGGAAGGCGACCTCTTGCTGCGTTCAAAGCCCGTTGAGGAACTTACGCTTGAAGAGGCACGCCGAGAGGCTGAAAGGTTGCGCCGTGAGATTGAGTATCACAACTACCGATACTATGTGCTCAATGCGCCCGTGATAAGCGATGCTGAATACGATGAGCTGTTCAGGCGTCTCGTGAGGATTGAGGAGCGTTTCCCCGAGCTCGTAACGCCAGATTCACCAACACAGCGTGTCGGCGCACCACCCGTTGAGGAGTTTGGGACGGTGACGCACAGGTTGCCGATGTTGAGTTTGGACAACGCATTTAACGAGGATGAGCTCAGAGCCTTTGATGAGCGCGTTAAGCGCATGCTCGGCTTGTCACCATCGACGAACATTGAGTATGTATGCGAGCTGAAGCTTGATGGCTTGGCAGTTAATCTGACATACGAGAACGGCGTCTTTGTGAGAGGCGCAACAAGGGGAGATGGCGTCACAGGCGAGGATGTTACAGCCAACTTGAGGACGATTAGGAGCATACCGCTGAGGATGTTGATTGATGACCCGCCACCACTCATTGAAGTTCGCGGCGAGGTCTTCATGACGGTTCATGACTTTGAGCTGCTTAACAGGCAAAGGATTGAGCGTGGCGAGCAACCATTCATGAACCCGCGCAACGCAGCTGCAGGTTCTGTGAGGCAGCTTGACCCGAAGGTGACGGCTGAGAGGCGTCTGGACATCTTTTGCTACGGCATCGGGTATGCTGAGGGCATCTCCTTTGAAACCCACTGGCAGGCGCTTGAGTTCCTCAAGTCAGCCGGTTTCAAAGTCAACCCGGACAACAAGCTCTGTTGCGGGATTGATGAAGTGATACAGCATTGCATTGAATGGACTCACAGGCGCCACGAGATACCATATCCAGCTGATGGGATGGTAGTCAAAGTGAATCAAATACGCTATCAAGAGCTCCTCGGAGCAACAGCACATCATCCGAGATGGGCTATAGCATACAAGTTCCCGGCTGAGCAAAAGACCACACTGCTCAAGGACATAGTTGTCCAAGTTGGCAGGACTGGCGCACTCACCCCAGTTGCTGTCCTTGAGCCAGTTGAAGTTGATGGTGTCGTGATAACGAGTGCGACGCTTCACAACGAAGATCAGATAAGGCGCTTGGATGTGCGCATCGGGGATACGGTGATCGTGCAGAGGGCTGGCGGTGTAATACCGGAGATAGTTGGTGTCGTGAAGGAGAAGCGAACGGGCAATGAGAGGGAATTCGTTATGCCAAAGCAATGTCCGGTATGCGGTGGCGAAGTTTACAAGCCGCCGGGTGAGGTCATTGCAAGGTGCGTTAATCCGGCGTGTCCGGCGAAGATTGAGAACTGGCTAAAGCACTGGTGTTCAAGGGATGCAATGAACATTGAGCACATTGGACCAAAGCTGATAAAGCAGCTTGTGGATAACGGGTTAGTTAACGACCCAGCGGACCTTTATGCGCTCACCAAGTGGCAACTGATGGGGTTGGAGCGAATGGGTGCAAAGTCAGCTGAGAATGTGATGAAGGAAATTGAGAAGAGCAAGACAGCGCCGCTTGATAGGCTAATATTTGCCCTCGGGATAAGGCATGTTGGCGCGAGGACGGCAAGGGTATTGGCGGAGCACTTCGGGAGCTTGGAAAGGCTTGCAGAAGCCTCCCTTGAGGAGTTGATGAACATCCCGGACATTGGTCCCGAGACGGCTCGCAGCATCTACAACTACTTCCGCATGGAGTCAACGAAGGAGTTGCTTGAGAAGCTCAAAAGGTATGGCGTTCGCCCAACCGGTGTTGAAAGGGTTGCGGTGCCGGCTCAAACACCGTTTGCGGGTAAGACTGTCGTCTTCACTGGTGAGCTTGAATCATACACTCGTTCGGAGGCTGAAGCGCTTGTCCAGCGCTATGGCGGTAGAGTTGCCTCAAGCGTTTCTCGCACCACCGACTTGGTAGTTGTCGGGCGCAACCCGGGAAGCAAATATCAGCGTGCGCTTGAACTCGGCATAAAGACGATAAATGAGGAGCAGTTCCTTGAGATGGTGAATCAAGCGAAGGGGATTGCCGGCGAGTGAGAGCGGGAAAGTGGGTTGTTGCGGTCGCCGTTGCTTACATTGTTGCAATGACATGTGGTGAGTTGGTGCCGTTAAATGCCCCGCGATGGGAAGTTAGCGGCATAGGTGTGGATAAGCTTGCTCACGCGGCTTCCTACGGCGTGATGACAATGTTGCTTTACGCCTCGTTTAACGGGTTAGGGTTGATTGGCTCATCGCTGCTTGCGCTTTCACACAGCATTGTCATTGAGTATGTTCAAGCCCACTTGCCAAGGCGCAGTCCTGACATCCATGACCTCATCGCCGGGGTGGTGGGCATCCTTTTTGCAGTTGTCATATTGGCTCTCCTTCGCCGCTCGGCAGCATCTAAGGCATGAAGCTGTGCCGTTGCGTGTTTGGGCTATTGGTCGGTATAATCAAAGTTGAAGGTTGGCTTTCTCAAAGGGAGGTGATATTGAGGGCGTGAAAGAAGAGCGCAGCGAAGCGATTGAAGCGCTTTTGCAGTTGCACAGTCAAATACTTCAATGCCAAAAGTGCCACCTTTGGAGGACGCGCACGAATGCCGTTCCCGGTGAGGGCAAGCTTGACGCCGACATAATGTTTGTGGGTGAAGGTCCGGGCAACCAGGAGGACCGACAGGGCAGACCGTTTGTCGGACCCGCCGGGAGGTTCCTGAACGAGCTTTTAAGCATCGCCGGGTTGCGCCGCGAAGATGTCTTCATCACGAATGTGCTAAAGTGCCGTCCGCCAAACCCACTTGACCCCGAAAGGGTCAGGAAGCCAACGACTGACGAAATTGAAGCCTGCCGAGATTACCTGATTGCGCAGATTGCTCTCATCAAGCCAAAGGTGATATGCCTGCTCGGTGACACGGCATTGAAGGCGCTGCTTGACCGCAATATGAGCATCTCAAAGGTGCATGCTCATCCATTTGTGAAGAGCGGCATAGTGTATGTGCCGCTATATCATCCAGCCGCCGCGCTCCATAAGGAATCGCTCAAGGAAACCCTCAAGCAGGACATGCTCAAACTGCGCGAGATAATTGATATGGTGATGCGAAGCGAAGCCAACACAGCTTGCGTCGGCATCAAGGGATAAACGATTGAAGTCTAATTGCGCTCTCATCTCACTTTGATCTTTGATGCAACTTTAGCGAGTTTGAGGGGTATTGCTCATCCGCTTTGCAATCAAAAGGTTGTAATGAGTTTGTGACGGCAAATTGACAGTGCTACTCCGCTGATCCCAACGGGAACAAGATTTGATCCATTGCGATGGGAGGTGAGACTATGGCTGGGCATTCAAAATGGCACAACATACGCGTGCGCAAGACAAAGCAAGATGCGCTCAAGGGGAAGCTTTTCTCAAAGCTGACGAGGGAACTTATCGTAGCGGCAAGGCTCGGTGGCGGAGATCCGGAAACTAACCCGAGGCTAAGGCAGGCAATTGAGAAGGCAAAGGATGCGGGTATGTCTCAGGAGAGCATTGAGCGTGCTATAAAGCGAGGCACTGGCGAACTCTCCGGCGGTGAGCAGCTTGTTGAGGCAATTTATGAGGGCTATGGACCGGGAGGCGTTGCGATACTCATTGAAGCTGTTACCGACAACCGCAATAGGACTACAAGCGAACTTAGAAAGCTCTTTGAGAAATACGGTGGGACGCTCGGTGAGCCTGGATGCGTCTCATGGCTCTTTGAAAGGAAGGCTCTCGTCACCGTCTCACAGGCATCGGCTGACGAGGACAAAGTTATGCAATGCGCTATTGAGGCTGGCGCCGATGACATGACACCGAAGGATGATTCATTTGAGATAATCGCTGACCCAAAGCAACTCCAAGCGATAAAGGATGCCCTTGAAAGTTACAACATTTCTTATACCCTCGCCACAGTGACATACATCCCGAAGCAGATCACCTATGTTGATGGCAACGAGGCGAGGAGGCTGTTGCGCCTGTTACAAGAGCTTGAGGACCACGATGATGTGCAGAGTGTGAGTGCCAACTTTGAGATGCCAACGCACATCATGGAAGAATTCAGCGAGGCTGCATGAGGAGGTCAAGCGCGCTGATTGCGCTACTGCTCTCCAATTGAATGAGGCTATGGTGAGTTTTGGCTCGGAGGGAATCAAGTGATGGAAGCCGCATCGGATGTGTCGCTTATTGAAAAGCGCATGGGAGAACTTGAGAAGCAGTTGATGGAGTTGCAACAGCAGCTCAACTTGCACAAGGGCTTGCTTAAGGCGGTATTGCAGATTGGTTCAAGCTTGAGCCTCTCACAAGTCATCACCAATGCGCTTGACAACATTTACAGTCTCGTTCAGGCAAGGCGCGTAATCCTCTTTCTGGTTGAAAAGGGCACTGACGAACTTGTGTTTGTTGGCGGGAGGGCTCTTGACGCCAACTTCGGTAATGAACCGCGCTACAAGCGCGGTGAGGGCATCATCGGTGAGGCTTTTGAAACGGGCTTCCCGAAGGTGGCTGTCGGTGAGGAAGCGCTTGGGTGGCTGAAAGGCGTTGATGAGCCGCTCAGCGAGGGTGTGTGGGTAATAGCAATGCCATTAACCGTTGATGGCAATACCCTCGGCGTCCTTTGCGTTGAAGGGGATGATAGAGCGAGGCTTTCATTCAACTCCGTAATGCCGTGCCTTGAGCTACTTGCAGACAGTGCCGCCGCTGCCGTCAGGAATGCGCATCTATACGAGGACTTGAATGCCCGCACAGCGCAACTTGCCACGCTGTATGAAATCGGCAGCGCTTTGACTTCGGTGCTCAACTTGGACAGGGTGCTTAACTTGATTGTTGATTCGGTTACGAGGCTCATAGGTGCTGAGATTTGTTCAATCATGCTCCTTGACCCAACGAAGCGCTACCTTAGAATACGAGTTGCAAAGGGGCTTCCAAAGAGCGTGATTGAAAGGACGGTCGTTAAAGTCGGTGAGGGGATATCAGGGTGGGTGGCACAGCATGGTCAGCCTCTCCTGATCAAGGACATTGAGAGCCATCCCATGTTCAAGAAGAAAAGCGATAGCAAGTATACCACCAAATCGCTTTTGAGTGTCCCGCTGAAAGTTCGCGGTCAGGTCATTGGCGTTCTCAATGTGAACAACAAAGTGCCAAGGGGGGTGTTCGTTGAGGAGGACGCAAATCTGCTCATGCTCTTTGCCACACAAGCCGCCATAGCGATTGAGAACGCCCATCTCTATGAGGAAGTGGAGAGGTTAGCCATCACGGATGGGCTGACCGGTCTATATGTGCATCGCTACTTTCAGGAATCGCTTGAGAGCGAGATAAAGCGTGCATTGAGATACAAGCATTCGCTATCGCTCATGATGATTGACATAGACCATTTCAAGCGGCTCAACGATACATATGGGCATCAAGCTGGCGACGAAGTCCTTCAACAGCTCGCCAAGATACTGAAGTCGCAAGCCAGAGAGCATGACTTAGTCGCAAGGTATGGTGGCGAGGAGTTTGCCATCATACTTCCGGTCACGCCAAAAGAGGGTGCTCTATCAGCGGCATCGCGTTTGCGCCGCTTGGTTGAGGGAGCGCATTTCAACGCCCATGGAAGCGAGGTGCGGATAACGATCAGCATCGGTGTCGCATGCTGCCCCCAAGATGGACAAACAAGGGAGGAGTTGATAGGCAAAGCGGATCAAGCGCTCTATGCAGCCAAGAGGAGCGGGAGAAACACCATCTGCTACTTTGACGATAAAGGTCAGTTGCAGAGGCTTGAAGGGTGAGTCATACTCAGTGCCGCAATTTGCATCCAATTAGAGCTATCTTGGGCGCTGATAGCGCGATGGAAGGGTTGGTGACTCGGCAATGAGCTGTGGACATTGGATATTGCTGAGCTGGCGCAAGGCATCGCAAACAGCTTGGTTCTTTCTTTCCGTCATATTAGCTCAGCTGTTCGGGTGCAGTCCACCTGTAGCGACGGTTAATGGTGAGCACATAACAGCGAAGGAGTTTCGCCACACGCTCAACTGCACTTATGGTGCGCAGACACTCCGTTGGCTTATAACGAAACGCCTCCTTGAGGAGGAGAACGAGCGCCTGAAGTTGGTCACAGATGCCGATGTTGACAGAGCCTTTGATGAATTCGTAGCAAGCCATGGCGGTGAAGCCCAGTTTAGACTCTGGCTAAAGCGAAACAATCGCACGGAGGAGGATGTGCGTGAAGACCTGAAGCGTGACTTGATCATGTTCAGGTTGCGCGCATCAAAGGTTGACGAGAAAAAGCTTGAGGAGTTTTATGAGCGCCGCAAGGAGCTGTATTGGCAGCCGCCAATGGTGCGCTTATTCGTCATCATGAACAGCAGCAGGGAGGTCATGTTAAAGGCGAAGGCAGAGCTTGACGCCGGTAAGTCATTTGGCGTTGTGGCGAGACGCTACAGTGATGTGCGCCTCCTTAAGGCAACGGGGGGCGAGTTGGAGAATGTCCCAAATGGCTATTACAGACTGCCACAGGTCGCTTGGGCTGCGTTCTATCAAAGGTCGCCGGAGGCGTTGGATGTCATCAGGGGCTTCAATGCCGATGTGTGGAGGGTGATTAACACAGCGCCGCTGAATCAAGTGATCGGACCGATAAAGGGTGCTGGGCGATGGATCATCTTGAAAGTCGCCGAGCGAAGGGATGCCTATCTGCTGCCATTCAAGCAGGTGCGTGAAGATGTGCTCATGCGCTACTTGAATGAAGTTGGTCCGTCTGAGGCTGATATTGAAAGCGAGCTTTGGCGCAAGGCTAAGATACAGATCCATTGGGCTGAGTATAAACCGCTTGAGGACATCTACAGGAAAGCCGAATGGATGAAATTGCCGCAAAGGTAACCCTGTGGTTTCCTCGTGGAGGCTCAGAATGAAGGAGCTGTGATTGGAGCGTTGATGTGACGGGAAGCCCTTCAGCAGAGCTCACTTAAGGAGGGTAGCGTGTGGCTGGATTTGAGCGGCAACGAAATTTATTCCTTCTGCTGCCGTTAGTTCTCCTATGCGGTTGCAGGCGTGGCGAAATAATTGCGACTGTCAATGGGAAGCCGATAACGCAGGATGAGTTTTGGCAGGTGCTTGAATCAAGGCATGGTGTGGCTATGCTCATAACGCTCATAGACCGAAAGTTGCTTTCTCAAGCCAATCGCAGGATGCGCCTTGTGGATGAGTTCTATGTCAGCCATGAGGTGGAAAAGCGCATTGAGGGGTTTGGCGGTGAAGTTGCATTCAGGGATTGGTTGCGCAGGATGAACATGACGGAAAAGCTGTTCAGGGATGAAGTCCGTGCGAATCTCGTGCTTGAGGCGCTGCGCTCAGCTGAGGCAAGCAAGTTGAAGCCGACGGAGAGAGAGCTTCGCCTTCACTTTGATGCCCTGAGAAAACGGTTCGCTAAGGCGCGCTGGGCAAAAATAAGGGTCATTGAAACGCTCTCTGAGGAAGATGCCAAGTCACTTTACGAGCAAATAGCGTCCGGGGCATCTTTCACCGAGCTTGCGAGCAAGTTCAATGTGCGCGATGAGTTGCGCCAAAAGGCGGGAGAAATCGGTGTGCTGCCGCTTGACGCGACTGTTATTGAGGATCGTTTAATAGAGGCAGTCAAGGATTTAAAAGCCGGGCAAGTTTGCAAGCCCATAGAAGTGGGTGGCTTGTGGGTCATCGCAAAGCTTGAGGCTGTGCTGAGTGCGAACCAAATCACATTTGAGCTTGCCAGACCATTGGTTGAGGCTGAACATAGGAAGGCTGTCTCACCGTCCCTTGCAGAGGTGATGCAGAAGTTGCGCGATGATGCCGATGTGAAGGTTCATGTTGAGGCATACAAAGCCGTTGAGGAAATTTATGGGCGTTCCTTGAGGGCGAGAGGGAAACAAAGGAACGAGGCGGAGGGGAAGTAAGATGGCATCAAAGAGCCCGTCGGTCGGCGAGCTGTTTGAGGAGATAGTCAAGTTGGTGGCGAAGCTGCGCAGCGCGGACGGCTGCCCATGGGATAGGGAGCAGACTCATGAGTCAATCAAAAGATGCGCCATTGAGGAGGCTTATGAGGTTGTGAGCGCCATTGAGAGCGGAGACATGGAAAAGCTGCGTGAGGAACTTGGCGACCTTTTGCTTCAAGTCGTGTTCCACGCTCAGATGGCGAGTGAGAAAGGTCAATTTGACATCCAAGATGTCATTGAGGGTTTGCGCAGCAAGCTCATATCTCGCCATCCACATGTGTTTGGTGATGCGCATGCCGAGACAGCCGAACAGGTGCTTGCGCAGTGGCATGCAATAAAGCAGGCAGAGAGGTCGCATGCTAACGATGCATCTGGGACGCTGATGGCTGACTTGCCGTTAGCCATGCCGGCGCTCATGCTCGCCGAGGAAGTTCAAAGGCGTGCATCACATGTCGGCTTTGATTGGGGAAGCGCTAAGGATGCATTCATTAAGGTGAGGGAAGAGGTTGAGGAGCTTTCAGACCTTCTCGGTCAATGTGGGGATGCGGTATTGAGCAAGCTGAAGGAGGAGCTCGGTGACCTGCTCTTTTCCATTGTGAATGTTGCGAGGCTGCTCAAGTTGGATGCCGAAGATGCGCTTCGCTGCACGGTGCACAAATTCATCAAGCGGTTTGGTGAGATTGAAAGGCGCGCGAAGGAGCTCGGGATTGACCTCTCGCAGATGAGCCTTCAAGAGATGGATGCAATCTGGGATGAGGCGAAGTCAACCGAGGGGAGATAAGGTTAAGCCCGCCGCTCCTCATTTTGCAAAGGTGATTCAAAGTGCGATTTTGGTCCATGCGCCGGCGAAGCAAACATGGCAAGTTGAGCGCAAGTGAACACAGAAGGATGGGAGCAAGGTTGCTCTCGGAGAGAAGGCTTGATGAGGCATATGAGCATCTTCGCGCTGCCGTTGAGCTTGAGCCGACAAACTTGCACGGCAGGATTAATCTCGGTGTGGCTTGTTACATGCTCGGGAAGTTTGAGGAGGCAAAGGAGCAGTTTGAGTATGTGCTCACATATGACCCGGATAATCCGACGGCTCTGATGAACATGGCGGCAGTTTACAGTGAAATCGGTGAGCTGAGCAAGGCGATAGAGCTTCTGAGTCGCTTGACGAGGTTGCATCCATCTTACCCTGATGCGCATTATTGCCTCGCAATTGCGTATTGCAAGCGCGGTGACATACCATCGGCGATGGAGGAATTGAACGCCGAGCTGCAGCGTGACCCGGAGCATAAGCTTGCAAGGCAGTTGCTCAAACAACTCATTGAAGCGCTTGAGAGAGCCGGTGATGGAGGGATTGAAAGCCGCAATCAAAGGCGCACATGAGAGGTGAGCTACAGTGCATGCCCATTCTGATTCTGATGAATGGGGCGTTGAAACCGAGCTTGAACTTCTAAGGAGAATTGCGGAGCTTGAGCGAAGGTTGAACGAGCGTGAGAGGGAGATGTCACAGCTCAGGCAAATGCTCAATGAGCGCGAGGAGCAAGTTCAGATGCTGCATAGGGAGGTGAAAACGCTTGAAGCTCAATGCCTGATGCTATTAAACGAGGGCGAAAGGCAAGTAAAGCAATTGCGGTTACTCCTTTCACTCACGGCGAAGATCAATTCATCGCTTGAGTTAAAGTCGGTGCTTACCAGCATACTTCGTGCTGCTGAGGAGGTGACAGACGCCGAGGCAAGCTCAATCCTCCTTAAAAGCGATTCGGGTGAGCTCACCTTTGAGGTGGCGACGGGTGAGAGCGCCGAAGTGCTGAGGCGAATATTCGTAAAACCCGGTGAGGGCATCGCCGGATATGTGGTCAGCACGGGCAAGCCAGTCATCGTTAACGATGTTGAGAGGGACGCAAGGCACAAGCGCGAGGTTGATGAGGTAACCGGGTTTAGGACGAGGAATTTGCTTGCAGTCCCGCTGCGCTTGAGCGGCGAGGTGATCGGAGTTATTGAGGTTTTGAACAAGCGAAAGCGGTGTGAAGATGGAACTGAGGAAGCCGGGTTTGATGAAGCTGACTTGAATGACCTGATGCTGCTTGCCGATCTCTCTGCCATTGCCATTGACAAGGCGAGGAAGCACGAGGCGCTGCAGGACCTTTTCCTCAGCTCAATAAAGGCGTTGGCTGCAGCTTTAGATGCGCGTGACCCATATACTCGCGGTCACTCTGAAAGGGTTGCCCAATTTGCGCTCTCCATTGCTGAAGAGCTCGGCATGGATGAGGCGTCAAGGAGGCGCATTGAGCTTTCAGCGCTGCTCCACGATATAGGCAAGATCGGGATAGAGGACTCGGTGTTGAGGAAGCCGGGGAGATTCACCGATGAGGAATATGAGCAGATGAAGACTCACCCAGAGAAGGGCTATCAAATACTTAGGCTCATAAAGCAGCTTGAGCCGAATCTTCCCGGGGTGCGCTATCACCATGAGCGCTCTGATGGCTCTGGCTATCCGCTCGGTTTGAGTGGGGACGATATACCGCTTGATGCGCGCATCATTGCCATCGCTGATGTTTTTGACGCACTCACATCTGACAGACCTTATCGCCCTGCACATCAGCCCGAGGATGCCATTCAAATGATTCGCTCCGATGTTGGGAAGCGCTTTGACCCAGTTGTGTTTGAGGCTTTCATGCGCGCCTATGAGAAGGGAAAGATAAAGCCCAAAGGCTCGTAGCGCTCAATTCATTCAATGACCGAGCTCAAGGTGGCTAAGCGAATTCACATTCTTTGGGTGATGTGCAAATGCCGGTGATACAGTCCTACGAATTTGGGCGCATAGTCGTGGATGGAGTGGTTTATCAAAGGGATGTCATTATCCACCCAAGCGGTGTGCTCTCTCCATGGTGGCGTAAAGAGGGGCACAGCTTATGCATGGATGATTTGAAAGAGGCATTGGCGTTTGAGCCGGCGATGCTCATCATTGGGACTGGCTATTACTGCTGTATGTCTGTTCCGGATGAATTGCGGCGCCAGTTAGAAGCGCTCGGAATTGAGGTGTGCGCCTGTGATACGAGGCGTGCATGCTCAATTTACAACGAACGCCGTGAGCATCAAAGGGTTGTGGCTGCGCTGCACCTGACTTGTTGATTGGCAGGGGATGAATGAATGGCACCCACTGAAATGATGCAATGGCTCGTTTGTCCGGATGATGGTGAGGGGCTCACCCTTGATGGTGGTCTTTTGAGGTGCGATATGTGTGGGCGCGCATTTGAAGTTGATGACCGAATTGTCCATATCCTCCCGGCGCGGCTTATGCGCCCATTATCTGACGCTGACTTGCAAAAGGTGAGGGAACAAAGGACCCGCGACGAACAGGCGAGCTGGTATGACAGGTTGATAGGGCTGAAGTTAGTCGGGCTGTTTGAGCTGCCACTTTATAGGCGGTTGCTCGGGGCGACGAATTACGATGTGGGGCTTGAAATCGGTTGTGGCACGGGGCGTGTAACAGTTGAGTTGGTTAAGCAAGTTAAGCACCTTTTTGCCCTTGACCTATCATACACATCGCTGCAACATTGCAGAGAGCGTCTAAAGCGAGGTTTCGGGGACAAATGCTGGATGCTCCTTCACGGTGACGCCAACTCGCTTCCGCTGCCGGACGAGAGCTGCGATTTGGTCTTCAGCGCTCAAGCGATTGAGCACATCCCGGGAAAGCACCTTCAGTGTGAAGTCTTTTCCGAAGTTGCGAGGGTGTTGAAGCCATCGTCACCGTTTGTTTTCTCCATTTACCATTGGTCGTGGTTGATGAAGCTGTTCAGCAGGCGGGAGGGCTACCACAAAGGTGGGATTTACTTCTACCGATGGACTGCAGACGAGCTTGAGCAGGCGCTATCTGAACATTTTGAGGTTGACTATCTTCGCCCGTGTGCCGCCTACATCCTAGTTGTGAGGGCTTCCAAGAAACCGTAAATCGCCTTCAACCATATGTTCACCTATGGCATCGTGATTGGGCACAATGCATTCCCGCTCAAATGGCTTTGTGCCCGATGCGCCGTTCGGGATGACGGACGTAATCCAAGTCACTTCAGTATCTCTCCGGTGCGATACGACCACAGGAGTAAGTCAAGTTCGTCAATGGTGATACCAATGCGCTGTGAGAATGCTTTCGCCCTCTCCTCAGCCTCAATGTATTTTCCTCTTGTAGTTGGTGGCTTAGCGCTCTCAAGCACACCCAACTCAAGTAGGCAACGCACAACATGCCTATCAAGGATGGCATAGCCTTTGAACCCTATGTTGCGCAGGAAATGAGATGCCTCTTTATAACCGATGCCCTTTATGTCCGGATTTAGGGCGAGGAAATCGCGCCGCTGATGATGGTCGTCAAACGAATTCAATATCTCCTTCAGCTTGAAGCCGGCTTCCCTGCGCAAGTATTCACGCGTGTGGACTATGTATCTCGCTCTGGCGCTTGCAAACCTGTGAAATCGCATTCTGCTTGCAATCTCATTTGCATCACCGTGCATGAGTATCTGTCTTATTGCTTCAACGCATTTCATCGCCCCGCGAGCTGAGTATCCGGCAGCGCAGATGCAAAACACCAACTCCTCAAACAGCGCTTCATCATCTGCCCTTTCATAGAATTCGGTGAACTGCCTTAACCGTTCGGCAATCTGTTCCTTGCGCGCCTCATAGAGTTTTAGAAGCCCGTCAATCGTTAACGCGCCGATTGTATGCATCCAACTCACCACTCAGTGAGGTGATCAACACATACGGCTTTAGAAATGGGGCGCTGCTTACATGTTTGCCACTGCCCTTCGCCAAGGCGGAGGGCAAGTTGCACCTGTGCGAACTCGCTATGATGCATTATGGCGAGTGGGTGCACATCGTATCTCAGTCAGCCACAACGGCTCTTTCAAGTGGGGTGAGCTGGTCAAACATGCCGAGTTTGCTCATCGGGACATCGGGATGGGTTTACCAGCATTGGCGTGGTCTCTTTTACCCGCCGGAGCTGCCACAGGCTAAATGGCTTCCGTTTTATTCCGAGCGGTTCAACACTGTTGAAATCAATAACTCTTTTTACCGCCTCCCATCAAAGGCTGCCTTTGAACGCTGGCATAGACAGACCCCGAATGATTTCACATTCGCAGTGAAGGGTAACAGGTTCATCACGCACATGAGGAAGCTGAGGTCGGTTGAAGAGCCATTGCGCAGGTTCTTTGAAGCCGTTTGTGGGTTGGGCGAGAAGGCAAAGGTGATACTTTGGCAGCTGCCACCGATGTTAAAAGCCGACCATGAGAGGTTGAGGGAATTCTTGCGAGTGCTCCCAAAGGGATACAGGTATGCGGTTGAGTTCAGGCACCCAAGTTGGTGGATTGACAGGGCGAGCATTAAAGTGCTTGAGGAATTTGGATGCGCATTCTGCATACCGAGTGCGCCTATGCTCCCCAAGGAAATTATTCTGACCTCGGATTTCAGCTACATACGCATGCATGGTTGGAATCAACTTTACTCGGGCTGCTATCCGATGAGTGAGTTGCGGTGGTGGGCTGAGCGCATTTCTGAAATGCTGCGGAACGGCATTGATGTATTCGTTTACTTCAACAACGATGTGAACGCTTATGCCATCAGGAATGCCGAAGAGCTTGCCAATCTGATTCGGAGATGACCGCATCACCGCAAAGCCGATTTAAAACTTCGGGCTTGGCGGCAACCTCGGATGGGCTATAAAATTGATCGCTTGACCCGGTAAGAAGCTCGGCACGCAATCCGGTCTTGCTTTTGAAACGGCTTCTAAGGTGCTTGCTGTCCTATGCCCGCTGCGGTGAATGGTCGCAAAGTCAATGCAAATGTCGCGGTTCGTCCCTTAGCCCATATGTTTCGTATCCCGCAGTGAAGTTGAAACTCAAAGAAGCCAACCCCGTAAAGCCTGTCGTCTTGAAGCCACCAGAAAGCGCCCGGCTGCTTCTCCATCGTTATTAGCACTCCAACACCGCTTCTCGTTATCCACCCGACTTGGTCAAGGGCGTTGTTTGTGTAAAACACAGGGCTCGGTCCTTGCGGCGGCTTTTCTGGGAACGGTTTCAAGTCGGGCTTTCCACCGGCGATGATGAACCATCTTCCGGGGTCAGCAACACTGGCTGCTGGTATCCATGCTTCAATCAGCACCGATTCAACTTTGATGTCGTTAAGCGGGGTGAGCTCGTAAACCACCTCAACTGCCTCGTCTGTTTGTGTTATCGTTTGAACCCATTGGATTGAGTCCCCTCCAGAGGTTGCCACACCGCTGAATGAGATTACACCGTCCTTCTCTTCTCGCTTTACATTCGTCGGTTGCATGTCAACTTGCCTGAAGAGCGGTGGCCATCCCCACCCCGGCGGGGCAACTCGGAAGCCAAAGTTGATGAAGCAGAGTTGACCCTTAAAGAGAAACCTCATGATAGCGCCGCTTGGCGCCACCTCAACCTGATATGGACGCTGTGTCGGTGGTTGAGGCTGCGCTGGTGGCTGAGGCTGTATTGGCTGTTGTGGTGGTTTGGGTTGTTCCGGTGGCTTTGGCTGTTCTGGCTGCTGTGGTGTGGCGGGCGGTTGAGGCTGCTCCGGTTGCTGTGGTTGAATTGGCGGTTGCACTTCTGGTTGAACTCTTTTGACTGCTGGGCGACGAAAGCTCCTTACCACTCCGGACAGGGTTGGGTCCAGTCTCACAGCGATGTCAAACGCAGCGTTGGCGTGATACTCCATCCCGAGCTCCAAGTAAGCTCTTCCAAGCCATGCGTAGTATATCCCGACCGATGGTGCAGCCCCGACAGCCCTCGCCAAATAGACAATCGCATGCCACATATCGCCCATCAGCCAGTATGCCTGTCCGAGCGTCCACAGCAGTTCCGAATCATACGGGCGCTTGCTCAAAGCTGACGATATAGTTTTCTGGTATTCGTCAAGCTTGTCGGCGGCTTGGTAAAGTTTGAGGGCTTCAAGTTTGAGCAGATGGGCATACCAAATATGCTCCTGTTGCTTTGCAGCCTCGTGTAGCAGTGCCACAGCTTCTTTCAACTTCCCATCGGCTGCCAACTGGTTTGCCTCTTCGATGTGCTTCTCAATTTGCGCCCCCAAGCTATTGAGAGCTACAAGAATGCTCAGAAACAGAGCCGTCATCCAACAGCCTGCTTTCCTCATGATGCATCACCTCATCTTTGCAAGCGGTTTTTAAACTCAACACAACTGATGGATGTTTCATCCATCAAGTTGCCCTCGCAATTTGCGCCCTTGATAGCTTCCAGTTTTTTGCTCCTTGCCTCATCTTTCAATGCGCACCGTTGCGCCCAGCCTTATGCTTTCATGAACCGCTTCCGCTATTCTTGTCGCTTCAAGTCCGTCCACGCCGGTTGCAAATGTGCCCTTAAGTTCGCTCATGCTAACCCCGTCAAGAAGCAGGCTGACGGTCTGGACGAAATCGGCAATTGACGCTATTCCATAGCCTTCCCAGATTTCTCTTCCGAGTGAATCATAACGGGAATGCAAAAAGGCTGGGTTATGAGTTTGCTGTTGTGGTATGTCCGTCTCACAACAGGTCCTTGTGCCCCTGTCTTGAGCATCGCATTCAGCCACTCCCAAAGTGCCCACAAGACGCAAGCCCTGATTGACGCTCGCCTCAAATGCATCCGGCAGAATCCAAGATGTTTGGAAGCACACAGTTGCGCCATTCTCAAAGTGAACCATCGCCACTATTGAATCGTAAGTGTTAATGCCGATGCTTGAAAGCTTGCCGGTGCTCCCTTTCGCCCACACTTCAGCAGCATTGCTGTTGAGCAGCCACCGCACAAGGTCGTAGTAGTGAATCCCCAAAAACCAAGCCGGAGAGCTTGCGTGCGCCCATGACCTGAGCCAATCCCTTGGGACTTCAATCCTGTCCTCCATGTAGGCATAGCCATACTGTATCCTACCCAATTCGCCCGCATCCAGCTTCCGCTTCAGCACCTGATGGTATTCATCATACCGCTTGTGAAAGTCAACGCAGAGCAGCACCTTGTTCCTCTCGGCAGCCTCAATCATTTGAAGACACCCTTCCACTGTGACATCAAGCGGCTTCTCACAAAGCACATGGACCTTTGCATCCGCGCAGTCAATGACTATCTGGCGGTGCAGGTGATCTGGGGTTACAACGCTTACCGCATCAAGCCTTTCACGCTCAAGCATTTCACGATAATCCGTATACGGAGTGAACCGAAATTCGCGCAGCCTCGCCTCAAGCAAATCTTCATTGACATCGCATCCAGCCACAAGCTCAGCAAGCCCCATCCATGTCATTTGGCGATAGCAGCGAAGATGGTTTATGCCAAACCTGCCAAGACCGATCACGCCAACCCTCGGTCGCCCCATCAAAGCTCACCCCCAATCGGACACCCCACACCATAATGCAATTCCGAGTGACAGAGCTTTCGCTCCATCAAGAAGTTCAGACACGGCAATGCTCTCTCCGGATGAATGAGCCATTGATGCATCGCCAGCACCGAATACGATTGTAGGTATGCCGGCGAGCCTCGCATACAGGCGCGCGTCGCAACTTATGTTCCAACCGCTTACCTTTGATGGCAGCCCAAAAGCAGCTGCAGCCCTGTGGAAAGTAACAGGGAGAGGGTGATCTTTCGGTATCTCGTATGCGTCGTTGTGAAGCTTTGGGAAAGTTAATTCAAAGTGCTCCCTCAACCATTCGTCTCCTGAGGAAAGTATTGCCTGACGCAATTCCTCCTTCACCACACTAATTGTTTTGTTTGGGAGGAAGCCAACACCCCCTTCAATAGTGCACACCTCGGGCACCATTGAGGGCCATGTCCCACCATGTATAACTCCGATGCAGAGCTGCACCGGGTATTCGTAATCTTCAAACAGCGGATAACCCCTGCTCTCTTCAATCAGCCTCCTCTCATATTCAAGGAGCTGCTTTATCACCTCAACCATTTTCTCAATTGCGTTCACGCCATCATGCCTTCTGCCCATGTGCACCGACTTCCCGAATGTCCTTATGCGAAACCACAGTGCGCCTCTGTTTGCACAATAAACATTGAACCCAGTTGATTCAAGCACAACTGCGCCATCAGCCTTGCAACCCTGCCTGATGAGGGCAAGTGCACCGTTGCCACCAACCTCCTCCTCAATCACTACTTGTAACTCCAGATTGCCACACAGCTTGATGCCGAGCTCCCTCAATGCGCCGACAGCGAGCAGCATCATAACAATCTGTCCCTTTGCATCCACAGCCCCTCTCCCATACACATGCTGTCCATCGTAGCTCGGATTGAAGGCGTCCTCCCATCCGCCCTCGGGTATAACATCGGAGTGGGTTTGGATAATCAAACTTCTTCCGCCACACTGCCCCTCAACTTTTGCCACGACATTAAACCGCTCATCGTATGGCTTCTCATCATCGCTATGGGAATACTCCGGGTCAAAAACGATCTCGTTTGGGATTTGAACCGGCTGAGGGTTTAAACCGAGTTGTTGCATCAGTTCCATTATGCGAAGCTGCGTTTCCTTTTCCTCACCCTGAACGCTTCTGAGGCTGATTAACTCCATGAGCCATTCAATTGCTTCACTCCTATGGGACTCAATGACTCTCCCGAGCAGTTCACACAACCTCTCAAATTTGCCCTCATCAACATTGAGCGCATTCAGGCACATGACAATACACCACCTTTATCATGGGAACAACTGTGCGTTACTCGCAAGCTATATGCGGATTGCCGGATCGGATAGCCAATCCGCTTTGCCAATTCATCCGTCGCTAAATCACCATAGTGCGTTGCTCAGTTCCATGTGGCAACGGATTGGCTGACACGAGCGTCAAAATTGATGCCTGCAGGAACGATGTCAGTTGCGCTTGATGTGTTTGGCGCTTAAACTTGATTAGTGGCGCACGCAGCGCATTGCTCAGTTGAATGGAGGTGAAGTGAATTATGCGATGGGAGAAGTTGATAATGGTGGCTGTCGCTTGCTGTGTGCTTTTGCTGCCGCTGCGTTGCTTCTCTGCCGAGGGAGAGCAGGAATCAAAGCCGGTGGCTAAAGTTGGTGAACAGGCTCCTGACATTGAACTTAAGTCGGTTGATGGCAAGCAGGTCAAGCTTTCCGATGTGCTGCGTGACGAGAAGACGAAGGTTATAGTGCTTAACTTCCTTTCCATAGGTTGTCCATACAGCCAGAAGCTTGAGCCGCTTATCTGTCGGCTGTTTGATGAGCGTCAGAAGGATGGGCTCGTTGTGATTGGCATCGTGAAGGAATTTGGCAACCCAGAAGCCGTGAAGGCTTACATGGAGCGCATGAAGATAAAGTATGCTGTGTTGTTGGACGAAGGGTTGAAGGTGTTCAGGCAAGTTTACGGCGCCCCGAACACTCCCACGCTGTTCATAATAAACAAGCACGGGAAGTTGCTCGGCAAATACGTCGGGTTGCTCGGCGAGACTGATGAAGAGTATTACAAGTTCCTGAATGACGCTATCACCGCAGCAGCTGAGGGCAAGGAATTACCACCTGCACCAGAAAAGCTCCGTGGCAAAGGGTGAAAAGTGTAACCCATGCCCTTGGTCTAAGGGCAAAGAAAGTTCAATCCATCAATCGGATGCGCTGCGTGCGCCAATCTCATCAGACGCGTGAGGGGTGGGAGAAATTATTGCAACCCTCCAAAGCCGGGAGTGACAATACCGCCTCCCGGTCCCCAAGGCGAAATGACACCGCCACCGCTGCCCGTTGGTGCACCCTTAAGTGGCTTACCGTAAACATAAGAGCGGACGAAAACCTCGGCGTTCTGAAACCCAAGCGCCTGTGAGAGTTCCTTCTCCCACTTCTTCATGTCAATCCGCCACCATATGAGCTCCCTTGTGACAGGTATGTTCACATTGATTTTGAAGTTGGTGGCTGTGAAGTTAAGTTCGGCCGGCACGAGCACACACTCTTCACCCTTTGTCGGTGTCCCCAGAGTATAAGTCATTGACTTAAGCACGCTCAGTATTTTGTCTTGACCGCTCGTTTGCTCTTTGGAGAAGTTGCCGCGCCATTCACTTCCCACGCATTCAGCAGCTGCTGCTCTGTCGCCGTTGCGCAAGGCATCAAGGAATTGAGCCACCCTCCTCTGCGGCGTCTCAACAGCTGCAAAGTAATAGATCACGGCTACAACGATACCGATTGCGACAACACCCCAAAAATAGCGCGCCAAAACAATGGTCACTTTTAAATCACCCCCTTTCATTGCGCAGTTGCATTTTCCCGCAAGGAAATTGCTGCCCCTCTAAGCAAAGGATTCACGCAGACCTTTTGAGAGCTCAGTGAAGCTTTCCTTCAACTACGGCTCTGGCTTTCCTACATCGCTCAACTTCAATTGCCACAACTGGCATTGGGACACCGAGCAAGCTCGCCAACCTCTCAATTACCCTATCCATCTCTCGCTTGATCAAATCAATGTTTGCCCCCTCTTTCCTTTCTTCCTCCTCAACGAATTCGGCAATTTGAGCCGCTGCATCTAAGAGGAAGCGAGCCCTCGTTGATTCATATTGGCGACCTGCCATGCTGTGAAATTGCTGCGAGAGCCTTTGCCAAAGTTCGCGCCAAGTCTTCTCAGCAATCACTCCAGCAACTGATGTCATCGCTCGCTGATGTTCAAGTTGCTGCCTTATCGCCATCATTTCTTTGTAGCGCTCATAATCCTCCCTGCTGCGCCCCTGAATAATTTTGCTTTGGACATCCTCTCCGAAAAATTGGCGCAGTATTCTATCAAGCAGGTTCTTCGTAGTTGGGGCTGTCACATGCGGCATTAAAGGGGCATGTTCATATGGGCATCCGAGAATGAAGTCGTTTCCATCAAAGCCGATCGGCACAAGCGCGTCAATGGCTTGCCATACAGCTGGCGTTGGAGATTGCAATTGCTGCACCAACATGCGTTTCACCCTTTGCCAAATGGCAGTTGGGTCGGCTTCCCTGCTCATCATCTTTCCTCACCTCCTTCCACCTTAAGTTTTAATGCGTCGTCCCTCTCATGTGCAGTAGAATCAACCGATGGCGCCCAAACTGCCTCCGCAAACCATCTGCCAACATTTTTGAGCTTGAAGGAGACAGGGAAAGCTTCACCGATGAAGCCCTCCGGTAAGCGCACGAGTTTGTTTTTGAACAGTGCAAATGCCGGTGCCTCAGAGGGATATAACTCTTCGCCGGATCTCAAGTCAACCTGTTCCCACTCTTTCGGCTGCGCTTCCAGATATGGGTTAAGTGCATCCTCACCGAAGGCAATCTCAAATTGATTCCTATGCAGGGAGCCGGATGCGAATAGCCATATTCTCCTTCTGGCAATGGCTTCAAGCCTCTCCAGTTCCTCACTGCCAGCTTGCACAAGCTCTGCAATCACTTTCGGGTGGGCGCACACAATTGCATCCACATTCGCCGGGTGAAGACTTGACTTGAGGAGCAATTCACGGCGCAACCTCAGCGCTATGGTTAGCGTTGACGGCACCTTACCAATGCCGCAATGTTCACATGGCTCCATTAACAGCTCTTCAAGGCTTAGACCTTGCCTTTGCCTCGTCAGCTCAATTACGCCGGTCGGGCTGAGAGTTACGATCCTTGTTTCAACCTCGTCCAACGAGATCTCGCGTTGAAGGTGCTCTTGAAGTTTAACCCAATTGTGAGAACTCGGCATGTCAACGAAGTCAACGACTATAAGCCCGCTTATGTTTCGTATGCGCAACTGCCTCGCCAGCTCCTCTGCGGCTTCCATGTTTATTCGCAGGGTTGTTTCGTAAAGGTCACCAACTATTACATGCCCTGTGTTCACATCCACGCTTGTCAATGCTTCTGTTGTCTCAATCACGATGTAAGCCCCACTGGGCAACTTGACGACCCTTGAAAGCGCCCTCTCAATTTGCTCAGATACGCCATAGGCATCAAACAGGGGCACCGGTGAATCATACAGCTTTATCCGTGTTGCCACCTGTGGCAAATACTGCGTTGCTAAATCAACCATGCGCTTATAGTGCTTTGGCGAGTCAATGACAATCTCATCCACCTTATGCGCCGTTGAAAATAAAACGCGCTCAATCAAATCCGGGCTGCGATGAAGCAATGACGGTGCTGGCATCTCATCATACTTGCGCACTACATCTTTCCAAGTGCTGGTGAGTTCCCTTATGTCGTTTGCAATCTCAGCTTCGCTTCTTTCGGCAGCCTCAGGGTGAACATGCACACCACATTCAAGCGGGCGATACTTCTCAACTGTGCGCAGAAGCTTTTCCCTCACTCTCGGATTCGTTATCGCATGGGATACAGACGAGTGGTCTGCGCCCTGAGTTATCAACTCAACGAATCTGCCGCGAAGCGATATGCGAGTTGTCAACCTCGGGCATTTCTTTTCCCTTGGCTCGTGCACAACTTGCACAAGTATCGTTTGTCCCGGCTTGAGAGATTCTATGGGGATGCGAGTGAGATGGTTCACCGTTTCAACGCCAATTGAATGCGGGGCTATATCACTCGCTTGAAGGAAACCATAGGTGCCTTCCTCAATCTTCACAAATGCTGCATCTATTGCGGGCACAAGCCTTTCAACCACACCTTTGTAAATGTTCCCCATGAGCTTGCGAGCGCGTTCAACCCCAAGTTTCTCAAGCCTGCCCGAGATAACCAGGGCTGACCAAATTTGTCCCATGCAAACGCTCATAAGCAGCAACGATTCGCTTTTGTGCTTGCCATCCTCGTCGCTCATGGATGCATCACGCCTTTGCTTTCAGCGGCTCATCGGAGTTTGTGAATCATTTGATGGAGCTCTCTCAAGATTGTTTGACACGCTCAGGACAAATACAGTTTTCACCCATTGCGTAACTCGTCTTGTGCATTACAGCTTGGCATGCTGCAACTCCCATGGCGCGCCTATCGCTTTGATGAAGAAGACCTCAAAGCGGCTTCCAATTTCATGATGGGCGTGGGGGTCATTTGGAAGCGCATGTCGCATTGGAGGCATCTTATGGCTTCGGCAACAGCTTCCTCAGCTGTAAAGCCGAGTTCAACCTCATCAAAGTTTCGCCTCCTCACACTTGGCTCAAGCTTCCTCGGCTTTACTCGCCCAAGATATGCAAATTCGTCAATCCTCCCCATCCATAAGCTGCGCTTCCCTATGAAGCCCTCCTCTGTCAGCTCCTCGTCAATGTCGCCATCCCCGCCGAAGAGCTTATCAATTGACGATGCAGCTAACCTGCCATGAGCTATTGCCTCAATCACTGACGAAGGTCCGAGCACTATGTCTCCGCCAGCGAAAACCCTATCCCTGCTCGTTTGAAGCGTCTCCCCATTAACGGCGATTAAGCCTCTCCTTGTAAGCTCAACGCCAAATCCATCAGGTATCCTTGGGGCTTGCCCAATCGCCACAATGAGCGTATCAAAACGGAGTTTGAATTCCGAACCCTCAATCGGTATCGGTCTTGGGCGACCGGACTCATCCGGTGCGCCAAGCCTCATCCTGATGAGCTCAACGGTGACGGAGTCATCATCGCCGATTATGCGCTTCGGCGCAACGAGTTGCTCAATGCTAACTCCTTCCTCAAGGGCGGCTTCAACTTCCTCATCAAGTGCTGGCATCTCATTCCTCGTGCGGCGATAAAGGATCGTCACATTGTCAGCCCCAAGCCTTAATGCCACCCTTGAAGCGTCAATTGCAACATTGCCACCACCAACCACACCAACGCTTCTTCCGATGGCGATCTCCTTGCCCATGTTCAGGAGCTTCAAAAATGTCAATCCGTCAATCACCCTGTGGTGTTCCTCGCCATCAATTCCGAGCTTGATCGCCCTCTGAGCCCCTATCGCTATCAGGACGGCGTCAAAGCCCTGTGAGAACAGCCAGTCAATGTTTTCAACGCTCGTTTGCGTGTGCAATTCAATCCCCAGTGAGAGTATCTCGTTCACCTCATCGGCTAACACATCCTTTGGCAGCCTATAGTGTGGTATGCCGTAACGCATCATTCCACCCGGCTCATCATTCTCGTCAAACACAGTGACACTGTAGCCGAGCTTCCTGAGGTAATATGCAGCGGTCAATCCAGCTGGTCCGGCGCCAATGATGGCGATGCGCTTCTCCTTTGGCGGCTTAAATGTTGAGCGTTCCTTCCATGTCGGCTTTGCGTTGTCGGCTGCGAAGCGCTTCAAAAGCCTAATTGCGATTGGCTCATTTAGCTCCTGTCTCCGACACGCATCCTCGCATGGATGCATGCACACCCTTCCGAGCACCCTTGGGAATGGCACCTTCTCACGGTTGACAGCCAATGCATCTTCAAACTTGCCCTCAGCTATTAGGCGGACATACCTTGGCACATCAATGCCAGCCGGACATGCGTATTTGCATGGCACAAGTGCCTTCTCCCTCGGCTTATCATCAAAGCTGACTTTGTCAAGCAATGCCCCAGAGGGACACACCTCAACACATGTGCAGCAGAATCTGCATCCGGAATCCTCAAGGCGAGTATTGGGTGGTGGTCCAGCGAATGAGCTGTGACCACGAAATATGAATCCGATTGCACCTATGCCCCTTGCCTCTTGGCATGCCTTTATGCAACGCTCGCAGAGTATGCACTTGTTTCGGTCAATCAATATGAGCGGCTCATCCTCAATGGGCTCAAAGCCCCTGTGAATATACTTTGGCTTTGGCAAGCCCTCCGGCAATCCAACTTCTTCAACAATGGAACGCAGCTCACATGCCTCCCACTTGTAGCAGCATCGCCATTCCACCGGGACATCGTGCTTGCACGACTTAAAATCGCATTTGCTTCTCTCATCGCATAGCAGGCATTCGCTGCACGGGTAATCGCTCAGCAGCAGCCAGAGCACATGCTGCCTCATGCTCCTCACATTGGCGGTATTAGTGTGCACGACCATCCCATCCGAACATGGCAATGTGCATGATGTGTGAAAGCCCTTCATCCCTTCAACTTCCACGATGCACAACCTGCATGCGCCAGTTGGTGAAAGCCTTGGATGATAGCAAAGCGTCGGGATACGAATGCCGGCTTGTCTCGCTGCGAGCAGGACGGTTGTCCCATCTGGGACTTTGATTTGAACGCCATCAATCGTCACATTAAGCCATCTGATTGACATTGCCATCGCACCTCAACAAGTCCCATGTCGCCGGCTGCATTATGTTTGCCCCTGCTCCCCCTTTCCCTCCTTATCCATGTGCTCCCTCAGCAGCCTTTCAACGCTTGAGATGGTTTGGCGACCATGAACTTGGTCATCAATTGCCACAACCGGAGCCATGCCGCAGCACCCCAAGCATGCCACTCTCTCAAGTGTGAACATGCCATCCTTTGTTGTCTCCCCCGCCTTCACGCCGAGTCTCTGTGAAACATAGTTGAAGATGTCTTGCCCACCCATCATGTGGCATGCTGTGCCGAGGCAAATCTTCACCGTGTGCTTTCCCCTTGGCACGAGCCTGAATTGCGCATAGAATGTGAGCACCTCATATACCTCAACCTCAAAAATGCCGAGCCACTTTGCCACCTTCCTGATTGATTCGCTTGGGACATAGCCGCAAGCGGATTGTATCTCTTGAAGCAACGGTATTAGGCTGCTCCTCTCCCTTCCGTGTTTTTCAATCAGCGCATCAATGTCAATGCACTCCATTCCCTCTCACTCCACATCACAGGTTGCCGTCAAGTCAGGATTGCAACTCAGTTGCCGACTGACCCAATCATATGCAGTATAATGTCGTTGGGTTGCTTCAGTGCGGGGGTGTCTGCAGTATGGCGACATTCATTGGGCTCGGCGAGGGCTTAATCAGGCTCTCCCCTCCAGATCATCAACGAATAGAGCAGGCGCAGGTATTTGAGGTTCAAATTGGTGGAGCTGAGTTGAATGTGTGCGTTGCGCTATCACGCTTGGGTGTTGAGACCGCTTGGATATCAAAGCTCACGAATAATTCAATTGGCAGGTTGATAACCAACCGTGCGCGACAATACGGGGTTGATGTTTCAAGGGTTGTCTGGACAGACACTGGGCGTGTTGGTCTTTACTTCTTTGAGGTTGGTTCAACACCGAGAGCCAATACCGTCATCTATGATAGGGCGCATTCAGCCGTTAACACATTGAGTTGTGATGAGCTTGACTGGGAATTTATCTCAAGGGCAAAGGTCATGCATATGACCGGCATCACACCGGCACTGAGTGAGAATGCGAAGCGACTTGTTAAGGATGTTGTCGTGCGCTTGAAGGGGAGTGGCGTGCTGCTCAGCTTTGATGTAAACTACCGAAGCAAGCTCTGGACAGTTGAGGAAGCCCGTCAGACCCTTATTGAGCTGCTTCCAAAGGTTGATTTCCTGTTTGTGACGCTTGAGGATGCGAGGTCTGTAATCGGATTAAATGGAACTCCCGAGGAGATAGTCAAGCAGCTGCGGAGGGAGTTTGCCAGAATGGTTGCGATGCTCACATTCAGTGAGGGCGGTGCAATGGCATGTCCCGATGGCTCAACAGTTTACTATCAACCGCCATATAAGTTAACTGTGGTTGACCGGCTGGGTGCTGGTGATGCCTTTGTTGCAGGTGCTATCTTTGGGTGGTTAAACAAAGAGCCATGGGAGAAGTGCTTAGCTAACGCTGTGGCTATGGCTGCGCTCAAATGCACGATACCGGGTGACTTTGCAATCATTGAAAGGGATGAACTTGAAACGCTGCTGAGCAGTTCAGCGATAGCGGTGAGAAGGTGAAAGGGGCGAAGTGAAATGAGAATTGAAGTCCGCCTTGAACCAGTTCCCAAGACAAAGCTTGTCTTGCGCCGTCCGCCGGATGACTTCCTTGCCCTCCTTTCAAAGCCCAGTTCGGAGCTTGAGGCGTTGATTGGACAGATTGAGAGCCATCCGCTGTTTCGCCAACTTGTTTCGGTGGGCATCGTGCGCAAGATATGCTTTAGGAGTTTCACAACCGCAGAGCAGCCGAGTGAGAGCGCCATTAAATGGCTGAATGACTTCATCGCAAGGTATGGCATAGACAAGCATCCCAACTGGCAAGCCGACTTCTTTTCACCGAACGCCATAAGCCGTGTTGAGGAACTCGCAAGAAGATACTCAGTGCCACTGCTTCAGGTCAGGAGGGCTTTAAAGCGAATAAGGTTGTTGCTTGCCGAAGAGCAGAGGGAGGGAAGGCAAAAAGCTGTTGAGCAGGGCGGTGAAAGTTTGCTTGAGCCGACTTCAAGTTATACCAACCTGTCGGAGGAAGTGGCGCAGATAGAGGAGTTCGTTAAGAAGTATGGCATCCCAGAGCGCGACTTCCTCAAGATTTGGGAGGGCGAAATGGGCGTTGATGAGTTGTGTGCGCGGTATGGCTGCTCAGTTCCGGAGGCGAGAAGGTTAGTTGGATGCATAAACCGTGTTCAGATACACGAGATGTTTGTGGGTGAGGAGCCGACGGTTAAGCCATTGCCGCAAGCAGTCAGCGGCGTCTCCTTTGAAGTTGTAGCGTATGTTTCGGCGAGGAGCGATGGGACGCTCTCAATTCAATTCCGAGATGAGCAAATCTATGCAGCAAGGTATGTGATTGATGAAGAGGGTTTGAGAACCTTCCTTCGCTCTCACCCGAGTGAAGAGCTTGAGCGCATAGTTAGCCTGTTGCGCTACATAAACAGGTGGCGCAGCTTGCTTGCGAGAGTTGTGTGGACGATATGCTATCACCAACGCCGATTTATATTCATCGGGGACAGGGCTTTGCTAAAACCGCTATCACAAGCTGAGGTGGCAAGGGAACTCGGGCATCACCGCTCCCACATATGCCGAGTGATAAGGCATCGTGGGATAGCAACGCGCCATGGGAAATACCCACTTAGCGAATTGTGTGCCTCAAAGGAGCAAGTCATACGGAGCATCGCTGAGCGATACCCTGAGTGGACTGACCGCCAGATAGCTGAATTTCTCTTCGTGACACATGGGCTGAAGATTCCGCGCCGAACTGTCTCCTACCACCGAGCAAAGGTGAGGCGTGAAAGTGAGCGTCATTGAGGTGGCATGTGGCATTGTGCAAACTCAGACGAAGTATGAGTTTGTTTTCCCTCAAGCAAAATGGTTGCCAGTATGCAATCAAACCCCTCTTTACGAAATTG
This sequence comes from Candidatus Thermosaccharophagus tengchongensis, assembly GCA_032161105.2. Classification (GTDB taxonomy): domain Bacteria; phylum Armatimonadota; class Fervidibacteria; order Fervidibacterales; family Thermosaccharophagaceae; genus Thermosaccharophagus; species Thermosaccharophagus tengchongensis. Next base: position 48,787 of record JAVHTD010000019.1, read on the forward strand.
CATGTGAGCGCCAAAATGCTGTATGCGTGAGCCTAATGCGGCTGCGTTGGATGCTTTTTGGGTGTGCGTTGCTTGCAGGGTGGGAGCAAATTCAAATGTGGAGGTGATAGATATGGGGATGGTTGACCTGCGTCCACAGAAGGTTAGGCGCAGCCCTGATGAGCTCATTCAACACCTCAAGACATTTGAGCTTGACCTGAAGTTCTCGGCTGGGATTTGGTATTTTTCGCCGGCGGCATCAAGGTTTCACGCACCGTATGGCGAGCAATTGGACATACCAAGGCGTTTGGAGATAGCGGCAAAGCTTGCCGACTACGGTTTAAAGGCGCTTGAGGCGCATTACCCGAACGAGTTAAGCGATGAAAACCTTGACCTATGGAAGCAGTTCTCCAAGGACACGGGCATTAGGGTGTTAACGGTCGTCCCGAACCTGTTCTATGAGCCAACATTTGAGTTTGGCTCATTATCATCGCCACTCCCTGAAGTGCGCCAGAAGGCGATAGAGCGCACAATACGAACGCTCGAAATCAACAGGGAACTTGATTGCGATTTCGCGATTGTCTGGCCCGGGATTGACGGATACGAGAACCCGTTTGGGCTTGATTTTTACGGAATGTGGGATAGGTTTGAGGAAGGGCTTGCAGAGGCTATGGATGCAGTCCCGGGTGTGAGAGTGGCGCTTGAACCAAAGCCATATGAACCAAGGGGAAACAACATCTATCGCAACACCGCAGATGGCATACTTATGGCTGAGCATGTTGAGCGGCGGCTGAAGAATGAGGAAAATAAGCGTTTGCTCGCCGAAGGGCATGCACTTGTTGCGCTTAACCCGGAGGTTGGACATGTCTTGATGGGGTTTGAAGATTTGCCATATGCCCTTGCAAGGATACTCCGTGAGGGCAGGCTTGCGCACACTCACTGGAATAGCCAACCACTCGGGAATTACGACCAAGACTTGAATATTGGCGTTGTCATGCCGGAGCAAACGGAGGCTGCATTGTATGTGCTCAAAATGTATGGGTATACTGGCTACTTCGGCATAGACATCAACCCGGAGAGAATGCCAGTTGAGAGGGCGCTTAAGAACTGCATGGATGCGCTCAGAGCCGCAAACGATCGCATAAACAGCCTTGATCATGAACGCATTGTTTGGGCAATGTATCACCCTGACAAAGCAAGGGGATGGATTGAAGCCTACCTCATCAGGATGCGTGCCCTGCATCCCGAGATTTTGCCGCCACTTGAAGACCCAATGTAGTCAAATTTTGGGAACTCAAGCATCGGCAATCGCTAAGCTGCCACAGGAGCAAAAGGGGTAAATCCGTTTCGGTAAACAGGGGCGCATGGGAATGCGCCCGAAAAGGAGGATTATGCTATATCCGCCTCAAAGTGGCTTCCCGCGGGCAATGTCTGCAGGTGGAAGTTAAATGCGTCCCAGCAAAGGTTACGGTGGCGATGTGGACGAAAAAGTTTGGCAAAGAATTGAGGCGTCAATGAACTTTGAGGAAGGCGACAGGGTGCCAATTTGGGACTATATTGACAACCCCGCAGTCGTCGCTTACTTCCGTCAAGAGGGTGACGATTACGAAACCGCAATGGTCCGCACCTATCACGGGCTCGGCATTGACCTTTGCAGAGGCTACGGCAGTTCTTTTGAGCCATCTCAAGAAGGCACGGTTATCGGCGAAGGCAAAGGGCAGCACAAAATCAGCGGTCAAACTGCGTGGAAAGTTCGCTACGAAATTGAGAGCATTGACGAGTTGAGGGAGTATGTCCGAAAGGCTGAACCCGTCTCGTGGGATTGGATTCGCAATTACTGGGTCAACTGGGTGCGCGAGCAACAGCGTAAATTTGCACCATTGACAGTTTATGTGCCCGGGCACGGTTGTGGGTTTCACGATGCCTACGGCTTGATGGGACAGGAACGATTTGCCTACGCCATCTACGATGCCCCGAAAGAAGTTAGAGCGCTGCTTGAAATCACTGGCGAAACTGCCTACAGGTTCGCGAAAGTGGCTGCGGAGGAGCAACTTTGCCCGCTTTATTTCATCGGCGACGACATCGCTTACAAGAACGGTTTGTTGTTTTCGCCTTCGTTTTTGCGTGAAACTTTCCTGCCGATGCTGCGAAGGTGCATTGAGCCGCTTCACGACGCTGGCATCAAAGTCATTTTCCACAGCGATGGCAACTTGTGGCAAATCCTTGACGATTTGTTGGATGCAGGCATTGACGGCTTGAACCCGATTGAGCCGTTGGCAGGGATGGATTTAGGGGAATTGAAGCGCCGATATGGAAAGCGTTTGATTTTGGTTGGCGGGATTGACTGCTCGGTGCTCTTGCCGCTTGGCACGCCCGAGCAAATACGCAAGGCAGTTAAGGAAGCGATTAAAATTGCTGCGCCGGGCGGAGGTTTTTTCATCGGCTCTTCAAGCGAAATCAATCCCGCCATACCGCTTGAAAATGTTCTCGTCTTCTTTGAGGCTTGCAGGACTTATGGGCAATATTCGGTTCAGCAGGAGTTACGCAGGATGTAGGGGCGCATGAAATGCGCCCGAAATGCGCCCGAAAAGGCGGGCGGGTTTCACCCGCCCCTACCAATTGGATGTCACTCATTCTGGTGGGCTTGGTTGCTACATGAGGAAGGTAGATGGGTGGTTGTTCAATGGTGCTTGCGATTGCTAAAATGCTCACAAGGAGGGGATGAAGATGCGTAGTCGTTGTTTCGTCCATGTTGTGGCAAGTCTTGGGGGCGCCTTGTGGCGCAAGTTTGTGGCGTGCATTGGAGTGTTGGTTGCACGTCTTTTCTCGCCATCTCTTGCCGAGGAACGCCCCGTGCTCATCCTACAAACAGGGCACACCAATGCGGTGTTTAGCGTATCCTTTAGTCCGGACGGAAGGACGATAGCTTCGGGAAGCTTTGACGAAACGGTCATTCTTTGGGATGCAGAAACTGGTGAGATGAGGTGGAAGTTGAAGGGGCACACTAATGATGTGACGAGCGTGTCCTTCAGTCCAGATGGAAGGACGGTAGCTTCGGGAAGCTGGGACGAAACGGTCATTCTTTGGGATGCAGAAACTGGCAAGATGAGGCTGAAGTTGAAGGGACACACCGATTTGGTAACGAGCGTATCCTTCAGTCCAGATGGAAGGACGATAGCTTCGGGAAGTAATGACGACACGGTCATCCTTTGGGATGCAGAAACGGATAAGATGAAGCGGATGTTGAAGGGGCACACCCGTTGGGTGGAGAGTGTATCCTTCAGTCCAGACGGAAGGACGATAGCATGGGGAGGCAGGGACTGCACAGTCATCCTTTGGGATGCTAAAACTGGTGAGAAGAGGTGGACGCTTTATGGGCACACCGGTTGGGTGTTGAGCGTATCCTTCAGTCCGGATGGAAGGACGATAGCTTCGGGAAGCAATGACAAAACGGTCATCCTTTGGGATGCAGAAACTGGTAAGATGAGGCGGATGTTGAAGGGGCACACCGATTCGGTGAATAGCGTATCCTTCAGTCCGGATGGAAGGATGATAGCTTCGGGAAGCAATGACAAAACGGTCATTCTTTGGGATGCAGAAACTGGTAAGATGAGGCGGATGTTGAAGGGGCACACCGATTCGGTGAATAGCGTATCCTTCAGTCCGGATGGAAGGACGACAGCTTCGGGGAGCTTTGACAACACGGTCATTCTTTGGGATGCAGAAACTGGTAAGATGAGGCGGAAGTTGGAGGGACACACCGGTTCGGTGATGAGCGTATCCTTCAGTCCGGATGGAAGGACGATAGCTTCGGGAAGCAAGGACAACACGGTCATCCTTTGGGATGCTGAAACGGGTGAGATGAGGCGGATGTTGAAGGGGCACACCGATTCGGTGAATAGCGTATCCTTCAGTCCAGATGGAAGGACGATAGCTTCGGGAAGCTGGGACAACACAGTCATCCTTTGGGATGCAGAAACTGGTGAGATGAGGCGGAAGTTGGTGGGACACATCTGGCTGGTGACGAGCGTATCCTTCAGTCCGGATGGAAGGACGATAGCTTCGGGAAGCGGAGACAAAACGGTCATCCTTTGGGATGCAGAAACTGGTAAGATGAGAGGGATGTTGGGATGGCGCACCTTGGCGGTGGAGGGCGTATCCTTCAGTCCGGATGGAAGGACGATAGCTTCGGGAAGCAGTGACAAAACTGTCATTCTTTGGGATGCAGAAACTGGTGAGATGAGGCGGATGTTGGTGGGGCACAGTGGTTGGGTGAATAGCGTATCCTTCAGTCCAGACGTAAGGACGATAGCTTCAGGAAGCACTGACAACACGATCATTCTTTGGGATGTTGAAACTGGTGAGATAAGGCGGAAGTTGGTGGGGCACACCGGTGGTGTGAATAGCGTATCCTTCAGTCCGGATGGAAGGACAATAGCTTCGGGAAGCAATGACAAAACGGTCATTCTTTGGGATGCAGAAACTGGTGAGATGAGGCGGATGTTGGAGGGGCACACCGGTTCGGTGACGAGCGTATCCTTCAGTCCAGACGGAAGGACGATAGTTTCGGGAAGCCGTGATGGCACAGTTCGCCTGTGGGATGTGGCTACTGGCAGGGAAATTGCCACCTTCATCAGCATTGATGCAGGTCAGGATTGGCTTGTTACCACTCCAGAAGGCTACTACAATGCCTCTCCAAATGGCGACAGGTTCGTTCGGTGGCTTGTAGGCAACAAACTCTATCCAGCAGAGAAATTCTCCAATCAGTTCAAGCGTCCAGACATTGTTGCGAAGGCGCTTAGAGGCGAGAAAATTCCGTAGGATTTTCCTTTCATGCCATAGAGCGTGCGCTGTCAATTGTGCCCATTGAGGTTGAATGTGGTGTGTTTGGTTCAAAATCACGGTGATGCTTTGAACCTGCACTGAGTGGCTGTCTTGAGTGGTGAAATTGTGAGAGTCTCGTAGGGGCGCATGGAATGCGCCCGAAATGCGCCCGAAATGCGCCCGAAAAGGCGGGCAGGTTTCACCTGCCCCTACTGATCCAACTGTAATGTAGCACCGCTTTGTAGAGGGGCTTTGGTCCCGACATCCATTTCGCTCATACAGAGATTAATAGGCGCGTTCGTTATTGGCTTCTTTTGCGGTTAAGGCTTTACAGTGAAAGACGCTAAGTTGGGTGAGGTGCAGAGAAATGAACCAAACCATCGTGTGCCAAAAGTTTGATGTTGGCATGGAGCGCTACTGCTTACGGTCAAATCATCGGGGGAAGTGTTAGGCCAAGCGAAACAGTTGCAACCTGATGCCCACTTCCATCGCTAAGAGGTTATGAGGTGAAAAGTTTATCGCATGAATTGAGCAAATCATGAATGAGGAGGATGACAAAGCATGCGAGTGGAAGGTTCTACTCAAAAGGAGGCAGCGTCATACCGACTGAGTCCCAGCGCCTTCTGGAGCCTTCCCATAGAAGATCTCCTGCAGACGCTGGCGACAAGTGAGATGGGATTGTCGGCTGAGGAGGCTGCTGCGCGGCTTAAGCGATTCGGTCCGAATACCTTGGGCCAGCGCCAGCGTTCCAATGTGCCACGGCTCCTGTTGCGACAGTTCACCAGCCCCATCATTTTGATTCTCATCGCCGCCGCATGCCTTTCTTTCGTCCTGCGCGATCCCACAGACGGCGCTATCATCCTTGGCATCGTTCTTGTCAGCGGTCTGCTTGGCTTCTGGCAAGAGCATGCCGCGGCCACAGCGGTTGAGAAGTTACTTGAGACAGTTGAGTTAAAGGCTACAGTGCTGCGCGATGGACGACCAGTTGAGATTCCAACCGACGAACTTGTGCCGGGCGATATTGTCCTCCTCTCGGCTGGCTCTGCTATCCCTGCCGATTGTCGACTACTTTCTGCACAGGACCTCTTTGTGGATGAGGCAGCATTGACTGGTGAGAGTTACCCTGTGCGCAAGAGCCCAGGAATTGTGTCCCCAGAAGCACCACTCACACAGCGGTCAAATGCGCTTTTCATGGGCACCCATGTGGTGAGCGGCAGTGGCAAAGCAATGGTAGTGCTCACAGGTCAGGCAACGGAGTTCGGCGGGATCTCCCAATCGCTGCAGGTCAGTGCACCGGAGACAGAGTTTGAGCGTGGCGTGCGACACTTCGGATATTTACTGCTTGAGGTGACGCTAATTCTGGTGATTCTGATTTTCGCCTTCAATGTGTATTTCCAGCGGCCCATCTTGGATTCCTTCCTTTTCGCACTTGCGCTGGCAGTGGGGCTCACACCCCAACTCCTTCCTGCCATCATTAGCGTCAATCTGGCAAAGGGCGCGCGGCAGTTGGCAGAACAGAAGGTCATTGTCAAGCGTTTAGCAGCGATTGAAAACTTTGGAAGCATGAATGTGCTCTGCGCGGATAAGACGGGCACGCTGACGGCAGGCCGGATGCAAGTGCATAAAGCCATCGGCCCAGATGGGCAAGAGAGCGAGCGCGTGCTCTTTTACGCCTACCTCAATGCCGTTTATGAGACGGCGTTCACCAATCCAATTGACGAAGCGATTCGTTCCTACCGGGCGTTCGCTCTGGATGGTTGGCGTAAGTTGGGCGAGGTGCCCTTCGACTTTGAACGCAAACGCCTTAGCGTGTTGGTTGAGCACCAAGGTCAGGCTCTCCTTGTTACGAAGGGCGCTGTCCATAGTGTGCTTCAGATTTGCATTACGGCGCAACTTGCGGACGGCAGTGAGCGACCAGTTGCAGACCTGCTTGACACGATTGAACGACTCTATACCGAGTTAAGCGGACAGGGATACCGCACTCTCGGAGTGGCTGTGAGAGAATGGGACGGAGCAAAACCGATTGACCGCAATTCTGAGGTGGACATGACCTTTCTCGGTCTGTTGGCATTAGCCGATCCACTGAAACCAGGGATCGCCGCTGTTGTGGAAGGACTCGGTCGGTTGGGCGTGCGACTCAAGATGATCACCGGTGATAATGCCCTGGTTGCCGCACGGGTAGGCGCTCAGGTCGGGTTGAACGCTACGCGTGTGCTGACCGGCACAGAACTGCACGCTTTGAGTGACGAGGCTTTGTGGGTGCGCGTGCGAGAGACAGATATTTTCGCAGAGGTCGAGCCTCATCAAAAGGAACGCATTATCCGTGCTCTCCGCAAGGCTGGATATGTGGTGGGCTACATGGGTGACGGCATCAATGATGCTCCGGCCTTGCACGCAGCGGATGTCTCAATTTCCGTCCAAGAAGCAGTGGATGTAGCCAGAGAGACCGCAGACATTGTGCTGCTTGAACGCGATCTCTCTGTGCTGGAGGTAGGGATACGCGAGGGGCGGCGCACCTTCGCCAATACGCTCAAGTATGTCTTCATGGCGACAAGCGCGAACTTCGGCAACATGTTCAGCATGGCTGGCGCCTCGCTATTCCTGCCCTTCTTGCCACTCCTACCAAAACAAATCCTGTTGACCAACCTCCTCACCGATTTCCCAGAGATGACGATCGCCACTGACCGAGTGGATCCAGACTGGATTGAGCGTCCTCGCCGTTGGAATGTCCACTTCATCCGTAGTTTCATGCTCACTTTCGGCTTAGTAAGTTCATTGTTTGACTACCTGACCTTTGGTGTTCTGCTGTGGGTGCTGAACGCCGGGCCGGACAAGTTCCGCACTGGTTGGTTCGTCGAGTCAGTGGTGTCTGCGGCAACAATTGTGTTAGTCCTTCGCACCCGTGGACCATTTTGGCGTAACCGTCCATCATTGCCGTTACTCCTCACGACTGTGCTGGTAGTAGTGGCAACCATCTCACTACCTTACAGCCCGCTAAGTGTGCCCTTCGGCTTTGTGCCTCTGCCACCACTCTTCCTTACGGTGCTTGCAGTGATTGTGCTCACTTACGCTTTGACCGCCGAATTTGCTAAACGGTGGTTCTACAGGAAGTCTTCATACTGAGTATGGGTGTGTATTTGCATGCTATCGCCATTCTAATGGGTTGTGGCTAAAGTCGCTACATTTGCGCTATATGTGGTTCATGAAATGCACCACAAAATGGGCGAATTATCACCCCTTATTGATTGCAAACAAGTGAGTCAAAATTTTTCGGGCGGGTTTCACCCGCCCCTACGATGGGTGTGTCTTTGAGGGAGTGAGGAAGGATGTATGTGAATGACCCAATCTACTTGACACCACCAGAGCAAGTTGCGGCAATTTGTGGCGGCTATTGTAGTGACCCGTTTGCGGTTTTGGGCATGCACATTGTTGATATTGGGGCGGGGGACGAGGGACGAGGGGCGAGTTGGGAGATTTTTTCGCCCCACGCTCCATACCCCGCGTCCCGAGTTGTTACTGTTCGGGCATTTTACCCGTTCGCTGAAAGCATGGCAGTTCGTGCCCTTGACACAAATGAAGTTGTGCCAATGCGAAGAATTCACCCAGACGGTTTCTTTGAAGCAGTTTTTTGGGAACGGAGTGAGCCGTTTCCGTATAGGCTCATCTTAACGGACGGGACGGGGGACGCGGGACGAGGGACGAAGGAGTTTTATGACCCATATGCGTTTCCTTTGCTGCTGAGCGATTTTGACCTGCACTTGATTGCCGAAGGCAACCATTTTCGCTTGTGGCAAGTTTTAGGCGCACATATCGTTGAGGTTACCCCCAACTTTCCAATCACTGATCCCCAGTCCCTGATCCCTGCCGTTCGTGGGGTTCGCTTTGCCGTTTGGGCGCCTAATGCATTGCGAGTCAGTGTCGTTGGAGATTTCAACCGCTGGGACGGGCGAGTCCATCCAATGCGCTTCCGTCACGAGGCTGGAATTTGGGAGTTGTTTTTACCTGAAGAGGTTTTGGGTGGAACGGAAGGGTTGCTTTACAAGTTTGAAGTGAAAGGACGCTACGCCGACTACCTACAATTGAAGGCTGACCCCTTAGGCTTTTACCATGAAGTTCGTCCAAAGTCGGCATCAATCGTTTGGGATATCGGTCGTTACCAATGGAACGATGGTGAATGGCTTGCTCGTCGCCGAGAGATTCAGCGACTTGACAAACCTATCAGCATCTACGAAGTCCACCTCGGTTCGTGGCGGCGGGTTCAAGAACCCGATGGCAGTTGGCGTTGGATGACTTACCGAGAATTGGCGGAGCAACTTGTGCCGTATGTGAAGGACATGGGTTTCACGCACATTGAGTTGTTGCCAGTGATGGAGCATCCCCTTGACGAATCTTGGGGTTACCAAGTAACGGGCTATTTTGCTCCGACTTCACGCTACGGAACTCCCGAAGATTTCAAAGCCTTCATTGATGCTTGCCACCAAGCGGGGTTGGGTGTCATTTTGGATTGGGTTCCCGCTCATTTTCCGAAGGACATGCATGGGCTCGTTTTCTTTGACGGGACGAACCTTTACGAATATGGCGATTGGCGAGGTGACCACCCCGATTGGCATACGAAAGTTTTCAACTTCGGTCGCAATGAAGTCCGCAACTTTTTGATAGCCAGCGCCCTCTTCTGGTTGCTTGAGTATCATGCTGACGGTTTGCGAATTGATGCCGTTGCTTCAATGCTTTACCTTGACTATTCACGCAAGCCGGGAGAATGGCAGCCGAACATTTACGGTGGTAACGAGCACCTTGAAGCCATTGATTTCTTGAAGCGGCTCAATGAAGTTGTGCATGAACAGGTTCCGGGCATCTTGATGGTTGCTGAGGAATCAACGGCATGGCCAATGGTGACTCGTCCGACTTATGTCGGTGGGCTTGGCTTTGATTTCAAGTGGAACATGGGCTGGATGCATGACACGCTCTTTTACTTCAGCAAAGACCCCATTTACCGCAAATATCATCACGGTGCCTTGACTTTTTCGCTTTGGTATGCCTTCAGCGAAAACTTCATTTTGCCGCTTTCCCACGATGAAGTCGTTCACGAAAAAGCGAGTTTGCTCGGCAAGATGCCGGGCGACCTTTGGCAAAAGTTCGCGAACTTGCGTGCTCTGTTTGGTTACATGTGGGCGCACCCCGGCAAAAAACTTCTTTTCATGGGCGGCGAGATCGCACAGTGGCGCGAATGGGATTACGCATCAAGCGTTGACTGGCACTTGTTGCAGTGGGAGAGCCATCAAGGTGTTCAACGGCTTGTCCGAGATTTGAATTGGCTTTACCGAAACGAACCTGCATTGCACGAGTGGGATTGCGACCACAGGGGTTTTGAATGGATTGACTTTTCCGATGCCGACAATTCAGTCATCTCCTTTGTGCGCTGGGCAAAAGATTGGCGAGACTGCGTCGTTGTGGTTTGCAATTTCACGCCCGTCGTTCGGCACGACTATCGTATCGGCGTTCCATTCGGTGGAGTCTGGAAGGAAGTTCTCAATACTGACTGGCAGCGATATGGAGGGACAAGGGACGAGG
>JAVHTD010000020.1:0-44755 GCA_032161105.2 Candidatus Thermosaccharophagus tengchongensis
GGAACTGGCAAGCTGCTCTCGCACCTCACTAACGATTTGAATGTGCTCCAAGTCATCAGCGCCATCGGAATTCAGGATATAATCACGACCCCGTTCCAAATGCTCGGCGCATTCCTATTGATGCTCCGACTGAGCTGGCAGCTCACCCTGATTGTAATGTTCATCGTCCCAATAACAGCTTGGTTCATCTACATCACTGGCAGGCGAATTAGAGTCGTCACAGGTCGCATACAGATGGCGCTCGCCGAATTGATGCGCACACTCACTGAAGCGCTTTCATCAATGCAGCTTGTGCAGGCGTTCGGCGTTGAGAGGGAAGCGCTTGAGCGCTTCCGTGAGAAGAACTTGACTGTCTACAGGGAGATGCTGAGGAGTCTGCGCCTCAAATCAGCCCTTACACCGCTCGTTGAGTTTATAGCCCTGTGTGGTGTTGCCGTTGGATTGCTCGTTGGCGGATATGAGGTGGTCTCTGGGAGAATAGCTCCAGAGAGCCTTGTCCCATTCATGATTTACTTTCACCTGCTCGCTTCTGGTGTCCGCAACTTGAGCCGAATAAATACCGTCAGGGAGGAAGTCAGTGCGGCAAGTGAGCGCATCTACTCGGTGCTTGACACACCACCGCAAGCCATTGATCCCCCAGACGCAATTGAACTTGGTGATGTGAAGGGACACATCAGGCTTGAGAATGTGACCTTCGTTTACCCGAACGGCAAAGTGGCACTTGACAATGTTAGCTTTGAGATAAAGCCCGGAGAGAGCGTAGCGCTTGTCGGACCAAGTGGAGCTGGTAAGACAACAATAGCTCGCCTGCTGCTGCGCCTGTATGAGCTGCAATCTGGGAGGATACTCATTGATGGGTATGACATTAGGCAAATCAAGGCATCGTGCCTCAGGAAACTCATCGGATTCGTCCCGCAGGAGGTATTGCTGTTTGATGGCACCGTATTTGAGAACATAGCATTCGGAAAGCCGGATGCGTCCGAAGAGGATGTGGTGCGAGCTGCGAAGCTGGCTAACGCTCACCAGTTCATATGCGCCATGCCGGATGGATACAAAACCATCGTTGGTGAGCGTGGCGTGCGCCTCTCAATGGGACAAAGGCAGCGGATAGCTATAGCGAGGGCAATTATACGAGACCCAAAGATCCTCATCCTTGATGAGGCAACATCAAACTTGGACAGCGAATCCGAAGCCGAAATTCAAAGGGCGCTTGAGAGCATACGAAACGGGAGAACAACCCTCATAATAGCCCACCGCATGAGCAGCATAAGGGGCGTTGATAGAATTTTGGTGCTTAAGAACGGTAGGGTGGTTGAAGAGGGCTCGCATGAAGAGCTGATGAGCAGGCATGGTTTGTATCACAAGCTCCACCAATTGCAGGTTGAGGGCTTACTGGAGGAGTGATGTCCGTGAGTGAGTTGGGAAGGGGAGTAATGGGCAAAAGTCAGGGCGATGGCTCTGAGCTACTCTATGCCATTTACAACCTTGCGCTCAACGGCGCAACGCCATTCATCGCCATCTACATGCTGTATAGGTTGATGGTGATGCGCAAGGGATGGGGCGCTGTGAAGAACTGGTTTGGCGACATGCCGAAGCCGAGTCCCAATGGGACAAGAAAGCGAATATGGGTGCACGCAGTTTCAGTTGGTGAGGTGATGGTGGCGCAGGCGTTAACCAAAAAGCTGCGAGAGCTCCTGAAGGATGCGTGGATGATTCTGACCACCGTGACTGATGCGGGAAATGCGGTTGCCAGGAGGCAGGCAAAGGAAGTTAATGCAATTGCATACCTGCCCGTTGATTACTACTGGTCTGCAATGAGGGCAATGCATGCAGTCCGACCAAACGCCCTCATACTCATTGAAGGTGAGCTCTGGCCGAACATCATAAGGTGCGCAAAGAGGAGTTGCGCTGCAGTCGTCCTCGCTAACGGCAGGGTGTCTGATGCGACATACCAGCGGGCGCTGTCTTATGGACAGGCATTCTACAGGGCGATGCTCAGCCAGTTTGATGTCTTCCTGATGCGCACGGAAGTTGATGCCCAACGAATCGTATCAATTGGAGCTGACGAAAGCAAGGTCGTGGTCACAGGCGATATAAAGCTTGATGTGATGCCACCTGATGAGGGCGAGCTCAAGCTGCTGCGAAGGAAACTGCTCGGCGAGTTCGGCATCGGAGAAAACAACTTAGTGTGGGTCGCCGGGAGCACACACCACGGTGAGGAGGAACTGCTCCTTGAGGTTTACAAGAGGTTGCTCATTCACTTTCCATCGCTGCGTTTGATCGTAGCCCCAAGGCATATTGAGCGGTCAAACGAGATTGCCACACTGATAGCGAGGCATCGTTTTTGGTGTGTGCGCCGAAGCTCAATCATTCGTGGCGAAATTGAGCCGAGGGCAATGAGCATGGCTGCAGCCACACCGGTTTTTCTGCTTGACACAATGGGCGAACTGAGGAACATCTACGCTTTGGCTGATGTGGCGTTTGTGGGCGGGAGTTTGGTGAAGCGTGGCGGGCATAACATGGTTGAGCCGTTGGCGTATGGGTGTCCTGTGGTGTTTGGAAGGCATGTGGATAACTTTAGACCGCACGCAGCCGCCCTGCAATCCGAAGGCATTGGGTTCACGGTGAATGATGCAAATGAGCTTTTTGACCTCATGGTTAGGCTGCTCTCTTCACAGACGATGCGCTCCGAAATAAAACGGCGCTCAAAAAAGCTCCTTGAAGCGCACAGCGGTGCTGCCACCAAGACAGCCATGCATATCGCCAAGCTGCTCATGTCACCCAAATGAAGCTGGAACAACTTGCAGCCAGGGTTTAAACGACAAAGCTCACTTTGAGTTTGCGAGCTCAGTCCCAAAATGAGTGGATGGAGGCTTCACCTTGAGTTGAGACTTACCCTGACTTGATGTAGTAGCCGAATCGCCTGAGTGCGTGCTCATCCTTGCGCCAGTCCTCTGCCACCTTCACCCACAGCTCAAGGTAAACTTCCCTACCGAGGTATTGCTCAATTGAGCGCCTCGCCTCTTGTCCTATTCGCTTTATCATTGTCCCACCTTTCCCGATGACGATTTTCTTTTGGCTTTCCTTTTCAACATGGATTGTGGCTGCAATGTAAACCTTATTGGGGCGTTCCTCAAACCTTTCCACGAGCACGGCGACACAGTGTGGCACTTCCTGATGAAGGTTGTGCAGGACTGCCTCACGAATCAACTCAGCGAGCATGAACTTCTCGGGCATCTCTGTGACGGTTCCCTTTGGGTAATAGCGCGGACCCTCGGGCAACAGCTCAACTATCTTCTCAACGAGCTTTCCGACATTGTCGCCGCGCGTTGCTGATATGTCTATGGCGCATTCAAACTCGCCGAGAGAGGCATATTGCATGCTCCGCTCAGCGAGTTCATCAGGCTTAACCAAGTCGCGCTTGTTGAGGGCGAGTATGACGGGCGCTTTTGAAAGTTTGAGCTTGTTTGCTGCAAGTTCATCTTCGGCAGTCGGTGGCACTGAGACATCCACAACGAAGACGATGACATCGGAGTCTGGCAATTGTGCCATTGCTTCCTCAACCAGAAAGGTGCCGAGCTTGTGCTTCGGGTTGTGCATCCCCGGCGTGTCCACGAAGATGATTTGTGCGTTTTCAAGTTCAGTGATTCCGACGATGCGGTTGCGCGTCGTTTGGGGTTTCGGGGAGACGATTGCCACCTTCTCTCCCACAAGCAAGTTGAGCAGGGTTGACTTGCCGACATTCGGTCTCCCCCACAGGGTCACGAAGCCGGATTTGAACCCCGGTGGCGCCTCAAAAGATGCCTCAAGTTCATTCAAGTTCTCTTCCAAACGCTCATCCATGCTTGACACTCCAGTCGTAGCCTATGATCGGCGTGTTGTATGGCAGCCTGTGTTCGTCTGGGCTCTCGCGGTTGTATGGTTTGTCAGGGCAGTTGAGCACATAAGCCATTTCCCCACCGAGGGCTGTAAAGCCATGCCACACCCTCGGAGGTATCATTACGAGCAAGCGGCGATGATCGCCCATCACAAACTCGTTTATCTCCCCCTTCGTCGGCGAGTCATCACGCAGGTCAGCGAGCACGAGTTTTATCGTCCCCTTGATGGCGCATATGTAATCCGTTTGGTGCTCATGCATATGCCACGCCTTTATAACGCCCGGATAACATGTCGTGATGTATACCTGCCCGAAGCTGCGGAATATGCTATCGTCACATCGCAGCACTTCAAATAGGAAGCCTCGCTCATCAATGTGCACAACGAGCTCCTTAACAGCCACTCCATGAATCATGCTCATCGCCCCTCGCTGCCAGAAGCGATTCAACTGCAGTTATTCACTGAAAGAAAACCCCTTAGCTACTGTGCACCCGCCCCTGCCTCAAATAAAGAGCCAGCAAGCCATCCCTTCACAACTGCCGCCTCACCCTTAACCCCCGTCCACCGCATGGCTTGCTGGCATATCGGCTTTATGACTTGCCCAAAACAATGGGTCAACCCGCGAGGATGATTATAGCCCAACCAAGTAGCCATAGCGTGACTTGAACTCATCCGGCGTCATCTTAGCCTCGGAGGCGAGTTTCTTGAGCATGTCCTCGTCCTCAAAGTCCTCTCGCTTGAGCCTTATCATGTAGTCATAGGCGCATTTGTAGGCGTCGGAGTCAAGGTCAACCTTTCTTGTCCTCGCCCTGCCAGTTTGCGGGTCTATGAACTCATCAAATGCGAGCACCCTCCTCTCGCCCCGTATGATGCAAACCATCCCGCCATTGCGCAACCTTGGGTCGCTGGGTTCCTCCCTCAGGAACTCAATTGCGGCATGCCCAAGCTGGCGTGTGTAAATCATGTCAAACACATTTGGCGGGGCGCATCGCAGTTCATATCCAAGCGTCAGGTCAACAATTGTCACCCTAACCCCGCGCTTCTTGAATCGCTCCTGTATGCGCTTTTTGATGACATCTCCGAGGGGGACTTCAGCCAAGCGCAGATGACCATGCTCATCACGCTCAACGGTAACACCGGGCATGGCTTGCAGTTCCTCCGGGTCAAGCTTCTCTCCGATTCCTTCGGCTATTACGGCTACGCCATCCTCCCTTCCAAGAGCCCTGCGTTTAAGCATTGAGCCCTCAATCACATCGCAAACCTCGTCAAGCTTTATCACACCCTTTGGGAACTCCTCTGGGATAACCGTGACTGTTGCGCCTGCCGCAGCGCCTATGCCAAGTGCAAGGTGACCGGCTGCCCTGCCCATCGCAACGATGAAATACCATCGGACTGCAGTGCGAGCATCCTCCATGACATTGCGCACTAACTGTGCACCAACCTCGCATGCAGTCGTAAAGCCAAATGTGGGGGTATTGTCTGGGAGTGGAAGGTCGTTGTCTATCGTCTTTGGGACATGAGCAACTCTTATCTGACCGCCTGACTCCCTCGCTATGTGATGTGCAACAGTGGCAGTGTCGTCACCGCCGATGGTAACAAGGCATGTTATGCCCAGTTTCCGAAGGGCATCAAGCGTATTGGGAACGCCCTCGGGGCGCTTAAGCGGGTTAGCGCGTGATGTCCTCAAGATTGAGCCGCCGAGGAAGTGAATCCGTGAGACATCCTCAATTGACAGCGCTTTGACCTTTGTTGTGTCTCCCTTCATGAGGTGCTCAAATCCATCGTAGATCCCGACCACATCCCAACCCAAACTGCGTGCCCTTATCGTTGCAGCCCCTATGACGCCGTTTATGCCCGGCGCCGGACCACCGCCAACAAGTATGCCCACTCGTTGCTTTGTCTCCGGCATGACAGCAATCACCCCCATATCATGACCTTAGCATCAAATTGATGCCCCACTTTTTCGCCTTGCGGAAAAGCGCGGCTCGGCTTGTGTTTAGGGCTTGAGCGCACTTATCTAAGTCCCAATCGTAAACTTCAAGCAAAGCGAGCAGCTCATTTCGCTCCGTTGCATCATCTGAATTTACTTCATCAATCACCTCCGTATTAAGCGGCGTATGCGCTTTTATGCCCGCCGCTATAGCCGCTTGCCTTATGTGCATCGGCAAGTGATGCGGCTGAATATACCCACCTTTGCAAACGACAAACGCATACTCAAGCGCGTTTTCAAGCTCCCTTATGTTGCCCGGCCAGCTGTAGTTGAGGAAGATGTGCATTGTGGTTGGGCTGATGCCCTCAATTGGGCGCCCAGTTTCACGCCTGAACTTCTCAACGAAGTGATCAACGAGAAGCGGTATGTCATCGCGCCGCTCACGCAGAGGCGGGATATAGATTGGGATGACATTGAGCCGATAGAACAAGTCCTCTCGGAACTGACCCTGCTTGACAGCCTGTCTTAAGTCCTTATTCGTTGCGGCTATGATGCGCACATCCACTTTGATTGTCCTTGTTCCACCGAGCCGCTCAAACTCCCTCTCTTGGAGCACCCTCAGAAGCTTGACTTGCACAGCCGGGCTTATCTCACCAATTTCGTCCAGGAAGATTGTGCCACCGTGGGCGAGCTCAAACCTGCCAGGCTTATCCGTCACAGCATCCGTGAACGCGCCTCTGACATATCCAAAGAGCTCGGCTTCAAGCAATGTCTCAGGTATAGCGCCACAGTTGACTTTAACAAATGGCCCATTAGCTCTCGGACTCGTTTGGTGGATGGCGTGAGCTACAAGCTCCTTACCGGTGCCTGTTTCACCATAGATGAGCACGGTGGCGAGCGAATCGGATATGTCCTCAATGAGTTGATAGAGCTGTTGCATTGCTTTGCTTCGCCCAATCAGCGGACCAAACCTATCCCTATACTTTGCGGTGGCAGGCTTATCTCCGCAGATTGATGTGCTCCTCAGAAACTCAACTCCGCCGATCACACGATTGTGCTCATCCCTGAGCAGCTTTGCTCGGACCATCACCGTGGAGATCCCATTTTTTCCATTGAGCAATTGCATCTCCGTTTCCGGGGGCTCGTTGCCAGTCTGCATCGCTATAGCCAGTGGACATCCAACGCCGCACTTGCTCCCACGGCAGACCTTGAAGCAGTGAATGCCAACAACATTCCCATTAGTTGCCCCGATGAGCTCGCGTGCTGCAGCATTGATTGCCATAATCCTTAAGTCCCGATCAACGACTATCGCTGGGTCACTCATAGCCTCAACAAGCGCCCAAAACATCTTGCCATAGCCATCGCTGCCAATATGGGGCTTTACATCAACATCGTCTTGAACGGGGATGTGGTCATCTTCCATTGCACTGCTGCGCAGGAAACGCTTCCCACTTTTATGTGAGACGGATGTCGTATCGGGTAACGCAGCGGAGCGTTTGGGTTTGCTTGCGGCTCTGCGCCTCAAAGTAGCCACCCTCTTTTTACGATGAGTTCGCAGGCGTGACGCATTTGCCGCAATCCTTTCTTAAGGCTGCAACTCCCATTGCTACATTATGATAGCGCGCCATAAACAAGGACTACCCATCACGCTGCCGGCTGACCGTGACCTGTCTCGCCCTCAGCAGCGTGAGAAGGTAATGAAGGGCAATTGCAATGACAAAGCATGAGGTGTTGCCGACAACCGTCCAAAGTAAAAAGTTTAGCTTCGTCTTCAACATCACATACGCCAGCACCCCATACGAGCTCAGGAAACCGATGAGGGCAGCCTCCCAGCTGATGCGCGTCGGCAGAAGCGAGAGCACCATTAACGCGAGTATGCCATTCGTGGATATGCCCATAGCTTTGTTCCAAGCAACCTGCGCATATTCTGAGCGGATGAAATACAAAGCCATGCCTATTGAAAGCAAACCCCAAAACAGCGTCATGAAGCGAGCCACCAGAAGGTAATGCCTATCATCAGCGCTTGGGCAAAAGAAGCGCTTGTAGAAATCCTCAATACAAACTGTGGATGCGGAGTTCATGCTTGAATCAATGCTTGACATTGCTGCTGCAATCATGGCAGCAATGATTAACCCGGAAACGCCCTCCGGAAGGACACTCACAACGAAGTGTGGGTATATGGCATCAACTTTTCCCTTTGAGAGCATCTCCACAACTGGGTCTGGGTGCTGCTTGTAGTAGACAAATAGCAGGACTCCGAGAAGGTAAAAGAGATAGCCGATGGGTATGTAGCCCAAGATGGCGATCCAAACGCTCGCGTTTGCCTTAGCCGTTGACTCCGTTGTTATATAGCGCTGAACTATGTCCTGTTGGCTTGAATAGATGCGCATCGTTTGAAAGAGCGTCTCAAGTATGAGCCATAGCGTCACAACCTCCGTGAAATCTATCCTCCAGTCAAACATGCGCAGCTTGCCATACTCAACAGCAATTGCCAATGGATTGCCACCACCGGCACACACCGAGATGACGGCGAAGAGTATGGATAGAAGTGCGCCAACGACAAGCACGATGACTTGAATCACATCCGTCCATATCACGGCTTCAATCCCACCAGCGACCGTATATGCGGTGGCAACACTTCCCATAAGGACAATCAGCCCCCGTAAGTCCATCCCAGTGGCTCTATGGAGGGTCAGGGCAGTCAGATATGTGATGAGACCCATGCGGGCTATTGAGAGGACGATGAACGAAATTGAAGCGAGCAAGCGAAGTGATACATGCATTCGCTTCTCAAAGAGCTCATAAACGCTTATGACACCAGCTTCCCTATATCGTGGCAGGACAAGCTTGGTCACGAAGAACCCCGTCACCGCAAGGAACGGAAGTTGGATTGAATACAGCATATCAAACTTGCCGAAAGATGTTGCCGGGAGAGCCAGCATGGTTAGTGTTGAAAGGTATGTCCCAAGTAGCGACAAACCAACAGCTATGTAGTTCATCCTACCATCAGCCGTAAAGAAGCTGCGGTGGCTTTTCACCCTCGGAGCAACGATGATGCCAATGAGCAACATGCCGATGAAGTATAGCGAAAGAACTGCCCAATCAATGGGACCAAAATGGGGATGCCCCACTTCAAAGGCATGCTCACCAGCCATAGGCACCACTCCGATTAAATCCAGAATATGACATTGCCCTGCTTGCCAGTGATAGCATCTATGGTCAACCAAATGGCGTTGCATGAGAACTGACCGAGCACAAGACCCAAGAAGAATGGGCGCGCACGAACATATGCACTCATTCCGCCATAGCGCAGCAACAACCCCTTAATCATCCACGCGAGGAAACAGGTCAACCAAATTTGATCCATCAGCCAGATGGTGGCAACACAGAATCCAATCGGATGAAATGGCCACCACATCCATTGCCGTCTGGCTATCGCGAGAAGAAGCGTTATGATTGCGCCGGCTAACTTCACCCAATATCCGGGGAGGAAGACGCCCGGCATCGTGGTCAACTTGCCGTGAATGTAGTCATATGGCACCCTCGGACCTTGCACAAGATACCATTGGTTCAGGTTCACACCGCCATACTTATAGCCAAGATGGAGCATTGTCAGGCATGATGTAACAAGGGTTATGATGGCTGAGGTATACATGCAGAAGAAGAGCGGCGGGCGGTTGATGCGCATCTGAGTGGCTATCTTGAGCCCGTGTGCTGCTGATGCCATGACATTCGTCCTAATGTCGGCGCACCAAACATAGGTGAGGGCAAGCGAGGCAAGTCCTTTCGGTCCAATTGGGGAGACCCCGAGGGTTGACACTGTCATTGGCGGTGCAATGGCAGGCGCAACTGCTTCCCCCAAGCCCGACTCAACAACTATGCGGACGAGCCCGATGAAAAAGATGAAGGCGTATCCGAGGAAGATCGGAATGACGGGCCATGGCAACCCGCTCATGGCAAGCCAAACTGACATGATGATGAAGCCGATGAGCATCCCAATAAAGGCAATGTGAGGCGGTATCATTTCGTCCTTGCTTTCTTTCCCATTGGACAGGCGCGGTCTGAGTGAGCTTTTTACGACATCAATCAAATAGCCACGCGCATTCCAAAACGCGAGTGCGACGAGCGTCAGCAGAGCGCCAGTCCCAAGATGCTTGTATGGCACATATGGAGCGCCGTATGTCCCCTGATCCTCTCGCATCTCTATCCCGTAAACGGTGAGCAGACCGCGAACAAGCAGACCAACGAGGTTGAAAAACCAGAGGCTGAATGCAACATCAAGGTTGACGAGATAGAAGAAGCCGAGCATGGGGAAGCTCAGGCGAAATGTTATTGAGACAAGTTGCCTGAACCATTCAAGCGGGAACGAGCGCGCAAGCACAACCTTTGGGACTTGCGGGAAGTAGAAATTCAACCCGATGAGGGAGCTTACGAAAAAGGGTATTGCAAAGCCAAGCCATAGCATCCTGTTCTGAAAGAATGGGGCGATGGTGTGGGAGCTCTCCCTATGGCACATTTCAAGCGGCAGATGAACAAGCGGATAAACCAACCGCTCATGCTCAACCCACTGTCGTCTCAGCAGAACACTTATGCAAATCATGGTGAAGTAAAGCGCAAGCAGGAAGGGCAGCCACGCAAGCAGCACCGGAAGCCACACCTCAGCATATGGTATCTGCCACAGCCTCATCTTTGAGGCGCCCGCATAACCCTCAAAGAAGTCTCGCACCGCTTGGAAGTCGTTTGGGATGAGCCACTTCGGCAAGTTCGGCAGGATGGTTGTATCCCAACCGAGTTCGGGGTTAACTTTAGCCCTGTATACTGGTGTCGCAATGACGGGGACTAATTGTGCCCCCAATCCCATGCTGCTTATAGCGCATGCGATTATGCTCATGATGTAGATGAGCGATAGCTCCTGCGGGTTTAAAGTGAGCTTCGGCGAGATGAAGCGCAACACCAAATTGATTGGAAGGGAGAAGAGGAAGAGCGCAACTATAGCTGCGGGCGTTGTGAAGTCAAGCGCCATGTATGAGCCCCTGATGACATGCGTGCCGTATTGGTCGCAAATGGCAATGCCGATGGCGCTTATCAGCCCAAGCAGTATTGCCCTCGCTGTGAATGCACCGCGCACGGCTCCTTCCAACTGAGTGTCCTTCAACTGCGATACTGAATGGCTATCCCACGCCAGCTTGCCCACCCGCTTCACTCCCGACGGCTAAGCGCAGTTATTCCTCACCAGCACGATGTCACTTTAGCCTCTCAACGCTCCATCCAAGCCACCTGTGGACGATGTCACTTAAGTTGCTCCTTTTGACATGCTCCAAGTTTGCGATGCGCATCACGATTTGGGCAGCAATGCCCAACGATTGTTGTATGCCCCTCGTCACATTCAAACGGCATGCCGGATGGACCTGAACAATTACCTCGCCAGTTTGATTTAACGCCCTCACAAGAAAGCGCTGTTGCATCTTCCCCTCAACACAAAGCATGGATAAGAGCAAGCCATTATCCTCTCGCTCAACAAAAACTTCCTCGCATTTGATCACCAGCATTGGCTGTTGAACCCATATTCCCACTTCAATGCCATTGGCTACTTTGCGCCAATCATCCACTTGACCTGCAATGACCACATGCGGCATGGGTAAGGATGCCTCCAAATGAGCCAATGGATAATACAGCGAAACCCACTCTGGCAGTTCATAATGGCTTGTCTTCGCAAAACGAAGCAGGTATATTAAGCGCCCCTGTGCCACCCACTTGCGGTAATACTTTGTGGCATATCCATCAGGCACACCAATGCAAAGCCCATCGTCACCAACTGCTGGAGAAAAAGACCCAATGGAGCACAGAAGCTCTTTTGCGCTCATAGCGTATGAATGCGAGTCAGTAACCATCATAAATATGCCACCAACGCGAAGCCTTGAAGCGAGGAGGCAAATAAAAGGCTTATCAACCAACCGCCTGTGAGAGTGCTTCGGCTTTTCCCATGGATCGGGGAAGTTCAAATAAACCGCACTCAAAGAGGACGGCGGAAAAAGCTTTGAAAGGCATGTTCCACCTTCGCCATGAACCAAAAGCACATTTGTCAACCCGCTTGATGCGACTTTATTCCTCGCCTTGCGCAGGTAATGCATGGAAAGCTCAACGCCGACGAAGTTGCGCTCAGGGTGCATTGATGCCATGTTGACGATGAATTCCCCATTGCCAATGCCTATCTCAAGCTCAATCGGCGCGTCTCGTCCAAACAGCCCGCACCATTTTGGGCGAACTGGCATGTCAAGTTCACTGATGACGATGTCACTCACCGAAAGCATGTTGCATCCCTGAATGGACATGTCACTCACCCGTGCCAACCCTCACCCATCCGCTCATTGCTTTGTATTCATCAACTGATACGAGCTCTCGTCCGACATATTTACCCTCAATGGAGAAAAGGCGGTATGTGCGCACAGTGCATCCGCGCATTCCTTCAGCGGTGCGCACGACTTTCCCGCGCCTCAGCTCACGGTCGTATGTCACAATCGGCGTTGGCGGGTCACGCCATTTAACCTCGCTCTCAACAATGCACTTCACCTTTGTGCGGACACTGCTGAGCAAGCGGCATTGAAGTGCATCACCCTTTGTGCGGAACTCAATCCGAACCGGTTCATCATATGGATTGCGCAGTTTCAAGTCGGCAATGCCGTGCGCTACGGCTGCATCCCTACCGGGTGGGACATAAGTTGGAAGCCACTGGTGCGGATGGCGTTCAATGACCTCAAGACCCGCAAGCAACGCTGCGTTGTAAAGAGTTGAAGATGTCTGGCACACTCCGCCCCCGTATGCGAGAACCATCTCGCCGCCATAACTCACCGGCGCTCGCTTATACCCACGATCGCTCGTCCAAGGTCCGACAGCCTCGTTAAACGAGAATACACTGTGCGGTGGTATGACCTTGCCGTTGAGTGCCTGTGCAGCGAGCCTTGCATTGTGCCTTTGTGCTTTCGTCCTGCCATGAAAGCTGGTTGAGAAATTGCCGAGTTCATACTCGCGTGGCTGGCTCATAATAAGGGAGACTACGCAAATCATGCTTATGCCCACTGCAACTGCTGCACAGACTGAAGCGAAACGATTCATCAAAATGGCACCTCGCTTCGTCTCTAACCGATGCAGCGGGAAACCGGGTTTGAGTCACCATAAAAGTTAGCGCAATGCATTGGCGGAATGCTGGCAGCATGATAACCTATGCCAAGGAAGGAGCGCTGTGGCATCCAAAATGGAGGGCGGAGGTGACAGGCATGTTCGCATCAGTGCGAGATGCAATTATCACAAGCGCAGGCTACGAAAGATTGATTGACGGGTTAAAGGACATAGATGTGTGGGCGATTGAACTCAACATTGACAGGCGACTCATGGTGGCGTCGCTCACCGAACCCAACGGGGCTGTCAGAATTGCAACCGATGAGGATATTGAGGCGTATAGAGGTGAGTTGGAGAGGAATGGCGTGAGGGTGAGCGCGCTTCTCCTCTCAAATAACTTCGGTGCCGATGATATTGAGAGCGAACTGAAATGGGTTATTGAGGCGATTAAGTGTGCTCACAAGCTTGGATGCATAGCTGTGCGAATTGACTCAGCGATGAGCAAGGAGCGCGAAATGACATTTGATGAGCGCGTTAAGCGCTTTTGCGACTGCCTGAAAAGGGTGATTGAGGAGACGGAGGAAACTGGCATGCCACTTGGAATTGAGAATCATGGCTACCAGGGAAACGATCCCGAATTCCTGCAAGCCGTAATTGATGGCGTTGGCTCTAAAAGGTTAGGGGTGACGCTTGATACCGGCAACTTTTACTGGTATGGTCATCCGCTCTCAACTGTCTACGAAATTGAGCGCAGGTTTGCACCGCTGACGAAGCACACGCACTTGAAGAACATCCGATATCCAGAGGAAATGCGAGAAAGGCAGCGTGAGGTCGGATGGCGATATGGCGAATTCGTGTGCCCATTGCCGGATGGCGATATTGACCATGCCATCATTGTGCGCTATTTGAGCGAGGCGGGCTACAACGGCGACCTGTGCATTGAGGATGAATCGTTGGGCAAGTTCACCCCGCAGGAACGGAAAGCAGTCCTCAGGCGTGATGCTGAGTATGTTAAATCGCTGCTCTCAAAGTGAGCTGTATTGCAGCTGAGCAGGGACGATTGGCAGGCTGGAGCTGTGTGGGTAGCGTGTCTCCTCTTCAAGCGGGGCGATTGCGCCGGAGCAATTGATGCGCAACTTGCAAATGCGCATGCGCTGAGGGCATCTTTGAGCGGCTGCTCGGAGGAAATGAATGGCTCTTTTTGGAACTGCGGGGTATAGCTCTGTGTCCAAGTTGATGGAGTTTAATGGGATTGCTTCCAGAGCGTGCGAAGGTGAGCCGATTTATGCCTGCAAGGTATTCAATCATCATCCTGAATCACGACAAAGCTGCATACACGAGGGCTTGCCTTGCGAGCTTACTCATAAGCGCCGACGCGAATTTTGAAGTCGTGCTCGTTGACAATGGTTCAAGGGACTCAACACCGCAGGTCCTATCGTGGTTTAAAGGGGTCGCAAGCGAGCGCGGGATCAATTGCGAGATCATTCGGTATGAGGAGAATGTTGGGGCGGTCGTCGGACGAAATGAAGCTATGAAGATTTGCAACGGCAAATTCTTTGTCTTCATGGACAACGATGTGATGGTCAAGGACAGGCTATGGCTGTCAAAATTAGAAGCCGCCTTGAATGCGGACGAAAGGCGCGGTATAGTCAGCGGCAAGATGCTTTTCCCATGGGAACCATATGCTATTGAGTTTGCAGGTGGTGCAGTCAGCCCTCAGGGTAGAGTCGGCTATTTGGGGCGCGGCAAGGACAGACATGCACCGGAGCACAACATTGAGCGCGAATGCCAATGCCTAATAAGCGCATGTATCATGCTCAAGCGAGAGCTCATTGAGGATGTCGGGATGCTTGATGAGGCATACAGCCCAGTTCAGTATGAGGACATTGACTTATGCTACAGGGCGAGACAGAAGGGGTGGAAGGTATGGTATACGCCGCATGTTGAGATGTGGCACTTTGAAAATGTGACGACAGCCGGCTCCGCCGACCTAAAGTTTCGCTACCTGACAATCCGCAACGGGCTAATCTTCAAGAACCGATGGAGACACATGTTTGAGAGGGAGAACGGTCCATCAGATGAGGAGTTGAGGTGGCGCGAGTTGCCCAAAAGGAGCGTTGAGGAGGTTTTTGGCGAAGCGCTATGGGACGACGAAGCGCTGCTGCGCAAATTGATTGAGCTATCACAGGTGTGATTGGTCACATGCGTCATTGGAGGGGTGCTCTCATGACGCAGGACGAAATTAAGGCAAGGCTAAAGAACATGCTTATTGAGCGTCTCTTCCTCAACCTCACCCCAAACGAGATTCCGGATGACCAACCGCTTATGGAAACACTTGGCATTGACTCCGTAGCGCTGTTTGAGGTCGTAGTTGGACTTGAGGATGAGTTTGGGATAACGCTTGAGGAATCGGAGTTTGACATCTCGCTGTTCCGAGACATAAACACAATGGCTCAATTTGTTGAGGGCAAACTTCAAGCGGGGTAGTGGGCATCACCTGTGCATCCACTTTGTCGCAATAGCTCGCCAAGCTGTGCGCAAGAAAAATATGGCGGGGATTTTCAAGCATAAGCTATTAGCGCCGCATCGCTCCACCTCTGCTTACCTCTCAATCTGCACCGGCATTGCCGGCTTAAACATGCTGACTTGCCCAAAGCCAAATCTCTTCCCGTCAATAGCTTTGACATCAACTGGCATAGGGTCATCTCTGGCTCCGACTGGCAATGGCTCACCATAACCGATTGAGCGTTTGCCAACGGAGCGTATGTCAACTGGCAGTGGTTCACCATACGAGATTGAGCGCCCACCAATGCTGGAGATGTTAACATCAACCGTCGTGCGTTGCGCCTGTGCGCAGCTGATGCTCGCATAAAGGATGCATCCGCCAAGCCAAAACATGGCGACCACAAGCGCAACAGCCCATATACGCCAAAATGGGCAATCCATTTTCATCACCTCTAAACGCAGGCGTTGGTGCCCCTCACGGGTCATGCAACTCATGTTGCCTCGCTCCCAACCAGCAGCTTATTCTGCAAGTGGCGCGGCTTTGTTGGCTTTTGGGATGCGCTTCAAGGTTGCGTCAAAGACATGGTGGACTTGCCCGCGAATGCACAGCTTGCCAGAAGCGTTCATGAAGACATCAAGTGAGCCGCCTTTAAATGTGACTTTGACAACGCCATCAAGCAAGCCCAATTTGAGACCAGCTGCAACAACGGCGCAAGCGCCAGTCCCGCATGAAAGTGTCTCACCAACAGCTCTTTCGTAACTTCGCACGAGGACCTCGCTTCCGCTTTTCACCCTCGCCCACATGACGCTCGTTCTCTGCGGAAATAGCGGATGAGCCTCAATTGCAGCGCTGACCCTCTCCCAGATGCCGTCACCAACATCATCATCCAAGAAGATGACGACATGTGTGCTGCCAGTGTTTACGGGGATACACTTCAGGCGCATTCCTAATATGTCCATTGCTACCTCCATTGGCTCATCCACATTATCTGCGCTACCCGTGAGCGCCTTACAAGCTGCCATTGGTATTTCACTTGGACTCCACTTGGGTTCAACGAGTTCGGCTTCAACGATGAATTCAATCGGGGCAGGATTGACCACTCTAACAGTTGAGGTGCCCCAAATTGTCCTCACAACAAACGACATTGGTGCGCTGCCAAACTCCGAATAAGCCCTGTCGTAAGCAAAGCGCGCCGCACACATCAACCCGTTGCCACAACCATCCTCAGTCCCATCTGGGTTAAACATGCGCATCTCAAAATCGCAACCATCAGGGCTCTCCAAGATAAGGGCGAGCAAGCCATCCGAGCCAATGCCATACCTGTGCCGACATAGCGAGACCGCCAACTTCCTCCAATCATGTTCATCGCGTGAGCGTGCGCCAATTAGGACGAAGCTATTTCCAGCTACATGATATTTGCTGACCTTGAGCGGCAACTTTACCACTCCTCAAATCTCGCCTTGGCTGACTCAACAATGCTCCGCCACCATTCACCGTCGGTGTCAAGGACGAAGAGCCACCATGCACATGGACGAAAATCGCTATATGGCACCGCTGCAGTGAGGAGGGCATCCCTCGCAAGCGGCAGGCGCAAGCCAAAGACCTTGAGATACAAATCATGCCTCATTGAGCGCAACTTGAGTGCCCTGTCAGAGTAGGCGAGTGCCTTTAAGCGGTGGACGGCGTCCTTCCTTCTGAGGCGCATTTCCCTCAGCTCTCCCTGCAACCTGCGCAGCGTATCCACGAGCCTATGATGCTCATCCTTCAAGCCTTTATGCTCATCAGGGTGAGGTGATGACTTGCACTTCAATGAGCTGCACTGCAATTGTAAATTCATCGCCAACTCAATCAGGTTGCGCTCTTCGTTTGCCAGCGACCTGCATTCTGCGATTAGCGATTCAATCTCCAGACCGAGCCTGTGCAGCTCATTTGAGACTGCCTCAAGCTGTTGCCTCAGGTGCTCAACATCACTGTCACTGGCGCTGCGTTTGAGCAATTCAAAGGTTGACTTCGGCGACGGCGAAGAGAGCATCCTCTCAATGGTTCTGCTGGCAAGCTCAACGGCACCCCTCCATGAATTCGCAAATTCCTCAGAGCTCACGACATCGCTCCCGATGAATTTAGCCAGATGCGATGGAAGCCTCAGGTTGAATTTCAGTTTGCGCATAGCATCATAAGTTGAATAGCGAATTCTTAGAAGCGGCGATAGCTTGAGCCTTATACCAGCTTCGCGCAGTCTCGCTATAAAGCGCTTCGTGATATGCATGTATGCTGAACCAGTCTCGCTCAACACCATCACGCCCTCACTGCACAGCATGATCGGCGTCACAATGGCTTTTCCAACGAGGGCGCACCCTTTACCAAATGCCTCCTCAATGCACCTCGCCAGTGAGAGCCTGTTTGCTATTGGCTCGCACGCCCTCTTCTCAACCCTCTTACCATCAGCACCGACCAAAATGATGAGCCACCTTCCATCAACGCAGATTGTGCCTCTACCAAACTGGCTTGAGACGAGATCAAATGGGAGCGCGTGTTCATTGAACTCGCTCAACGAGTAGATCCCCGTATCTGCAACTGCTTCATCATATGCGGATGTCGCAAGCTTCCTTGTATCTGGCGAGAGGAAGACATCAAGCAACTTGAACCTATCAAGCCCACACGAGCTTAGGTTGAACCGAAAGAAGTTAAACGACCTCGTCACTGACAGACTCTTTGGAACTTCCCCGACGAACTTTGTTATGAGGCGCTTGTATAAGCAAGCATAGAAGTCGCTCAATGATGCTTTCAAACCGACTTCACCTGCGCACTCATCAATCAGCTTGAGCAAGTGCATCGCTGCGGTGCATTGAATACTTGATGGCTCATCAATCATCTGAAGGGCATTTGTCACAGCCCAATCAATCAGTTCCCTCACTTTTGGGAGCACATCACTGAGGCAAACAAACGCGGCTACAGGACCGCACCTTGAGTTATGAACTATAGCTCTCCATCCCCATGCCTCAGTCCACCTGTCAATAAAGCTGAGAGCATTTTCCCCTGAATGCCTTGCGAGCTCACTCATCGGTATGCCACAGGATATGTAATCGGAGATGGTCGGTGCAGCCTCGCATCCGAATGGCAGTGCCGTTTCGCATGCTGCAGCCCAAACATTTGCGGTGCTGCCGTTGTTGCGCCTGATGATTGTGAAGTTACCGTCATGAGATAGCGCCAAGTGAGCTTTGCTGAAGTAGTCGGTGTCGTGCACGCCGAATATGAAAGGCATGCTGATGCCATTCCGATTCATCTGTTCAATCACAACCGCTTTCATTGGCTCATCCCAACATACCGTTTGACCGAAGGAGAGGAGCTGTCCATATTTTGGCAAGTCGCCAATTATTTGCGCCAACCTCGGCGCATCAGCCGAAGCCTTATCAGCTTCATGAAGCAATTTCCCGAGCTCCAAAATGCCGTTCGGCATTATCTCAACACCTCATCCATACTCCGCCAGATTGGCAGTGTAGCGCAGCAGCTTATAACAGCCTTCAACGCAAGAGCGTGGCGGTGTGATGTGTAACATTATGCCAAAGGTAAAACAATGCTGCTGGTTATAACTCCTCAAATGCCCGTTGCCTGCTGGCTTCGCTTGCGCATTTCATCCGCGTATTGTGGTGAGACTACCTTGAGCATGCCCATTTTGAATGGTCCTCAAGCGGCGCTCTTGTAATTGCCCACACTGCAAGAGTGCGTGCATAATACAACTTGTGATGCTTGCCGCGATACTTCACCATCATGCGGGGGTGAGTTCGGTGGATAAGATGAGATTCGGCATCATAGGGTGCGGTGAGATAGCCGTCAGGACTGCCGAAGCAATTTCAAGAGCTGAGTGCGCTACAGTGACAGCGACGATGGATGTAAATGAGAGCCTCGCCGAAGATCTGGCGAAAAGATATGGTGCGAAATACACAACCGACCTTGATGAGCTCCTCTCGTGGGAGGATGTTGATGCCGTTTACATCTCCACGCCGCACCACTTACATGCTCCTCAAACGATACGAAGCGCCGAGGCGAAGAAGCACATCGTTGTTGAGAAGCCGATGGCAATTAATGTGGCAGAGGCAAAGGAGATGATTGAAGCCTGCAAGCGCAACAATGTGGCGCTATCGGTATGCTTCCCGCTGCGCTACTTACCCTGCATAAGGCAGGCTAAGGAACTCATCTCAAAGGGCGTCATCGGGAGAATCGCGGGAGTAAGCATAAAGGTGCTTGGAGACAAGCCAACCTCATATTGGACCGGTGGATACACCGGGAGGGCAAAGACCGATTGGAGGATGCACAAGGAGACTGCCGGTGGTGGCATACTCATCATGAACGCCATCCACAACATTGATTGGATTCGCTACATAACTGGGCTTGAGGTTGAGCGTATCTATGCGGAGTATGGCACTCTCGCCACCGAGGGTGTTGAGGTTGAAGACATAGCATGCGCTGTTTTGCGCTATGCTAATGGTGCAGTTGGAATGATTGAGGCACTTTCATGTGCTGCTGGGTCATATGGACCTGCGCAGTGGAGCGGTGACAGGATCTACGGCACACATGGGACAATCGTGCTCACAGAGCCGCTGCGCCTTTACACTAAGCTTGATGGTTTCGGTTACCCATCAAATCAGTGGGTTGAAGTGCCACGCAAAGACACGGAGCGTGATGAGCGTAAACTGTTCATTGACGATTTCGTGCGCTCTGTCTTAGATGGCAAAGAGCCACCAGTGAGCGCATACGATGGCTTGGTCAGCTTGGCAGTTGTTGAAGCTGCTTACATGTCGCTTGAGCGTGGCTCTCCAGTTGATGTGATGTCACTGGTTGAGTGAACACCAAATAGCAGGTGACAAGCCGCATAGTGTGAGTTGTGACGGGGTGACAGAATGGCGGAGAGAAGCTGTGAGTGGGAGGGGGAAGATGGTGGATGGAATAGGGGTCGTTATACCAGCATACAATGAAGCCGGTCGGATTGAAGCCGTGCTTGACGCCGTCTTAAATTCAACCTCTGTCAACCAAGTCGTCGTAGTGGACGATGGTTCTGAGGATGGGACATATGAGGTCGTTGCCGAGTATGTCAAAAGTGGAGGCGTCATGCTCGTCAGGCTTCCTTCAAACAGAGGCAAGGCGATGGCGGCGTGGGTTGGAGTGCAATGCATTAAGCAACCGATCATCGTCATGCTTGATGCCGACCTCATCGGGCTATCACCTGAACATGTTGAAATGCTTGCGGAGCCAATAAGGCTTGGTGTGGCTGACATGACAATAGGCGTCTTCCAAAGGGGTCGTTGGGCAACTGACTGGTCTCATCGGATTGCGCCGAACATCTCAGGTCAAAGGGGCTTGCGGAAGGAATTGTTCCTTAAGCTGCCATCGCCAAATGGGCTTGGTTACGGACTTGAGGCATTCCTCAACTGTTGGGCTAAAAGATGCGGCTGGCGTGTTAAGCATGTCGTCCTTGAGGGCGTTAGCCATGTCACTAAAGAGGAGAAACTCGGCATTGTCAGGGCACTCATTGCGCGCTCACGGATGTATTGGGAGATTGGAAGGGCGCTTTTGGATTCATTTATGACCAACGGAGGCAACGAATGGGGAGACTGACCACCAAATGCATCGCGGCGGCGTTCTCAGGATGATCCTCAAACAGCCAATCCTGATTGTGCTCATTGCTGCAGCGCTCTTCACACAATGCGCATTTGCGTCGCTGATATGCATCCTGCCGCTTTATCTGGTTGAAGAAGCCAATGCACCAAAGGCGTTCACTGGGCTTGTCATCTCCGGGTTTGCGCTTGTTGAGACAACTTTGAAAACTTTCTCGGGAAGTCTCGGGGATAGGTATGGCAGGCTCAGAATAATTCAAGCCGGATTGCTGGTGACTATATGCACTGCCGCATCCATTTGCACCATGAGTGTGCTCAGGATGTGGATACCGTTCATCATCGTTCACCCAGTTGCCGGTGCTGGAGCCGCGATGATATGGACCTCGCTGACGGCTCTTCTACTTGACATTGCGCCATCTGAGAGCAAGGCAGCAACGCTTGGCATAGACAATTTGTGTTACCTTACCGGCACCGTCGCCGGTGCTGCATATTCGTTTGCAGTGAGACATTATTTCAAAAGTTCAACAGCTGCTTTTGCAGGGGCGCTCCTCTCCTTCGTGTTTGCTCTCACGCTGCTATCGTGCACCAGTAGGCGAATAGCATCCGTGACAGGGCAAGCCGCAACGCGTCCGTTTAAAACCAAGGTGGCAATGATGGGGAGTTTCATGCAGCTGTGCCAGAACAAGCCGATGCTTTTGCTTGCGCTTATACTTGGGTTGGTGCAATTCGCTATTGCTGCCCAAGTGCCAGTCCTGCCGGTTTACGCCCATGTTGTGCTTAAGCTCACCGATGCCCAGATCAGCGCGAGCGTGTTGGTCATCGCTTTCGTGCTAAGCCTTTTTGCGATTCCGCTATCCCACCTTGCGGACCTGCTCCCGAGACTATCCGTCATGCGCTTTGCGCTGTTAATCGGAGCGATTGGGTTCGCTGTGGCTCCAAAGCTTAAAGCGCTCCCACTCATCATCCTGCTGGGGATGTTGATCGGGGCTGGATGGGTTATGGGCTTGCCGGCGGTGCTTGCAACTGTTGATGACATCGCCTCAAGCGGTGGGAGAGGGCTATCAATCGGCTTCGCAACAACTGCACAGGGGATTGGATTCATATTCGGTCCACTGTTGGGTTCGCTTGTGATGTCGCAAATAGGGATGTCTGCACCATTTGTGCTCTCCGGTGCAGGCTTGCTTTTTGCGCTGTTGCTCTCAACGATGCTCAGAACCTGTCCATCCTGCGAGGGTGCAGCTTTGCGGGATAGTTCTCATGGAGTCTGAAGCGGGAAACTCACTTCACCCTTCCAAACCTATTCAGCGGTGAGATGCGAATTAAAAGTTTGCCGAGCAAGTGCTTGATTGGCACCGGTCCAAAATCACGGCTATCCTCGCTTAACAAACGGTTATCGCCGAGAAGGTAGACACACCCATCTGGGATGATTATCGCCTGAATGCCAATCGTGGCAACCCCATCAACATAAGGTTCATCAAGCGGCTTACCCGAGATGTAGACTTTGCCTCTGTAGGAAGCAATAGATTCGCGCGGCAACCCAACAACACGCTTCACAATCAACTCCTCTTTGTTCATCGGGTTTTGAAGCACAACTATATCGCCACGATTTGGCACCGAGTTGAAATATGCGCCCCTTAGGAAGAGGAGCCTCTCGCCACGCATTATCGTTGGGGACATTGAGTCCGAAGTGACCTCAACAACGATGAGATAGCGAATGCGAATGAAAAGGATGCATGCCACTGCGATGACGAAAGCGCCAGCCATGAGCAAAGTTCTCAAGCGACCTTCTTGAGATTGACGACTCAAACATAGCCGGCGCAACCATTGTGAGCCGCATTGAGAGATATGCTTTTCAGCGCGCCAAAATTTGGTCTTCCGCCAGCTGCCCATTTGGTTCGGTGAAGCCCCTACCACATCGGCTGCCCACCCTGCCCATCTCGCCCATCGCTTGAAATTCGTTCGGAGCAAAGGCTGTGCACTCTGTCGCTTAACCGTCATCTCACAAGCCTTATTCTGGCTCCGGATATGCCGAATGGAACAAAGCAGTATCGTTCGACGAACTCGCCATCACCAAAGCTCCAAGGACCAACCATGAACAACTCCCCAGCCGGATGATGGTGTGGACCGAGAAGGTTGCGCAGGCTGTTGATGAGGGTTATGCTGATTTCGTTCATGCCGCGCCTGACAGCCCTTGTGATGTCCAGTTGGAGTGGGCGCCAAACAAGCGCCCCACACTTCGTGCCATTAACATTGACATCAGCGACGATGGCGTTAAGTTGGTCAAGCTCAAGCAATGCCTTGGCTGCATTAACACTCCTCAGTGATGGCAACTCAAACTGCTTGGACAGTGTCACCCTGCCGGCGTAGAATGGCAAACCGATTTGAACCAAGTCTGTCGCCTCAACCTCACCATCCGGGAGCGATGCGATGACGAACTTCGTTAAAGATTCATCGCACCTGACTCCGAATGTGCCGACGATGTAACAGCTCTCAACCTCCATTGGCGGCTTATAATCCCATTGGCACTCAATGACATTCTCGCCGAGCTTCACCCTCCCAGTTATGTTGAGCATGCGGAATGCCCTATCAAGGTAGAAGCCCTCGTCTTGGCTGCTTATGTGCTCGCCATTCACAAAAATGCGCTGCAGGTGTGGTGTCTCAATCGCCAGCCATAGCGGTTTATCGCTCGGCGGGAGCTGCTCAACCTCAAACTTGTATCGGACGATGAGCTTACATGGCTCACCAGTTGATGTGAGAAGCCTGTTAAGCCGAATGACCGGCTGATTAAGCTGCCATTCACCGCCGTCTATCTGATAGTCACAGAGATCAAGCGTCAATGCATTCGGGTCGTGGACTTTCAGTTTGAACTTTTCGCCGAGCTCAACTATGTGCACAGTTTCATAGTCCAGTTTCGGCTCACCGACCTTCGGCTGTCTCTTCGGGTCAAGCACAAGCAGGTGCGATTGAGTCGGAGCAAACCGCAGCTTTGTGACCACACATTCATCCTCAACTGCGCATGGCTGCGCTTTTACCTCACCCGTATCGGCGTCCCAAAGTTGGAGCTGTCCAACACCGCTCACTTTAACAGTTGCATCAACGGCTTCTTCCCTGCTCGTGTTAGTGATGAAAAAGACACGCCTGCCATCTTCAAGCTGCCTCTCTTGGTAGATGAGTGATGGGATCTCATCACCGTTTGAGCACAGTGATATTGAGCGCCGAGCGACCCTTTCAAGCGCCCTTTTTAGTTTCTCCTTCTGGTGTGCTACAACCTTAGCATTGCGTTTCAGGAACTTCGTGACATCATCACATTCCTCACCGTCAATCATCGTCGGGAGGGGTTCAACGGCGATGATGCTTCCGCCTGAGCGGGCGAACTCCTCAAGCAATCGGAATGTCTCACTAAACATCGTCAAAGACGGCGGCACGATAATGAGCGGATACGAGCAGCTGCCAACAAAAAGCATTCCATCTTTGACGGATGCGTGCCGCCGCATGATCATCTCGTCGCCATAGTCGTAATCAATGTGCAGCTCAAGCAGCCACTTGCTCAGCTGTTCAAATGCATTGCTTATGCGCATCGCCTCTTCCGTATGCTGTGGGTGATAGACACACCAAGCGCTTGAGATCGGATGAAGCAAAAGCAGGCTTGCTACATGCTTGCCCCTCGTGAGCATGTATGTGATGCGTGCGAACCTGTCGTTGACAAGGTGGAAGTAATCCCACCAAGGTTGATGGTCATTGAACGATGGCGGGAAGTCTCGCTTTCGGCAGCCCCTCAAGCTGTAGAGCACAAGGTGCTGGCAGACCAAGTCAACGCCCAAGGCGAATTGCCACTCGGCAATCCACCTCTGGTCTTCAAAGGACATGTTCCAACCGGAGCATCCAAACATCTCGGAAAGAACTCTCCTCCCACCAAACTGGTGCGCAACGCTGCTGACTTGCTTGACAAGCATTGTGCTCCCAAGCCTTCGGCATAGGTGGTCAATGCCCGGTATCTGCATGAATTCGTAGTGCGGCATGGCTGCGCCGATAACGCTTATCTGCGAGACCAAGTTGTCCTCGGCTAAGAAGTGACCTGTTAGGGCAAGACCGTGAACTTCGCACCACTCGTAAATGCGTTTTGTAAAGGCTTCAACGAACATCTCCGTTGCAGTTCGGAAGTAGTCGTGGCGCACTTTTCTCCAGTCACGCCCATTGATGCAGACTTCGTAGAAGATGGATGGCAGATGGTCAAGCAGGTTGTAACCTCGCCGCTCCTTAAAAACCCGCGGCAGTTCGTCAGTCCATGGCATCCTTCCGTAGTTTGGCTCATCTGTGAATATGCCCGGTATTGTCCGCTCCCATCCGAACTCTTTCCCGAACCGCTCGTAATAGCGTTCGTATGTGCTCTCAATAAACGCCTCAACCACCTTCGGGTTGAGCAGGTCAACATAACCATCACGCTCGGCATAGAACTCAAACACCGTCTTACCGCGATGTTCGCTCATGTTCAAGGCAATGCCTGTAACATCAACTGGGTCAATTATCGTTCGCCCCTTCTTGACACCGAGATAGTAGCGTAAGCTTCCGTCAGCTGGCACAAACTCACGCACATCCCAATGGATGTGCACCTCTCTATTGCGCAGGCTCTTTCGGTTATACTCACCGCCGCGCCCCGAAACAAGTCCACCGGCAAACCCGCTTGGCCACTTGTCCTCGTCATACAACCACGCATACATGTTCATTTTCCTGCTCTCGTCAACGCATGCCTCAATGCACTTCATCCACTCCTCGCTCAGATATGGCGTCTCAAGACCGATGCGAGCGTGCATGAAGTGCCCACCTAATCCGCCCCTTTGCATTGCTCTTATTTGGCGGCGCAGCTCCTCTGTGTCAAGCTTGTCATTCCAAGACCAAAACGGGGCACCCCTGAAGGCACTGCCCTTTCCAACCTCACCAACGGAGCGAAACTGGCGCTCAAGCTCATCCATCACACCCACCTCCCACATGCATTGAGGCTTCACATTGCAGCTTTTCCTTTACGCTTTTGCATTATGCTGTCTCTAAGCGGGGATGTAAACCAAAAAGCTCCGCGCTTTTGAACGCAGCCCGCAAACCATAGCCGAATTTGCTCACTCTAATTCATCATGGCATAGTGTGAAGTGTAAGCGGGTATACCTGCGCATTGAAGTGTTGGGGCAAAAAGGGCGCAAGCGGTGAGCCAAGAACCGCACGGTGGTGAGAGGGCTTGTGGATATAAAGGGACTGCACACAACCCTTGAGAGGAGCAGCGGTGAATATAATCTGCTCGCGCAGCTTGATTTTGGGTGTGCGCTTTGGATTAACAGGCACTTCATTTCCATTGCATGTGTTGCCTTTATCGGCGGGGCGCTAATGGGCATCGTGAATAACGGCTCATTTCACCACATGGTCTCTGAATTGAACGGTGATGCGATGAGCGCCCTAACGCTGCTTAGCAAATCCGAGAGCTCCTTTAA
Source organism: Candidatus Thermosaccharophagus tengchongensis (assembly GCA_032161105.2). Taxonomy (GTDB): domain Bacteria; phylum Armatimonadota; class Fervidibacteria; order Fervidibacterales; family Thermosaccharophagaceae; genus Thermosaccharophagus; species Thermosaccharophagus tengchongensis. The sequence continues at coordinate 26,518 of JAVHTD010000020.1, forward strand.
GGCGCTTGATGAGGGAATTTTGTTTGCCCGCATAGCTGCACAGAATGTTCAAGCGAGCATTTACACCTTTATGCTCGGTATCTCCTTTGGTATCGGTTCGCTGATTATGCTTATCATTAACGGCGCAGTTGTAGGATGCATGTTGCTCATGCTGTTGAACTCATCGCCAAGTTATGTTGCTATCGCGAGCGTTGCCGCGCATGCCCCGGTTGAACTTGCAGGGTTGTTGATGTGCGGTGCTGCGGGCTTGCGGCTCGGATGGGGGCTTGTGAGAGCAATAACATCATCAAGCATTTGGCACTTGCATGTTGCAACCATTGAAGCGCTCAGCCTCGCTTTTGCCTCAGTGGCTATGCTCTTGGTGTCCTCGGCAATTGAAACTTTCGTATCCTTCTCACCCAACATTGCGCCGGCATGCAAGTTGGCTGTCGGTGTGGTCGCCATTTTGATGATGCTCATCTGCATATACATGTCACGATTGCATTGGATGCATCACAGGGGAAAGCAGCATGCCACGAGGTGCGATGGAATTGAGACGAGCGCGAATTGATCCGGAGCGCAAGAAGAAGCTTAACGAGCTCATGCAACGCCTCGGAGTGAGATTGAAGAGGCTGACCTTGCTTGAGGAAGCATTGACTCATCCATCGTATTGTGTTGAGCATCCGCAGCTGAGTGTGCGTTCAAATCAACAACTTGAGTTCCTCGGAGACAGTGTTCTCGGTCTCATCGTCACCCACCACCTTTACATCCATTATCCGAATTTGCCCGAGGGCGAACTGGCAAAGATAAAGGCTGCGGTGGTGAGCGAGCGTGTGCTTGCACAGGTGGCGGACAAAATCGCGCTCGGAGATTATTTGCTCCTCGGTAGGGGAGAGGAGCGTGCTGGTGGACGGAAGCGCCCTTCAATCCTTGCTGATGCACTTGAGGCAGTCATAGGAGCTATATTCGTTGAGAGGGGCTTGAAAGCAGCCGCAAAGGTCATCATGCCATTTCTCAGTGAGCATATTGAACTCATACGGAGCAAGCACATCATGTTTGACTACAAGAGCCATCTTCAAGAACTGACGCAGCGACACTTCCGTTCTACGCCACAATACATAGTCGTATCAGAGCTCGGTCCGAATCACATGAAGACATTCGTTGTCGCCGTCTGCGTCGGTCAAAAGCGCATTGCTACAGGCATGGGTAGGAGCAAGAAGGAAGCGGAACAAGCTGCAGCTCGTATCGCCATTGAGAAGCTCACGAAGCGCCTGAGCAGGTGAGCTTGTTTCCCTAACACACGCTTACAGGCAGCCACCCTCAATCGCAGCCATTCAATGGCTGTGACATTGCGGCTGATTTGATGCCCCCATATCACCATCAACGAGCTCTCCACTGTAGCCCCAAAGGTATGCCTTGGTGAGCTTCACATTTACGAACTCGCCGCGCAGTTTGATATCCCCATCCAACACCACGACTTTGTTCGTCCGAGTCCTTCCGGAGAGCTTCGTCCTGTCCTTCTCACTCTCACCCTCAATGAGCACCTCAACGACCCTCCCAATATCCCTCTCGTTTTTACGCTGCTGAATCTCGTTTTGCAGCGCTATCAACTCCCTTAATCTGCGCAGCTTAACATCAACTGGGACTTGCTCTGGCATGCTTGCAGCTAAAGTGTTTGGGCGCGGTGAATACGCAAACATGAATGCTTGATCAAACTCAACCCTCTCCATCAGCTTGAGCGTGTTTTGAAAGTGCTCCTCGCGCTCGCCCGGGAAGCCAACCATGACATCAGTGGCAATTGCTATCTCGGGGACGCGCTCACGCAACCTCTCAATCACCCGCAAATACTGCTCAACCGTGTAGCCGCGCCGCATCAGCTTGAGAATGTAGTTATCCCCAGATTGCACCGGAATGTGTATTGACTCGCAGACGCTTTCAAGATCAGCTATAGCGCTGATCAACTCATCCGTCACATACAGCGGATAGTTTGTCGTGAAGCGCACCCGCACCTTTCTTTTCGCCGCCATCTCATCAATCCGCCTAAGCAACCATGCGAGTGTCACCCTTTCACCCTTCAAGTCATGCCCGTAGGCATCCACATTCTGCCCGAGCAGAATAACCTCCTTATAGCCGCCGTCAATCAACTCGCTGACTTGCCTGAGGACAATTTCCGGTGGGACGCTCCACTGTGTCCCCCTTGCCGTTGGGACAACGCAGAATGTGCATTGCCTATTGCATCCATGAATGATGGTCACATATGCGCTTATATCGCTTCGCCGCTTCACGAGGAGTGGTGGTTGCGGCAACTCAGTTAGGTCTCGCCATTCAACTTGGCGTGAATCTTTGATTGCTCGTTCTATGAGCTCCGGGAGGTGATGCAAATTCCTCGGACCTACAAGCAGGTCAACGAATGGAGCGCGCTGCTTTATCAGCTCGGCATCGCGCTGTGCCATGCATCCGCAAACTCCTATGAGCATTTTCGGGTTGCGTTGTTTTAACCTTCGCAGCTGTCCGAGATATGAAAATGCCTTCTCAACCGGCTTTGAGCGCACGGTGCAAGTGTTGATGAGCACGATGTCGGCATCCTCCATTGACTGCGCTGGAGAGTATCCCATGCTTTCAAGTAAGCCAGCCATAATCTCGGAATCGTGCACATTCATTTGGCAGCCAAATGTGATGATGTAGTAGCGCATAACCGAGACTCACCCTCGTGCAGCGTTTGGAATGCACATGAAATTTGTTGCCTCTTCAAACCCATGGTGCTTACACGACAAGAATTCCAAGGGATTCATAGACGAGGTTGCTCCTGCCAAATGAAAATGTTGCCTCACATTCAGCGTAGCGCATGTAGGCGAAAAAGGGCGTTGAAAGCGTGGATCACTGGATGTCCCTACCGCCAACGCCGCCACTCGTCAGGTTAATGTCTGGATAGCCATTAACAGCCGGCAGGACTTGTGTGGCGCGAAGATATTTCACATGCCCGTCTACGAATAGGCAATTCCCTCCGCCTTCCCAGTCCCACCAACCCTTGTCGTTTTCAACTGGCTCGTGGTTTGAAAGCCATTCAGCGAAAACAGCCTTGTGAGATGGATACCTTACCTGAGCAAGGTATTGGGTCACATTTGGATGCGGGTAGTTGCATGGGTCACGCTTATACAGGTCTTCCGTTGTCATCTGTTCAATTTGCTCAGGGCTGTGATAGAATGCAGCTGAATAGCCGTAGGATGTTGAGTCCCACTTTTTCGGCGCGACATCATCGCTTGGGCATAGCAATATACCGGGCACACCACTCGTTGCCATTAGCGGATTGCCACTGTGCTTTTGGAGCAATCCCAAATACGGCATCAATAGCCAGCGCCAGTATCGTCCCCACCAGAGGTATGGATTCCCATCATTCGGGAAAGCTTCATCGCAGTCCTGCACATACATCATCAACGCCACGCCTATCTGGCGAAGGTTAAATGCGCACACTGCTTTTCTTGATTGCTCCCGTGCCTTCGCCAGTGCAGGGAAGAGCAAAGCCGCAAGTAAACTAACGATAGCCAACACCACTAACAGTTCAACGAGCGTGAGGGCAACCCATACCCTCCGGCGCAAGTCCATTAACCGTCCCTCCGTTTTAAAATGCAAGTTGAGTGGTGCTGTAAATGATCTGGGCTGTCACAAGCAATGTAACGCGCGGAACATTCGCTAATTCTACACTGTGGGGTGACGGGGATGTTTTATCGCAAGTTGTCCACAGGTGTTGGGCTGGCTTTGCTGGGTTCAATTGCGATGTGCCAGGGGTGGACGGACATCTTCTTCACGGGCTCTCCAAGAAGTCACATGATGAGTGTATCCGGGACATCGGTCAACGGCATCGTGACTGTGTTCCGAAGCGGGAATTTAGCTGTTGCACATGTTGACTTTTCCATCAGACCGGATTTCATGTCACCGCCAAAGAGGGTCTCAGGGTCTATCACCACATGGTCACACGGGGCATATCGCATGAGCGATATAAACCTATCAGTGCGTCATCCATACTCCCTTCCCACCGAGAAGATTCACGGTGTGGTCAACTCGTGGTCTTCAAACTCGTTCCGATATAGCGATATGGACCTGACAATACATCGTCCGCTGTCGCCACCGAAAAAGGTATCTGGGGTAGTGAACAGCTGGTCATCGGGGAATATGCTCTATGGCGAGTTTGACCTATCACTTCGTGAGCCATTTCTGCTCACGTCACAGAGGCTTAGCGGGAATTTCAACATATGGTCATCCGGTAATGCGACCTTTGCTACAATTGTGCCTCGTTCATGGGCGATGAATTATCCAGTGATGCCTCAACAGTCATTAAAACTTCACCGACAGTCTCTGGAGCGGTAACGGGCCGGGCTGTGCGCACAATTTATCCAACCGCTTGAGCACCGACAAAAACTCCCGATGGTTTCCGTGAGGCGTTGGAAATCGGCTATTGTGCAGTGTAATCATCCAATGGCGAGGTGTTTCCTGTGAAGGCTGAATGGGTGGCGCTATGGCTTTCCGACGGCATGACTGTGAGGCTCTTCCATAAGCTTGCGAGCGCATTTGGCGGCGTTGAAAACGCGCTATCGGCACGCATGGAGGAGTTAATTGAAGCTGGGGCGACAGTTAACACAGCCAAGAGCATTTGCATGCGCTGCGAGCAGCTTCACGAGATTGAGAGAATGCTTAACGAACTCAGCGATATGGATGTGGCAGTGATAACGCTTTGCGATGAGGCATATCCATTCAACCTCCGCCTAATTGATGATGCGCCGCCGGTCATATTCGTGCGCGGGCAAATCCTGCCATCCGATGAGCGCGCTATAGCTATCGTTGGCTCACGAATGGCTACACACGATGGGCTAAGCTTGGCGAGGCGACTTGCGACAGCCTTTGCCAAGGGTGGTTGGACTGTCGTCAGCGGGCTTGCCTCGGGGATAGACACTGAGGCGCACATTGGCGCAATGGATGCCGGCGGAAGGACAATAGCCGCACTCGGCTCTGGAATACTTGTCCCTGAGAATCCGCAACTTGCCTTGCGGATTGAGAAGGGCGGAGCATTGCTCTCCGAGCTTCATCCGACTGCGAGTGTGTCCGTAAGAAATTGGCTCGCAAGAAATAGGCTTGTCACTGGGCTGTCGGTTGGAACGCTCATGATTGAGGGGGCTGAAAAGAGCGGCAGCGTGCATGCAGCTACAACGGCTTTGAGACAGGGCAGATTGCTTTTCGTCGTGTCATGGGATGACGATGTCCAAGTGCACATCGGCAACAAGCTATTGAAGGAGAGAGCTACTCTCTCAATCCCGCCTGATGAAAGCGCCGTTGAAAAGATGTGCGAGCTGATGGAACGGCATATTCAGGCAATGCGAAGCTCATGCGGGAGCGATCTCATATCCCAATAATGCGATCGGCTTAAACCTCACGGTGATGGCGATGTTGAAGGACGAAACCATCATTTGGAGGATGGCATATGAGTGCGTGAATAAGCATCTTCCGTGTGCGCTTGCAATCGTCATTGAAGCAGTCGGCTCAGCACCACAAAGGTGCGGGGCAAAGCTGCTCGTGCTTGAAGATGGCTCTGCTATGGGAACAGTCGGTGGTGGGATGGTTGAGGCACAGGCAATTGAAGCGGCAAAGGAATGCATGAACATGCGGAGTTCATGCGTTCTCATTCCGCACACCTCAGCGGTGGGAGAAAAGCAGGCGCTGCATTGTGGCGGTAGGATGAGCATCTTAATTGATGGCTGCCTTGAGAAGCATTCAGATGCCATACGAATGCTCATTGAAACCATGGATGAGAGGGGCAAAGGCTATCTCGCCGTGCACATGTCATTTGAGGGCGCTGAGCTGGTTAATCACATGTGGGTGTTCATAAAGCCGCACATGGGCGATTACCTTTGCATCGGCGATGAAGGAGCTACAGGTGAGGGGCTTTGCGAGCTTCTGACTGTGATCCGTTCAGCCGGCGAGAATATAGCAAGACCATATCTTGAGCGCCCTTTGGAGGGCAGGTGGGTTTATGTTGAACCTATAGCACCGCCATTAAAGCTTGTCGTGGTGGGTGCCGGGCATGTTGGAAAATGCGTCGCTCAAATTGGCTCGCTGGTTGGTCTTGAGGTTATCGTCGTTGATGACAGGGCTGAATTTGCATGCGAGGACAATCTCCCGTTTGCCGACGCCATCATCTGCGACGATATCGTCAACGCGCTGAATTCGCTCAGCATTGACGAGCGCACATTCGTTGTTATTGTGGCACGCAGCCATGAGCTTGATGAAAGAGCACTTGAAGCCTGCCTCAATACGAAGGCGGGATACATCGGCATGATGGGGAGCAGGCTTAAGGTGAGGCGAATCTTCAACTCACTGCTCGCAAAAGGCATTGAGGAACGGCAACTTGAAAGGGTTCGTGCTCCAGTTGGGATGCGAATTGGCGCTGTCACACCGATGGAACTCGCAGTCAGCATCATTGCGGAAGTGATCGCATCGTATCGCGGCGCGCTTTAGATGGCTACTCAGATGTTGATTGTCACCAAGTGTAGCTTCTTCGGATCTGCTATTCCCAAACCGAGTTTTGCTGCAGTCGCAATGTGCCTTGCCGGACGCCCAACTCGCTCAAGCGATGGCAGCCCAACTTCCTTTCGCCGTTCTTCAATGATGCGCAGCGCAACGGCATCGTGAGCTACCGGATCGCAGCTCAATATTATGCCGCCATACACCCAGCGGAATTGTGGTCTATCCTGCGGTCCGCCCTCACACAGCGGTCTGAGCGCATCTCCAATGATGAGGCGTGTTTTACGCCTGATGGGAGCGAAGGAATTCAGGTGGGCTATATATGGGTCACATCCGTTGGCGTGATGTGCAGCCGGATTGTCTATGCTGCCGTAGTGGTTTTTCAGCGCCCCTGTAATCCCCGCGATGTTGTGGTCTTTAAGTATGGGCATGTTGATGATGGCATCCACATATTGCGTGATGATGCGCGTCACACGCCCGCAAAATGCACCTTGCTTCACGACATCGCCGAATGTCTCTTGAACATTGAAAACGCGGACACCTGGACCTTTCGGCTTAACTTCAAACCCGCAGTTCCGTATGAAACTCGGGTTTTGATCCCACAGGTAAATGTTCTCCGCTTTTACACCGATGCCGGTCAAGCGCTCTATGCACACTTCAATTAACTCCCTTGATGTTGAGCATGTTGGACCGCCGAGACCGTTCGGCTTAATCCCGATGCGCTCGTCTGAGCTGAATAATTTCTCCCATGCGCGTTGCGGTGTTGACTCGCCGGTGAGCGCCATCATTCCCCTGTCAAGCATCTTCTCAAGCTCGTCTTTGTTCGGGCGAAGCGGCGCCTTAAATGCCAGCTTGCTCCTGACGATTATCACTTTACCCTGCGGCGGCATCTTGATAGCACCGATTGATTGCCCAACTCCCGCAAGGTATGCAATGCCACTGCTGCAGAGGCTTATAAGCTCAGCGATGAACTTGCGCCTTGATCGGATGCTGAGGATGCTTTCACCACATTGATGCTCATAATGCTTGCCCTTCATGGAAGCTTCCCCCTGCAATTGTGCTAATCTGGATTGTGCGTTCCACTGCCTACATTGTAGGGTTCAATTAGGCTGATGCCAAGGCACTATCACCTGTAGTGTGACGCAGTGCGCGACCATTTACAACTCTGTGTGTGCGCTTAATGAGCAAAAGGCAGGCTCACCCTGAGAGGTGTTGCAAGGCATGGGCGAAGCACCAATGAAGGAAGCGCAATATGGAAGTTCCCTTAAGGTGAAGCTCGGGATCAATTGCGGCTTTGCAATCAATCGCTTTCCCGAACCGGATGTATGGGCTCGCATAGTTGGCGAGATTCTCAAGGTGCGCTACTGTCAATTCGTCGCCGACTTGCTCAACCCATTCTGGGATGAGGAAGTCTTGCTTGACCAACTTGCGAAGGTTAAAGAGGCAACGCAGCGCCACGGAGTTGTAATTGAGACAACTTTCACGAGCGCCTTCACGAGAGTTAATCATCTCCTTCATCCCGACCCTTTGATGCGCCGCATGTGGTTCAATTGGTTTAAGCGCTTCTTCAAGCTGAGCAAGGAGCTTGGCGCAATCGGCAGCGGAAGCCACTTCGGCATCATGTCAGTTAGGGATTGTTCCGACCCGAAGAGGTATGTAGAGATGATGCGCGAAGGGGTGAAGTTGTGGCAGGAGCTGACGAAAGTAGCAAACGACTGTGGGTTGAAGTTTCTCATGTTTGAGCCGATGTCTATCCCAAGGGAAATGGGCGAGACAATCGCGAAGGCGAGGATGCTTTACGAGGCAGTGAATGAGAATGCCGCTGTGCCTTTCCTGATGTGCTTAGATGTTGATCACGGTGATGTGCTCTCCGAAGACCCGCGCGATACAGATCCTTATGCATGGCTTGAGGAGTTCGGCAGCGTTGCTCCGGTTGTGCACATAAAGCAAAGCCTTCGGGACAAAAGCGGGCATTGGCCATTTACCGAGGAGTATAACCGTAAGGGCATAATACACCCAAAGCCGGTCATTGAGGCACTCAGGCGCTCTGGGGCAAAGGAAGTCACATTGACGCTTGAGATATCACATCGGGAGCGCCGACCATTTGAGGACAGAGTTTTGGATGACCTTGTTGAATCGGTTCGCTACTGGCGTGCCTATGTGAAGGAGTGATAGCCGTGAAGGCTTTTGTTCTTCACGCTCCGGGTGAGTTTGATGTGCGTGAAGTTGCAACTCCAACTCCGGGGTGTGGTGAGGCTCTCATCCGTGTTGTGGCGTGTGGAATATGCGGCTCCGATATACCGAGGGTGATGGAAACAGGTGCATATCGGCACCCGATAATACCGGGGCACGAATTAGCCGGGTATGTGGACGGTGTAGGTGAGGGCGTTGATGAAGCCCTCATTGGGGAGGCAGTGGCAGTCTACCCGCTTATACCTTGCGGAAGGTGCAAGCAATGTGCGGAGGGCATGTTCAACTTGTGCGAGAGTTACGACTATCTCGGTTCAAGAAGAGATGGCGGCTTCGCCGAATTTGTGGCTGCGCCAGCGAGCAATCTTGTGCCGATACCAGATGGAGTGAGCGTTGAACACGCAGCGCTTTGCGAACCGGCTGCGGTTGCGTTACATGGGCTTACGAGAGTTGGGCTGAGCAGCGGTGAGAGCGTCCTTGTTTTCGGTGCCGGCGCGATCGGCTTGCTCGTCTGCCAAATAGCCAAGTTAATGGGCTCGCAAGATGTGTTCGTCTTTGATGTGGTCAGTTGGAAGATGGAGCTCGCCGAGAGAAATGGGTGGGCAAGAGGCATAAGCGAGGCTGAGGTTGCTAAGGGCTCGCTTAAGGGGATTGACATCGTCGTTGATGCGGTTGGTGCGCCGAGCATTTTCCAGATGGCAATTAAGGTCGCCGGAAAGCGAAGCCGAATACTACTAATTGGCAATCCGCATGGTGATGTGACCGTTGAGAGGGCGCTCCTTTCAAAGGTGCTTAGAAGTGAACTTTCCCTTGTTGGGACTTGGAATTCACTTTGCGAACCAGAATGGCGCACAGTGTTGAACTGGATGGCGCACGGCGATTTAGTCATTGAGCCTTTAATCACACACAGGGTGAAGTTGGAGGAACTGCCGAAGACATTCGTTGAGCTGAGTTCGGGGGAGCTGCGGGCAATTAAAGCACTCGTCATGTGTTCTCTGTAGGGGGTGAGATGATGAAAGCCGCTTTGTTTCTCGGTCCTGAGAGGATGGAGGTCAAGGAGGTAGAAACGCCATCGGTGAAAAATCCGTGGGAGATGCTTGTGCGCGTCAGGGCATGCGCTGTGTGCGGCTCTGATGTGCGAATATTTCATCACGGCAATCCGAGGGTTAATCCGCCGGCGATACTTGGGCATGAGATAGCCGGAGAGGTTGTTGATGTTGGTGATGCAATAACGCAATTCAAAATTGGCGATAGGGTGGCGATAGGCGCCGATGTGCCATGCGGCGTTTGTGAGATGTGCAAGCGCGGTCTCGGAAACAACTGCCCGACGAACTACGCTATCGGATATCAATTCCAAGGTGGCTTCGCCGAATTCATCCTGCTCAACGAGACAACGATGAAGTATGGTCCTGTGCATCACATACCGGATGGAGTTAGTGATGTCGCTGCAACACTTGCAGAGCCGCTTGCGTGCTGCCTGAATGCATATGAGCTTGCAAATCTTTCGCCGGGGGAAACTGTTGTCGTATTTGGCCTTGGTCCAGTTGGCTGCCTGCTTGTTGAGGTAGCCAAGATTCTCGGTGCTGGCAAGGTGATAGCGATACAGCGCTCCAAGAGGCGGCTACAGATGGCAATTGAAATGGGCATACCAGCTGATGTGTTCGTATGCGCTCAGGAGGAGGATCCAGTTGAGAGAGTTCTTAAGGAGACTGATGGTGAGGGTGCGGATGTGATATTGACTGCGTGCGCAAGCGAGGAGGCTCAGGAGCAGGCGATAAGGATGGTGGCTCATCGTGGCAGGGTAAACTTGTTTGCTGGCTTGCCACCCGGGGCGAGAAAAATAGAGCTTGATTCAAACTTCATCCACTACAGGGAGGCATTCATCTTCGGCTCGCATGGGAGTGTGCCGAGGCATCATAAATCAGCGTTGAAGCTGCTTTCCGATGGGAGGATAAAAGCCGACCGTTACTTCACTCACCGGTTCTCGCTTAATGAGATACTTGAGGCGATTAGAGCGGTGGAGGGTAGGGAGGCGATGAAGGTGGTGATATGCCCGTGAACAAGTCGGTGAAAGTTTTCGCCTCGGTGATGTGCGCCAATTGGTGCAACCTCGAGCGTGACATCCATGAGCTTGAATTGGCAGGCATTGATGGGCTGCACTTTGACATAATGGATGGGCACTTTGTGCCGAACCTAACGATGGGTTTTGATGTGGTGGATTCACTCCGCCAAATCACAAAGCTCCCGTTTGATGTCCATTTGATGGTTGAGAAGCCGGAGCGATACATTGACAGGTTCGCACAGATAGGGGTTCAGTTTATCTCCGTCCATTTTGAAAGCACTCCGCACGTGCACCGTGCAATTAGACGGATTAAGGACGCCGGCGTGTCGGCGATTGTGGCTCTCAACCCAGCAACACCACCATGCGCAATTGACTACCTGCTTGATGATGTTGACGGCGTTCTTGTCATGACCGTTAACCCCGGATTCTCAGGTCAAGCGGCTATACCGGCGGCTATCAAAAAGATCGCCGATGTGAGGGAACGAATTGAGCAGTATGGGAGTAGCACCTTCATTCAGGTTGATGGCAATGTGAGTTTTGAATTAGCCCCAACGATGATACGATATGGGGCGTGCATACTCGTCGGCGGTTCGTCAAGTATCTTCGTTAAGGGCTTAAGCCTGAGTGAGAGTGTGAAGAGGCTTCGCGATGTCATAGCGGGTGTCATTGAAGAGAGCAAGGGGCGAGATGTGCGAGATTCCGATGTGGCATTTGCCTAAACAGTGAAGGTGGGCTATAATGGAAATGTGGCATCCCCCAAAGATCCTTCTTAATCGGTCGCTATGAGCAGCGCCCCGCAGAGGCGAGGAAAGAGAACAGCTATTTACGGATGGCGAGCTATTGGTGGCGGTGCTCTCGCAAGCAGTTTCACGCCAGTGAGATGACCAAAACGGGGAAGGTGAAGTTAATGGCAGCAAACGGAAAGAGCCAGAGGTTACCAGGGAAGCGCAGGAGTGATAAGAGGGAAGTTTTTGAGTTTGAGCCGAGCCCCGAAGTCATCTACATGACTGAAGAGGGGAAAGAAAGGCTTGAGGAGGAATTGCGCAAATTGCTCTCGCACGATCGGATGCGAGTGCTTGCCGATATTAGGGAGTCAAGGCGCATGGGTGAGTTCATAGAGGATTCAGATTACGATGACGCTAAGAAGGAACAAGCGCTCCTTGAGGGGCGAATACAAGAGCTGCAGGAAATACTTCGCCTCGTGCGAGTCGTCCCTAAGAGGTATGTGCCTACCAGCAAGGTTGGGTTTGGGACGATAGTTGAGCTTGAGGACTTGGATACACAAAAGCGGGTTACATATCAAATTGTTGGTCCCTTTGAGGCGGACCCATTGAAGGGTCGGATATCATACGAATCACCGCTCGGTGAGCGCCTCATGGGAAAGCGAATCGGCGATGTCGTTGAGGTAAGGGTGCCAGCTGGGTTGAAGCGTTATAAGGTGGTTGCCCTCAGGCGGTGAGGCGATAAATGACCCCGGAAGAACACCTATACATGACACAGCTTGAAAAGTTGAAGCGACTGCGCGAGAACGGAATAAACCCATACTCTCACACCCAATATGCTCGCACCCACACATTGTCCGAGCTTCGCGAACGGTTTGATGAGCTGCAAGGGCAAGCAGTGCGCGTTGCCGGGCGAATAATGATGCTTAGGCATCACGGCAGGATATCATTTGCGAGCTTGCAAGATGCAAGTGGAAGATTGCAATTGATGGCGCGAGAGGATCAACTTGGTAAGGAACGCTACCTGCACTTTGTTGACCTTGATGTCGGTGACATCATAGGTGCACATGGCATCCTCACCAAATCAAGGACGGGAGAGATATCGGTTGACATAAGCGAATTCACACTGCTCGCTAAGGCGCTAAGACCGATGCCGGAAAAATGGCACGGCGTAAAGAATGTTGAAACACGCTACCGCTACCGTTACCTTGACTTGATCGCAAACCCATCCTCAAGGGATGTGTTCATCAAGCGGGCGCAGATTATCCGTGCCATTCGTGAATTCATGGATGAGCGCGGATTCATAGAAGTTGAGACGCCAATGATGCATCCCATACCTGGTGGCGCACTGGCAAGACCGTTTATGACACATCACAATGCACTTGACATGGACTTATACCTCCGCATCGCTCCGGAGTTATACCTGAAGAGGCTAATCGTCGGAGGCTTTGAGAAGGTTTACGAGATTGGGCGCAACTTCAGGAATGAGGGGATAAGCCCACGGCACAATCCTGAGTTCACAATGATGGAGGTATATTGGGCTTATGTTGATTACGAAGCCATCATGCGCCTCACAGAGGAGCTAATCCACTATGTGTCAGAGAGGGTGCTTGGCACATCCAAGATCACATATCAGGGTAGCGAAATTGATCTGTCCCCACCATGGGCACGCAAGAATTTGTTTGATGCGATCCTTGAGCACACAGGGGTTGACTTCACAACCATCCGCACAGATGACGAGGCGAGGGCAGTTGCAGATGAACTTGGGCTTGAAGTCTTGCCGACGGATGACAGGGGCAGAATCATTGACGAAGTCCTAAAGAAGCGCGTTGCGCCAAACCTAATCCAACCGACATTCCTGATTGGCTATCCCGTTGAGATATCCCCATTGGCAAAGCGCAGCCAGCAAGACCCATCACTTACAGAACGCTTCCAAGCCTTCATAGGTGGGCTTGAAATTGCAAACGCATTTTCTGAACTCAACGACCCGATTGAACAGCGTGAGCGATTTGAGGAGCAAATGAGGAGACGAGAAGCCGGTGACGAGGAAGCGCATCAGATGGACTGGGATTTTGTCCGCGCACTTGAATATGGCATGCCACCGACAGGTGGACTTGGAGTAGGGATTGACAGGCTCGTCATGCTCTTAACGGATTCCCCATCAATCAGAGATGTCATCCTGTTCCCATTGCTGCGCAGCGAGTGATAGTTTTTCAACCCAAAAACTCGGCACGCTATGAGAAATGCTCCGTGTGGAAAACCCTCATACCGCACAGGAGACTCTAACAGCGCATAGCTGCGAATGCCTCATTGATTGCATTAACTGTGCGTTCTACATCCTCATCTGAGTGGGCTGTGGAAATGAACGCTGCCTCAAACTGTGATGGCGGCATGTAAACGCCCCGCGAGAGCATCTCGTGAAAGAAGCGCGCATAAAGCTTCGTGTCACATCGCAATGCATCATCAAAGTTGCGCACTGGCGTGTCCGTAAAGAATGGCGTTAGCATTGAGCCAATGGAATTCACACGCAATCTCACCTTCGCCCTCGCTGCAGCTTCAGAGAGCGCATCGGAGAGCACCCTTGAGCGCTCATTCAATTTTTCGTATGGCTGAGTCTGCTTAAGCACATTCAATGTTGCAATGCCAGCTGCCACCGCCACAGGGTTGCCAGAAAGTGTCCCAGCCTGATAGACACCCCCAATAGGCGCTACAAGCTCCATCAGCTCCTTACGCCCGCCATACGCACCAATTGGGAAGCCACCACCAATGATTTTCCCAAGCACCGTCATATCCGGCGCCACTTTGAAAATGTTTTGGGCACCGCCGTAACAGAGCCTGAAGCCAGTTATAACTTCATCAAAGATGAGCACGCATCCGTATCTCTCAGTCTCCTCCCGCAGCGCCTCAAGGAAACCTTTTGCTGGCAGCACAACACCCATGTTGCCAGCAACTGGCTCTACGATGACAGCTGCAATCTCTTTGCCGAACTGTCGCATCGCTGATGCAAACGCATCAATGTCATTGTAGGGTAGGGAAAGCGTCAGCGATGCGAATTCATTCGGGATGCCAGCGCTATCTGGGATGGAGAATGTGGCGGCTCCCGAGCCGGCTTTAACGAGGAGGTAATCTGCGTGTCCGTGATAGCATCCAATGAACTTTACCACCATTGAGCGGCGAGTAAATGCCCTCGCAACCCTTATTGCGCTCATCACCGCTTCAGTTCCGGAGTTCACAAGGCGCACCATTTCAATTGATGGCACAGCTTCACATAACATTCGTGCAAGCGTTACCTCGGCTTCAGTTGGGGCTCCAAATGAACTCCCACGCTCAATCGCAGCCTTCGCAGCGTTTACAACCTCCGGATGAGCGTGTCCGAGAATCAAAGCCCCCCATGAGCACACATAGTCAATGAACTCGTTGCCATCCACATCAACCATTTTGGAGCCAAAGCCATAGGCTATGAACGGCGGCGTCCCGCCAACCGCCTTGAAGGAGCGCACAGGTGAGTTGACACCACCCGGCATGAGCTCTTGCGCACGATTAAAAAGCTCCCGCGAACGATCAAGCCTCATCAGCCTCACCCGCCAATGAATGCCTTCACCTTTAACTGCTGAGGCGTTGATCACCCTTCACGGAGCCAGCGGACAGCATCTTTTGCGAAGTAGGTCAATATGAGGTCAGCACCGGCACGCTTTATCGCCGTCAATATCTCAATCACGATGTCACGCTCATTTAGCCACCCATTCATGGCTGCGGCTTTCACCATTGCGTATTCTCCGCTGACATTATATGCTGCGATTGGGACATCAAAGCGCCTCCTCGCCTCACAAATAACATCAAGATACGCCAATGCCGGTTTAACCATGACGATGTCAGCACCCTCTTCAATGTCAATGGCAATTTCTCGCATCGCCTCGCGCCTGTTTGCGTAGTCCATTTGATAGCTTTTCCTGTCACCAAACTGTGGTGCTGATTCTGCGGCTTCCCGGAAGGGTCCATAAAACGAGGACGCCATCTTTGCCGCATATGACATTATCGCCACATGCTCAAATCCATTTTCATCAAGAGCATTCCTTATGGCTCTCACTCGCCCGTCCATCATGTCGGACGGAGCGACAATATCTGCGCCAGCAGCAGCATGTGAAACTGCAACTTTTGATAGCACATCAATGGTGGCATCGTTTAACACAATGCCGTCTTCCGATACGATGCCGCAGTGACCATGAGAAGTGTAACCGCACAGGCACACATCCGTGATGACGATGATGTCACTGCCAAACGAACGCTTTATTTGCCTCACAGCGTTTTGAACAATGCCGTCGTCAGCGTAAGCCTCGCTCGCAAACTCGTCTTTATGCTTTGGGATGCCGAACAGCAATATGGCAGGTATGCCAAGTTCAACGACCTCCTCAACGGCTTTCAAAAGCGTATCTGGTGAATACCGATACACTCCGGGCATTGATGGCACTTCCTGAACAACACCATCTCCATGCTGCACGAACATCGGATACACGAAATCATTCGCCGTTAGATGCGTCTCTCTAACCATGCGCCTAATAAGGTTGTTTTGGCGCATCCTGCGCATTCGCACAATCGGAAAGCTCATTTTTATCACCCCCGAGAATGTGCAATCAATTCCATTTGCATAGTTTAGCGACTGATGGCTTTTTGGACAAAGGTCACTTCCAACCCTATGGGGCATTCCTTCCTCTCCAGTGTAGGGCTTTAGGTTGTGGGAAATTTTACAGTCAGCAGGCTCATGTTACCTTCATCACGATGAGCCTGCCAGTTTCCGAAACCTCAGCGAGGCAAAGGTGAGGGAGAGCACCTAATTAGCCCTTCATCCCCATTTTTACACACTATAGCCAAAAATTTGACAACTAACTCCAAAAAGCATCGAGCTTTGGTCAACATAAGAAATATTATCAGACATTAGGAGCACTAAAAACTACCCCTTCAATGGCGACACAGGGCACTTTCTGAAAGAAACACGAGCACGCTAAAGCCTTTCAACTCTGTTGCTCCTGTGACTGAGGGGCTTCTTTTTGTTGGAGTTCCCTCTCGTATTTGCGACTTTGAGCCTCAAGTATCATCTGCTTAATTCGCTGTTTCAACCGTTTCATCCTGCGATGGCGCTTCCTGCGCAATTCCTTTTCACGCAGCCTGCATTTGCCCATTTACGATCGCCTCCGCCTCAGGAAATTGAGCCCAAATCTAAGTCCATAGCTGCGCTTCGGATTTGGTTGAACATCAAACTCCAACCTCATGATGTATTGCCTTTTGTCCATTGTTTCCCCAATTTTTCTGAAACCGAGCGACTCGTATAGATGTATTGCGCGCGCATTTTCCTTGTAAACATCAAGTTCAAGTCCGCGCTTTGCCCTCCTTTTTGCGGCTTCAATCAAAATTTGCATGAGCTGTCTTCCGAGCCCCTGATTTTGAAAGGCATCAGCAACTACTATGCTAACTATTGGAAAGTGAGACCGAAATACGCGATGTGTCCAACATGCATAAGCGATAATTTCATCACTATATACAGCAACTATCCGAAAGCTATTTGGCGAATCTGAATCGGTGGCAATTCTTTCCGCTGCATACCTGTCAAACGGATGCGGGTGAAACATGCTGCGACTATAAGGCGAAAGATTGCACATAAATCTATAAAATTGCTCCCCATCCGTTCGCCTAAATTTGCGGACTGTTACCGTCAAGCCATTGCGCAACCTTAATTCTATACCTTGTTCAAGTTTTTTGTCAAGACTTTCTTCCAATGCCTGAGACACCGCTCAGATCACCACCAAAAATCCCGCTAATTTCCGTTGTTTTTCCCAAAAATTCCGCATCTCCCCTCGGGGCAGCTTGATGCGCGTCTATCCCCTCGCACAGGATGTGGTTCACGGTATGGCAACGGTATGTATTGCACCGTCGGACGACGCTGCAAAGGTTGCGGGTAAAGGTTCATGAGCATGTAAACTTCTTCAGGCATCTCCGTTGTGACTGGCAAACCGAGTTCCATCGCCTGTTCGCATGTTATCGGATAATCGTGAGTCCACCTTCCGTCGGTGAGTATTTCCGCAACCTGCTGTGCACGCTCAAAATCCATTTTGCCCTCAAGGAGATACATCACGAACTTGCGCACTTGCTGCAGTGCCTTCTCTGCCACATCCGCCATTATGAGAGTCTGGTCTTCAAGCTCGTTGACGCTCTTCATTTTTACGGCGCGAAGTATGCTTGCGGCAGGGCAAGTCCCTATTTGCGGATCAACAGGTCCAAGGACGGCATTCTCATCCATGCATATTTCATCGGCAGCAAGCGCTATCAAAGTCCCGCCAGACATAGCATAGTGTGGAACGAAAACAGTAACCTTACCTTCATGTCTCTTAAGCGCCATGGCAATTTGTTCGGCGGCTAAAACCAATCCGCCCGGAGTGTGTAGGATGAGGTCAATTGGCATCCCCGCCGGCGTTAACCTTATGGCTCGCAATACTTCCTCGGAATCGTCAATCGTGATGTAGCGCATAATTGGAATGCCAAGCAATGCCACTTGCTCTTGCCTATGAATGAGCGCAATAACTCTTGAGCGCCTCTTCTTCTCAAGCCTTTCCATAAGGCGCAATCTTGCCGCCTCAAGCATGCGTTGCTGTATCATGGGTAGGAATGCTGACCCTATGAGCAATGCCCAAAAGAGAGTTATAACGATGTCCATCGCACCGTCACCACCCTTGGTTAAGGTTCACGCATGGTTTAAAACGGATAAAAGAGCTCCCTGTAT
>JAVHTD010000020.1:44765-57897 GCA_032161105.2 Candidatus Thermosaccharophagus tengchongensis
CTCTTCACGGAAGAACCTTTGCAGCACAATCCCAGCTACGAATCCACCAACATGCGCCCACCATGCCACACCACCTTGAACCTCGCTTGGTCTGAGCATCGTCTGCAGTATGCCGGAATTGAGCTGCATGATAAACCACAGCCCGAGATAAACAACTGCTGGTATCTCAACGACCTCAAGGAAATAGAAGAACAGCACGAGCGTTAGAACGCTCGCCCTCGGAAACAACACAAAGTAAGCGCCCAACACACCAGAGATGGCTCCGCTTGCACCAATTGTTGGAACCCGTGAGGATGGCGATGTTAGAATGTGCATCACCGTCGCAGCCAACCCACAAAGCAGGTAGAAAATGAAGTAGCGGAAATGTCCCATGCGATCCTCAACATTGTCGCCAAAGATATAAAGAAACCACATGTTGCCGAGCAAGTGCAAGAACCCGCCGTGAAGGAACATAGATGCGAATGGAGCTGTCAGCAACTTCTGTAGTGGCACTTTATAGCCGCTTACGAATGCCATATATTCGGCGGGCACGACTGCCACATCTCTGATAAACCTCTCAAGGGAAGCACCCATGGAGACTTCGTAGATGTAGACAGCAACATTGGCAGCGATGATGGTGTATGTGACGATCGGCAAGCGCCTCGCACGAACATCATCCTTGAGCGGGAAAATGCTTTACCACCTCACTTGTGACTCAACGCGACACTTGTGCATTTTACCGCGCCAACTTGTGGGTTATCGGCATACCAGCACGACATCTGGCGTGAGAATGGGATGCGTTGAAGCAGCTTCAATTTGCTCCCACTGTCCCCCTCATCTCAACGAGCACAACCGTAATGTTATCTGCTCCACCAAGTTCATTGGCTTGTTCAATAAGCATAGCGCATGCTGATTGCAAGTCTTGCTCAGATAACAGCACCTCCTCAATTGCCTTATCCTCAACCATGTCATGCAACCCATCAGAGCAAAGCAGGAGCTTATCTCCGACGCTGAGCAGCTCTTCAAACAGGTCAACCTCAATTTGCTCGCGCAAGCCAACCGCCCTGTAGATGATGTTGCGGTGAGGATGAACCCTTGCCTGCTCAGGTTGAATTTGTCCAGCATCAACAAGCTGCTGCACGAGTGAATGATCTTTGGTGATCTGCTTCAACTTGCCCCCGCGGAAGATGTAAGCCCTGCTGTCACCGACATTTGCAATGTATGCTCGGTTGCCAATGACAAGCGCAGCAACCATCGTCGTGCCCATGTCACTCCTTGAACTGAGGGCGTTTTCCCAGACGACCCCGTTGGCGTGTTCAAAAGCGCTCTTCAGCGTGTTGCGCCAATCAGCTTCATATAACTGATCTACGCCTTTCCCCAACTCATTTAGCACAGCCTTTTGAATCGTCTCAAGCAGCGCATTGAGTGCGAGTTTGCATGCCACTTCACCAGCTTGATGTCCACCCATTCCATCAGCGACAGCATAAAGCCCGATGCGGAATGGACGCGGGTCTTGAAAACCTGTCAGCTCCCAGACTACAAAACCATCCTCGTTCAGCTCGCGCACCTTGCCGATGTCTGTCGCACCAAAGCCGCGGTATTCAATCGCTACAGCGCCGACAAGCTCATTCAATGCAGCCTCAATTCTGCTGCGCATTTCATCAACGCACTTTACTCCCTCAATTGCTTCAATGCCCCTCATCAATTCCTGCGCTATGCGGAGTTCAATGAGCGATGGCTTCGCATCGCAAAAGCGCTGCAAAGCTTCAATCAACCAGACGCGCACTTGCATTGACATGTCCGAAGCGGCATCCTCGCAGGACGCAGCTTTTTGCAAGGCTTCAAGTTCGCCAAAAGTGATGCCACCATCCTTCACAATCACCCGCCTCGTCAACTCTGGCACATGGTATGAATACCTGCTGAGCAGCTCCACGAGCTTGAGCAGCTTGAGTGCAATCTCAAGCACTGCCCTGAGGCGCATCGTTGAGGCGTCCAACTCGTCAAGCCTCAACCCCTCGTAGCGCTTAAGGATGATGTAGCTGCGCTCACTCCCACTGTATGGCTCCCAGTCAAATTCATCCACCACCTGCGGCAGTATATCCCCGCAGCCTTTGCACATCTCCGCCAACTCAATAAGCATTGTTTTCCTTGCCTTTGGAACTTCAACGGCGGTGAAGGTCACCCTGCCCGATGGGACATCCTCAATGCTGACTCCACAATCCCAACAGAAGTTGTCCTTAAACCCAGCCAAGTTGCCACACTGCGGACATTGTTTAAGCTGCTCAATTGAAAGCGCTTTGTAAATGCCCAATCCCTCAACCTCACCTAACAGCTCTCGCAGCTCATACTTACGCTCATTCACGAGAGCACCCTCAGGCAACGGTGCATACTCAACTTCGCCCACACCAACACCCACTTCTTCCTCGCGCGCTTCAATGAGCTCACCTGAGGGCTCGCTCGTAACCTCTAAGACTACTCGCTTTGCCGCTTCATGCTCAACTTCACCCAACGGAAGCTGTGCTATTTCCCCCACTCCAGTGACTTCGCCCTCGACTTCAGTTTCCTCAACCTCACGCAACGGCTCCCTACAGTGCCTGCAAAACTTCGCCTCGTCTCTGTTCTCACCGCCGCACTTCCTACATCTTATCATCGGTTTCCCTCCTTACCTCGCTATCGGCGATTTGACGCGCATCATATGAATGTTGCCCACCAAATGCAAGCATCGTGAAATCCAGCGCAACAAATAATTTGCCCCCGCACTGCTACCAAGGTCAGGTGGGCACTTCAACCTACACTCGTCTTTGCGCCGCAAGCTGCGCATAAAAGACATCAATGCGGCGAATGATATTCGCCTAACGGCGCCTTTGCCTCACCCATTGAATTTCAAGCATTGCTTCAACAAGCAACATTGCCACGCAGAGAGTAATGAACAGCACTGTGGCATTGACAGGCATCTCAATTCTCTGTCCCCCTCTCCATTCATCAAGCGCTACATAGCTCCAATAAACTTTCGCCGCAAGTCTCCGCAGCTCATCATGGCTTGGGATGCGCGTGTCCGAATCGCTCACATCGGCATTGCTCACAATTGCCATTGACGAGAGTGATGAAGTCTTCCCGACCTCAATTTTTACGCCGCTGCTGCCGACCAACTTGACCACAGCATGGGACTGCATCACCGCGTATTGCAACAGCTCGCATAGCAGCGGAACAAAGGCTATGGATGTTGGCATAGTGCTCGCCCTCGTATCAGCGCCCATCCACATCACGATTGCCCTTCCCAAGCCAAAGCCCTTCTCAGTGAGAGCTGGGCTGCCATCGTCAAACCGCAAAATCACAGTGCCAGATAAAGCCTCATCGGCAACTGTGCGCTCAAAGACGAGCACATCGCTGAGTTGCTCACTCGGTATGCGGCGTGAAATTGGGTGAGAAGCATCCGAGAGGAAGATACAAAGTGGCTTGGCACTGCTTTTCCCTCCATCTGCCCTCACGGGAAAAAGCCACCTTGGAGCATCAACGGCATGCCTGTCCACAAATGCGATAAGCGTCCCGCCAGACAAAAGCCAGCTGCGCAGTGCTGCCTCAGAGCTTTTCGCCATTGGTCTTGGACAGCACCAAATGAGCACATGCCAGCGCTTGAGCTCATTCGCCGACTGCGGTATGCTCAAACTCCTATCAATGACAATGGAGTTTGTGCCAGCACATTCACGAATGCTTTCCAACGCCTTCGCGATGTAGAATGCGCTGCTGCCCTCCTGCTGCCATGAACCAACGCAAAGCACGCGTATCGGCAGCGGGTTGTAAAACGCAAAATGCAACTGGTTGTCAATCGGAAGCGCATCATGCCACTTGACCAACCCTCTATGCCAGCCGCTAAAGCCGAGGCTTATCGGTATCGCTAAGCTCAGCTCTCCCCTTGGGGCAATGGTGACATCGCTTAGCTCCGCAGCTGGCTTATCATCAACTGCGACGGATACAGTTCCTCTCCAACTCCTGCTCCCGAAGTTTCGCAATGTGAGTCTCAACACCGCCGATGGCGGTGAGGAAAGGCAAGTCACATCCACATCCCAATCAACGGGGGCAACATTCACATCTGAAAGGCTTTGGCGCACATCAACAATCGCAACATTGAGCTGCCCATCCATAAGGTTACTTGCACTTTCACGAACATGCCGAGCCGCTCCGCACAACGATGGAATGACCTGACCATCGGTGAAGATAAACAAACATTTGCCTGTGCCGCTCACCAACTTAAACATCTCAAGCGCTTTTAGCAAGGCTCGCTTCACTGAGCCCTGAGTTGATTTAACCCGCATCCCTTTGAGCTTCCTCACTGCCTCACTCGCTTCCGATGTCCAGTTGCACACAACCTCATCGGGGCGAGATAGCGAGATGATGCAGAAGCGAGCGTTTGGCAGGCTGCGAATCAGCTCCTCAGCACACTCACAAGCCGTCTCAAACCTGCTCTTTGAGCCGTCCAAGAATGACATGCTTGGCGTATCATCCACGAGAATGCAGACCGATGTGTCACTCAAAGCAGCAAGGCGAACTCCCCGTATGAGCGGGCGAGAGAGAGCAATGAAAAGGAACAGAACGGCTAACGAGCGAGCCAACACGATTAGCCACTCACGCAACCTCCTCATGCCACTTGCTTGCAATGCAGCGCTTTCAAGCAAGCGCAACATTGTGAACGCTACATATCGCCTGCGCCTCAATGCAAGCAAGTGGATGATGATTGGGAGCGCGGCTGCTATTGGCGCGATGACGGCAAAAATGCCGTTGGCAAATTGGACTCCCACAACGGACACCCCTTGGTCAAGCCTCACACTCGCAGTCCATAAAGCCGGGAGAGTTGGTGCGTCCTCACTCGCACTCAAATTGCTCCAAGTCCACAACTTGACCAGTGCGTATGGCATGCTTTGCTGCGAGTGCGAGCTTGACGCTTTGCATCCCCTCGTAACCATCAACCATTGGTTTGGCACCTGTGAGGACGCACTGAATGAAGTGATCAATCTCACCCATAAAGCCATCCAACTCGCCGGCTGTTATAAAGCTGAGATCAATTGGCTTTGGCTCATCGCCCCGTGTGCATGCACGGAACTGATTCACATTGTCAAATGGACCATCGGCATCCACAACCACAAATGGTGTTGCAAACGCAACTTGCTCCCTTGAGACCACCCATTCAGATGCATATCCCAAAGCGAGCGCCGCAATGCCCCCGGACAAGAACTGAATGCATACAGCCGCCGCATCAATCTGGGGCGCCCTGTGCTTCGCAAACAGGTTGCCGCCAAACCCGAATACGAATTTAGCCTCCCCCATTAGCCACCTGAGCAAGTCAAACATATGCACAGCGTTCTCAAGCAACGGTCCGCCACCGTCAGCTTCGTCCCAGAACCAATCTTTCTCAACTCGTCCCAATGCGAATCTTACGGATGCCCAAGCTATCTGACCCCACTCGCCATCGCACATGCGCTTAAGGAAGGCATAGAACGGGTGAAAGCGTTTTTTATGCGCCACCATCAAAATAATTCCTCCCCTCTCGGCAGCCTCAATCATGCGCTTGCAATCTCTCAAGCTGCTCGCCATCGGCTTCTCGCATAGCACATGGACCTTTGCTTCAGCGCAAGCCTCCACGAGTTCGGCATGAGTGCTCGGCGGCGTGCAAATGCTCACGATGTCAAGGCGCTCACTTGAGAGCATTTTTTGAGCGGATGTGTAATATGCAGCGCCGTAAGCCTTCGCCACCTCGCAAGCCAAAGCTTCGTTAGTGTCGCACACGGCGACGATGCGCACATCTTCACGGGTTGAGTAACACCGAAGATGAACCCTGCCTATGCCCAATCCGACGCATCCAACTCGCAATGGCATTTGCAGTGGCATTCTTGCTCACCTCACTGTGAAGTGCCTGATCCGCCTGAAAATATCCGTCAGCAGGGATAGCTTTGACACCCCTGTGATATGTTCAAAGTCATGACATGAAAATGGAACGAATGCACGGTTCAAACATACAGCCTCTGTGACCTGCGCAAAAGGAAAAGGAAGAACGGCACCCCAGAGAGCGCTGTGAACACACCAACCGGTATTTCGTTCCCGAGGCGTGAAAGGGTATCGCACAGCACGAGGAATATAGCCCCTAACAGCATTGCTGCAGGTATGAGCATGCCATGTCCCGGTCCGATGAGCATGCGTGCCATATGCGGCATGACCAATCCCACAAATCCAATTGAACCAGCATGGGCGACAGCGCCACTGCAGCACCAAGAGACAGCGCCAATGATAAACCACTTCAGCGCATCAACATTAACGCCCACATAGTGAGCCGTCTCCTCGCCGAGCAGGAGGGCATTCAACGGGCGCCAGTTCAACCAAAGAAGCGATATGCCGATGATTGCGTGTGGCAGCATGAACAACACATCAATCCATGTGGCGTTGTAGAACCCGCCGAGAAGCCAAAAGTAAATTCGGGCAAGTGCCAAGCGGTGTGCCGAAAGATACATCAGGAGCGAAATGATGGCGGACAAAAGGGCATTGACGGCAATGCCAGAGAGAAGCACTGCATCAGTGCGAAGCGCACCGCCAACTCTGCCCAAGGCTGCCACAATCCATGCAGCTGCGAAAGCCGTTGCAAAGGAGACAAACGGTTGCATGCTAATACCAAGCCAACTTGAGTGGGCATCCAAAAGCGCTATAACTGCAGCGCCGAGTGCCCCACCGGAGCTAATCCCGAGCAAATACGGATCAGCCATCGGGTTGCGAAACATCGCCTGCAATCCAACACCGCTTATCGCGAGTGAGGCGCCAACAAGCGCGGCAAGCGCTATCCTCGGAAGGCGAAAGAAAACGACGATGCGCTCTTCGTCGCTCAGCAAAGCCGAATTGGATACCGAGCGCACAATCGCACCGATGAGCTGATTAAACGAGAGTTTTACCATTCCGATGAACATGGATGCGAATGCCGCGATCACGAGAAAAATAAAAAGTAGCGCCACAATGGCGATCCTGAAGAGGGCCTGTCTGTGCAGAGCGTCTTTTACTTCTTTGGGCACTGCAGATGAAGCCCCCGTGCCATTGTGAGCCATCATGCCATGCACCCGTTATGGCAGCTGGCTTGATATCGCTCTTCAGACACCACCAGTGCGTGATTGGCGCTGTGGTGCACCTTTGTGGCGCTGTATCCGCTCCCTTCGCCCAACCTCGGGATGAACAACCAACATCCAGACAATGCCTAAACCAGTGGCTATCAAGTCATCCCAAGGAAGGCTAACAAGCACATCCTGCTTCCCTTTAAGCAACCATGGCAGTATAAGCCTCAGCGGATCAACGCACGCCATTATAACGGGCAAGTCGCTGCTGATGCTGCTTCCGAACCTCCTTTCGGCATATGTCCGAGCGACCTCTCCCCTCCTCTCGGCAAGCTCTGTCAGCTCCTCCTCGGATGCCAACGATTTGACAAAGTCCCTGAGGGCGTAAAGTGTCTCCTCAGCAACCTCCATGAATTCGGGCATTGCCAATGCAGTTGGCGAAAGGAAGCTGAACAGCTCCGACGGGGAAAATGGCTGACCGCGCTTCTCCCAAAGGACGATGGTCTTAAGCTCATCAAACAGCGGTGGCTCAATTAAAAGCACCGGCGCTGCATAGCAGCTGCCAAGCACAATTGGTTCACGGATGTAATTTGGAATGTCTGGGCTGAGCTCGGAATAGAAGCGAGCGACATTACCGTGCGGGTAAACAAGCTTTGCAAATGGCGGACATTGAAAGACGCCCGATGAATTAAAGAGAGCCGGCGGCACGCCAATGCTATTAGCTCTGGAGCGGCGTTGCAACCATAAAATGTTATCCCTCGGAAACCCCCTCCTTGGATTGAACATGAGCACGGCTTGCACCTGCTTTAGTAGGAGCAGATACTGGGAAATGGGCAAAGCTCATACACACCTCCCGAAAGGCAGAATTGTCAACGAAGGGCTGGAAGCGATTCGGCATGAGTGGCAATTGGCTCACTGATGACAGCATGATGCACCCAATGGCGATTGTAAAACGCCAAATAGAGCTTATGTGGCGATGACTTCGCGCATGGTGATGTGCTATGGCAGAACGCCACAAACAGCTTAGGGCATGCTGCCCTTCGCTCACGGACATATTATGGGCAATGACTTCCGCTTCACTGATTGCACTCACCTATGGTTGCGCCTTCCTATTGCCCGTTGCACTTGCTTACAGCATTTGGTGGGGCATTACAAACCTAAGCGGTAAAACAGGGATGCGCTTCGTGCTGGTCTCATCCTTTTTGCTCTACATGTCGCTGAGTTCATTCAAATGGCGTATCCGTTCGCCGATAGGGATGCCAATGACTGGAGAAGAGACGGAGCGCCTGAGGAAGCTCATAATGCATGTGGCTCGACTGGTTGATGCGTCTGAGCCGAGCTCGCTTTGGCTTACTCCGGATGCAACGATAGGTGTATACAGTGAGGGATATGCGCTGCTACCCATCAAGAGGAGGGTTATTGCATCAGTTGGGATAGTGGCACTTGACTGGCTAACGGTCGGAGAGCTGTGCTCGCTGTTTGCCCACGAGTTTGCACACTGCTCGCGCCTGCAGCCGAGGCTAACCAAATTAGTTATGGGAGCGCTCCTAAACTTGTTCAGGTTTGTTGAGGGTGTGCGCACTCAAACTGCGCTTTGGTGGTTAAACCCGACATGGTGGATGCTACGCTTGCTCACACCGCTATGTGCTTGGATATCCTTTAGGGTTGTGCTTCGGTCAGAACTCTGCGCCGATGCGATAGCCGCAGTGTGCTGCGGAAGTGAGACATTCATCTCGGCACTGCACAAGTATGCTCTAACTGAAATGCTCTTTGACGGTGTGATGCACGAGATCATTGACAGGCTTGCGCTTGATAAGAAGTCGCTGACGGACATAGCAAAATCGTTCCGAGAGTTCCGCATCAACCATATACCGCCCCAAGCCATTGAACAAATACATAGCGAGCTGCTGGGCATACCGTCAAATCCATTCCACCTCTACATCAACCTCAGCGTCAGGTTGGCAAACTTGGAAGTTGCCGCATGCCAAAGCCCATCCGCTGCTCTTGAGGGAGAGAATGCGCCCGCACATTCACTTGTTACAGACCTGCAAGAGCTTTCAACAAAGCTCTCCCAACTTTACGCCGCAGCTGTTCACCGGCTCTTCATACCAACACGCCACATGCATCGTCCGAGGAGTGGGCAACGGTAGCTGGCTGTCGCCTCACGCTGACGATGATGTGGAGGCTATAAGCTGATTGAGCTTGCTCATGAGCTTTGATTTGTATCGTGCAGCCGTGTTCGGCTTTATGACGCCCTTTGATGCCGTTTTATCTATGACGCGGCACGCCGCTTTAACGGCTTCAATTGCCCTCTCAATATCACCTGATGAAAGCGCCTCACGGGCATATTTGATGAATGTGCGCATGCGCGACTTGTGTGCTTTATTTCGCTCACGCCTTTTTAAGCTCTTGCGAAGTTGGCGCATAGCGCTCCTCGTATTCGGCATCATTGCACCCCCAGTCGGATTAAGGGGCGCTGCAAGGTGGGAGCGGTGGCAGCTTCCACCTTGCAGCGGAATTCCACCCATCATTTGACATGCTGCCACGCAGCAGTAAACTCCCAGCATTTAAAAGGTGAACTGCATGCGTGAGCAGTTAGCCACCATCAAGTATGCTCTCTACTTCCTCGGCATCCAATTCCATAATGTAGCGTAGACCGGTGACCTCGGCAGCTTCCCTTGTCAGCGCTGCAACATCGTCGCGGCTCAAGTATTTAAGCGAGAACTTCCTCGCTCCAGCCATCAACTGGCGCAGCCCTTGCGCTATGCGCTGGAGGTATGTGAACAGACCAATTGCACCGGTTGGGATGCGCTCAAACTCGTCACCGAACTTCTCCTTGAGCTGCGCAGCAGTGATAAAGATTTGTTCAACAGTCTCACCGTAGTTCTCCCGTATGCCCCTCGGCAGCTCGCCCTTTCGGATAAGCTCACCTATAGTTCTCCCAACCATGACGGAGCAAAGCGGCGCCCTTGCCATCGCCACACCTTTGAAGTAGGGTGCGCCAAGAGCAAGCGCCTTGAATATGTGATCCTCAAGCGAGATACCGCCTGCGATGAGTATGTCAGGCACATATTCCCCCTTCTCAGCGAGCCTCTTAGCATATTGGTAAGCGAGCGACGCCAAGTAAACTGTTGGTATGCCCCACTCGCACATCATCCGCCATGGGCTCATTCCGGTCCCGCCACCGGCACCGTCAATGGTAATGACATCAATGCCGGCTTCCGAGCTCCACTTAATCGCCTTAGCCAAATCAGCGGGTCTGTAAGCACCCGTCTTGAGAAACACATACTTTGCGCCAAGCTTGCGCAGCTGCTCGACTCGCTCAAGGAAGCTATCATGGTCCGGCATGCCAAGCCTTGAATGCCTCTCAAATTCCTTAAACGCACCATTCCTAAACGCTTGAACCACGCCTTTATCCCTTGGGTCAGGCAAAACAATGTAGCCCCTTTCGGCAAGCTGCAACGCCCTCTCTATGGTTGGCAGCTTGACCTCGCCACCGATGTCCTTTGCACCCTGTCCCCATTTGAGCTCAACCGAAGTGACGCCAAGCTTCTCAATCACATACTCATGCACACCTGCACGGGTATCCTCAACATTAGCCTGCACTATGACATCTCCATAACCGTCCTCCTGCCAATCGCGATAGAGCTTGACACGCATCTCCATATCGGGGCTTCGGACAATCCTTCCGTCTTTAAACTCGGCATCCGGGTCCATGCCGCAGACATTCTCACCTATAGTGATTGCGATGCCGGATATGGCTGCGCCTATTGCAATGCCCTCCCAGTTGTTCTTCGCCACATCGGTTGAACCGAGCGCGGGTATGACAATTGGCAGCTTGAGCTTTATCCCATCGCCTTTGCCTATGGCTGTCTCAAGGTTGACGGCCGGGAAGATCGCGTGGTCTGGGTCTGGTTGCACACCATAAGCACCAAATGTTGTCCCCATGATGCTGAGGTGTGAGAAGTCAACCGGGTAATCTTTGTCCCCAGCCGCTGTGACCATACCAAATGGGCGCGGGTAAATAACCTCAACGCCACGATAGGCTGACATGCCAACCTCACACAAGCCGGTGCACCCTTGAACGCAAACAACGCACATGCCGCTTGTTGGCATTACATCGTCACCGGCGCGTGTGCGAGTCCCTGTAGCTGTTGAGCGATTCGGCTTTGACAGAGACATTTACTCCACCTCCCCAAAAGGGTTGGAATCGCTTTGCGATGTGGTGACTTGCCATTATGACGCGCTATAGCGTCATGTGCTATGCTGATAAGCCCTCACCCTGCCCGTGTAGGACGATTGCAATTTAGGCGCTCAAGAAGCGCTTGCGCCAGGAACGGTATGAGGAGTTCATGATGCCCGATGATGTAAAATCCCTTCCCGCCAAGCTCCTCAGCACGCCCAACCGGATTCCTCTCCGACCTGTAGTGCCGTATGAAGTCAAATGTTGCTCCAACAAAGCCTTTAACATCGTGCCCCAAATTGCGCGCCAAGGCGAGCGCCTTCTCAAAGACGAGCGGCAGGATGACAGCGGAGCCGAAGTTGAGCACCACACCGCCAGAGAGCTCGCTTACGATGCCACAGAAGATGCGGAAGTCAGTGTATGTTGCCTTGCCCCAAGATGCAGCATCAAAGTCAGGATGCATGTGATTGACATCAGTGCCTATGGCGACATGAACTGTGAGCGGGATGCCAAGCTTGTGAGCTTGCGCAAGTATGCTTGAGTCAATGTGCTTTGCTTTGGCTTTGACAAGCTCAGCGCCGATGGTTTCCCCCAGTCCTTTATTTCGCTTCGCTGCTATGAGCGCCGCACGATTGATGAACCCAACCGGCTCTGCAGCCATTCCGAAGGTTCCAGATAAAATCCCATCCGAGACACGCTCACTTGTCACACCGAACATTGCAAGCTCAACATCGTGATATGCTCCGGCTCCGTTTGTGGCGAGGGCAGTTACAATGCCCTCGTTCATGAGCTGAGCGAGTATTGGAGACAGACCACACTTCACCACATGAGCACCATACATGACAAGCACATGCTTTCCACTGGAACGAGCGCTGCAAATGGCATCCACAAGCTCCCTAAGCCAGCTTGCCGCAAGTATGTTTGGCAGGCTGTCAAAGAACTGAGAGAAGGATGCGCCCGTGGCAAGTGGCTTTGCAAGTTGCGTCACATTCACCTTGCTCTTTCGCTCGTGAATTGAAATCAACTTGACTCCGTTAATCGGGAGCGGCTTCTGCACCTAATATCACCTCAATCGCAATGGGTGTTTTTTTGCCTCGCCAAAAATCGCGCTGCTACTGCACTAACTTTTGCAGACCAATCTCTCAACGAGCTCACACACTATGTGCAGGATAACGCCATGTGCTTCTTGAATTCGCTGCGTATCCTCTGAAGGCACAGCGATGCATATGTCAAATTCGCCGCGCAGGTGCTTTCCCCTCTCACCCGTGAGCAGCGCCGCCGTAGCTCCCTTGCACTTCGCCACTCTTAATGCCCTCAGCACATTTTCCGATGCACCGCTGGTTGATATGCCGATGGCGACATCCCCATGCGACGCGATCGCTTCAACCTGTTTGCTAAACGCGCTTTCAAATCCGAAGTCATTGGCGAGCGCAGTCAACACAGCGCTGTCAGCCGTCAACGATATCGCCGGCAGCGGCGCTCTGCTCAACTTAAATCTGCCGACCAACTCACCAGCGAAATGCTGTGCATCTGAAGCGCTCCCACCATTGCCGAATACGACGACTTTGTTGCCCCTCTCAAACGCCTCGTGGATTGAGCTGGCGAGTTGGACTATGTCTTTGGCGCACCCCTTTGCAGCGAGCATAACTGATGCAGCCTCTTCAAGCGCTTTGTGAACGACCTCAATGCTCATGAATTTTCACCTCTCAACCAGTTGGATTTCAATTTGCTCACCGCTCTCTCAATCACCCATGCCCCTTCACTCACACAGGCATCAATACGCACAGCATACCAACTATTGAGCCGTTCGTGTAAGCCAAAGGAGCTGCAAGCTATCCCCCTCAACTTCATTGCATCCTTCAATGTTGTAACGACTGCAGCTGCG
>JAVHTD010000021.1:0-56990 GCA_032161105.2 Candidatus Thermosaccharophagus tengchongensis
CCGGCTCAAATTTTGATGAACCACTTTGGCACGACATCACTTAAGGGCTTTGGATGTGAGGATATGGACGCCGCAATTGTTGCGGCGGCAATGGTTCTCTCGTATCTCAAGGAGACGCACATGGCGGCTCTTGAGCACATACGCAGGTTGAGCACATACTCATTAAGCCAGTTCATGATGCTTGATGCATCTGCGAGGCGCAACCTTGAATTGACCCAGACGATACTCGGTGAATATCAGGGCAGCCTGCTCTCCGTGATTGACATGACCATCACTCCGATGGGTAGCAGGCTGCTCAGGCGTTGGCTGCTTCAGCCGCTGCTTGATGTGGCTCAGATTAATCGCCGCCTTGATGCCGTTGAAGAGTTGCTCTGCAATGTTGCAATGCGCGGGCAGCTTTCGGAATGCCTTCGCTCAATGCCAGACATGCAAAGGCTCGTGAGCAGGGCTGCGACTCGCACAGCCAATCCAAAGGACTTGGGCTTGATCAGGGATGCGCTTAAAGCCATACCGAAGCTGCTCTCGGCAATTTCGGATGCGCGTTCAGAGCTGCTCTGTGAGCTGCGCTTGCAGGTGCATGTTTGCGATGACTTGAGGGAGCTGCTTTGCAGAGCATTGGTGGATGACCCGCCGGTGTCGGCAAAGGATGGCGGCATCATACGGGATGGATACCTCAAGGAGCTTGACGAACTTCGCATGGTGAACGCTCACAGCAAGGAGTTGATCCTTGAGCTTGAGGAGCATGAGAGGCGCAGGACGGGGATAAAGTCGCTGCGTATCGGCTACAACCAAATCTTCGGATATTACATTGAGGTGACAAAGCCAAACCTGCACCTTGTCCCGAGCGATTACATACGAAAGCAGACGACGGCAAATGCTGAGCGCTTTGTAACGCCGCAGTTGAAGGAGCTTGAGGCGAAGGTTCTCGGAGCTCAGGAGCGGATATGCCAGATTGAGTATCAGCTCTTTTGCGAGCTCAGAGACGAGGTGGCAAAGCGCGGTGATGAGCTTTTGAGCACAGCACAAGCCATCGCCACAATTGATGTGCTCCTCTGCTTTGCCGAGTTGGCAGACCGATATGGCTACACGAGACCGATAGTCAACAACGGAGATGCGATCAGGATCAAGGCTGGCAGGCATCCGGTGATAGAGCTAAGGCAGCGCGATAAGCCGTTTGTGCCAAACGATTGCGAACTTGACTCAAGCTCAAATCAGCTGCTCATCATCACCGGACCAAACGCTGCCGGAAAATCAACATACCTGCGCCAAGTGGCTCTCATAGTTCTCATGGCTCAGATGGGTTGCTTTGTTCCGGCGGCGCATGCCGAGATCGGTGTCGTTGACAGGATATTCACGCGCGTTGGCGCTCACGACAACATAGCAACCGGCGAGAGCACATTCATGGTTGAGATGCATGAGACAGCCAACATACTTAACAACGCCACACATCGCAGCCTGATATTGATTGACGAGGTTGGGCGTGGGACGAGCACATTTGATGGCGTGAGCATAGCATGGGCAGTGGCGGAATACATCCACAACATCGGCGCAAAGTGCCTATTCGCAACGCACTTCCATCATTTGAACGAGCTTGAGAGGTTGCTTCCGAGGGTGCGCAACTTCAGAGCAGCTGTTAAGGAGGAAGGGGATAGCATCATCTTCCTCTATCGCATCGTTCCCGGCGGGACTGATAAAAGCTACGGGATACAGGTAGCCAAGCTTGCCGGCTTACCGTCGGCTGTGATTGAGAGGGCTAAGGAAGTGTTAGCGCAGCTTGAAGTATCGGATGGCGAGAGGCGTGTTGCGCCATCGGTGGAGAGGGCAAAGGAGATTGCGCCGCCAATACAGCTCAAGCTGTTTGAGCTGCAGCCTCACCCGATTATTGAGGAGCTGCAGCGAATAGATCCCGACACCATGACGCCAATTGAAGCCCTGAGCAAAATTTACGAATGGTGTAAGCAGGTAAAAGGTGGCGCAAAGGGGAGGGGCAAAAGCACTCAAAGTTGAGGTGACCATAAGCAGGTGAGACGCAACCAAAGTGAGCTAACTGACGAGCGCGAGCGTTTGAATAGCTTCCTTGAGGAGCTCAAAGCTTTCCCGAGGCATCCCTTCTCCTTCCTTTGGCGCAGCCAAACGCTTCAGGGCATCATTGCAAGGCGTGAATTGCTCGGCTTCAAGCTGAAGAGGGATACGCCGCTGATTGAGAAGTTGCAAAGGGGGATACTCTCATCGCAATTCCCAAGGGGCAGTTGGAAGGGATCAGTTGGATGGACTGCGCATGAGCTTTGGAAGCTATCGCACCTCGGCACCCAATACCCTCATCCTCAAATTGCCAAGGCGATTGAATTCATTGAAGCTCATCAGACTGGCGACGGCAACTTCTATGAACGGCACACCATACCGACAGTTTACCAGAGCCTTGATGGCGGTGAGTTCGCCTCGGGTGCTTTCTCGCTCGGCTTTACCGCTTATGTGCTCTTGGGGTTGAGGAAATGGGCGCGGGAAAGCGAATCATACAAGCGGGCTATGCGATGGCTTGTTGAAAAGTATCTCGCTGACGGGATATGTTGCATCCCATGTGCCGTTTACACGCTCATGGCGCTTGCCGAGGAGGAAACGATGAGCGCCGAAGTCGTCAGGGATGAGATCTCGCTCTGGCTTGAATCGCTCCAGAGAGACGACGGCATTTGGAATTGTGACATCTCAATAACCTTCCTCGTGCTCTACGGGCTCGGTAGCTTTCAAAGCGATCTCGCAGGGAGGCAAGTCAGGCGCTTGATACCGCTTTTGCTCAGCTTGCAATTTGAGGATGGTGGGTGGGGCAGGATGGGGCGTGCCGAGAAAACGCTCTCAGTCGCTATGGCGCTATATAGGCACGGGCTCATCGGCGAATTCTTGCTGCACTCAAAGTTGCACATCGTGCGCTCCCGCTCAATCAATCTCCTCTCGGAGTTGACCACATCGCTTGATAGGTTCATTATGGCTGTCTGAGATGGCGTTCATATGCCTCGTTCAAAAAGCTTTGCGGTGAGCGAATGATGAATCAGGCATGTTGAAGCTATTCTCGCCATCATGCGGCTTAATGGGGCATGTGGCTGTTTACTCATTCACCGTTAGCGATTAGCGATTTGCCCGCTGCCAAAACCCGTCAGTCACGATATGGCGATGGCGTAGAAGTAGATTAGCGGCGTTGAGATGAGCAGGCTATCAAACCTGTCAATGACACCGCCATGTCCGGGTATGATGGCACCGAAGTCTTTGATGTTGAGGTCACGCTTGATGACGCTTTTGCACATATCGCCGAGCTGCCCGACAATGCCGCCGATAAGCCCAATTGGCAGCGCTTCAATTGGTGTGGGTGAATTCAGTGCAAGGGCAGGTATGCTGCGCATGAGTATTGTCAATGTTGGTGCGAGGAGAAATGCGACGGAAGCCCCGGCGATGCTCCCCAAGATGGTCTTTCCGGGGCTTATGCGCTCGCAGATTTTCATGCCGCCGAATTTCCCACCGATGAAATAAGCTGCTGCATCAGCGCCCCAAACGGTTAGCAGTGTCATAAGCATTAGCTCGCGCCCGTTTGCGCGCTCCCGAAGCATTACCATGAATGAAAACATGCAAACATACGCGGCGGTGAAAGAGGTTGCGCACACACTCACTGTGCGCCCACCAAGCTGGACTGCATCCGAGTGGGCAAAGATGTGAAAGCTCATGCTACCGAAGACCAGCACGAATGCAACTGAGCACCAAAGGAGGAAAAGCGATCTCGCATCGTTCGCGAATGCATAAGAGCCCATAATGCCGATGACGATGCACGGCATGGCAACCTCTTTAACAACTTCAACTTTTGCCCTCCGCATTGCGAGCATGAGTTCGTATGCTCCGGCAACTGCGATGGCGCAAACTGAAATTGCAAACGGCAATCCACCGATGTAGGCAAGCGCGACCGCTATGGGCAGCCCAATGGCAGCGCTGATCAGGCGATGGCGCAGCACGGTCATCACTCCGCGAGTTGGGGGCACGATGAAAGCTCAGGCAAGTGTGAGGCTTTAATTCGGATGCTCACTTGCCCATCCGTCTCTCCGAATAAGTTTTGCACAGCGAGATGAAGTGTTGGTGAAGGCGCAAGTCATTCGTTAACTCCGGATGAAAGGAGCACGCCATCATGTTGCCCTGCTTTGCCAAAACGACCTTGTCCTCAAATTTGGCGAGCACCTCAACGCCCTCGCCAACTTTGGTAATGATCGGCGCACGAATGAAAACGCATCTAAATGGCGGCTCACCGAGCAATGGGATCTCTATGTCGGCTTCAAAGCTGTTTATCTGCCTCCCAAAGGCATTCCTCCTGACGGATATGTCCATAAGTGAAAGGCGCGGTTGGTTGCTGTCCTCAATTTCCTTTGCAAGCACAATTGCGCCAGCACAAGTCCCAAATATCGGCATGCCGGATAAAGCTGCCCTCCGTATCGGTGCAATTAAGTTGCGCCTCTCCATGATGATGCCAAATGTTGTGCTTTCTCCGCCCGGGATTATCAACCCATCAATGCCCTCAATTTCTTCCGGCAGGCGCACTTTGGTTGGCTCATGCCCACAGCGCTCAACCATGCGCATGTGCTCTTCAAAGTCGCCTTGCAACGCGAGCACACCGATGCGCAAGGCAACTCCCGATTGCAATAGCTTCCTTAAATCCTCTTCCACACTCTCACCTCCAAGTCTCGCGCATACCCGTGCTCGGAGTGGGTGTTGATGAACATCGCTTACATGGCGCACAGGCAGATGCTGCACTTGATGTGGGATTGTCAGCCGACCACTTCACCGATGAGCTACAGGATTGATTCTACCAACCCCTCACAGCCAACCTCTCTTCGTCGCGCAGCTTCCTGACATCAATGCCCGGCATCGCCTCACCGAGACCGCGGGATATCTCCGCCAGCACTTCAGGGCAATCGTAATAAGTGACAGCGTCAACTATTGCCTTTGCGCGCTTGTATGGGTCTTCGCTCTTGAAAATGCCCGAGCCAACGAAGACAGCCTCAGCGCCAAGATGCATCATCAAAGCCGCATCCGCAGGCGTGGCTATCCCCCCGGCAGCGAAGTTGGGCACCGGCAATCTGCCAGTCTCCGCCACCTCAAGCACGAGTTCGTATGGTGCTCCGAGGCGCTTTGCCTCCGCCATCAACTCTTCCCTCGGCAAACTCTGCAGGCGCCTTATCTCGTCCATGATTGCCCGCATGTGCCTTACAGCCTCAACCACATTCCCAGTTCCGGCTTCTCCCTTCGTGCGTATCATTGCGGCGCCCTCGGCTATCCTCCTGAGCGCCTCACCCAAATCCCTTGCACCGCACACAAATGGCACTTTGAAGCGATGCTTGTCTATGTGATGCATTTCGTCAGCCGGTGTTAAAACCTCGCTCTCGTCAATGAAGTCAACGCCGAGTGCCTCAAGTATTTGCGCCTCAACAAAATGCCCAATGCGGCATTTAGCCATCACTGGGATTGAAACGGCGTTCATGATCTCCAGTATCTTTTCCGGGTCAGCCATTCTCGCCACACCACCGGCTGCCCTTATATCAGCCGGCACCCTCTCAAGCGCCATCACTGCGACGGCTCCAGCCTCTTCGGCGATGCGAGCCTGCTCGGCATTCGTCACATCCATAATCACGCCGCCGCGAAGCATTTGTGCCAAGCCAACTTTGACACGCCATGTCGCCTTATCAATGGGCATGCCCCTTCACCTCACATTTTTGAAACGCGGCGGTAGAGCCCTATGGCTGTCAACTTCAATTCACCGTTCAATAGCGTAGTATAGCGCAACGGGGTTCCAATACCGATTTTTGTGCTTATGCCCAAAGCATGCTTGCGCTCTCCTCTACGCTGCGCGTATCTGCAGTCATGCGCGCAATCTCCTCGTAGAACTTTTCATCGTAATCTCTTGTGCGTATGACAACCGGCATCGGGACTGCGTGTCCAATCACGAGCGCTTGCTGTTTTGTCTCCAGACTCGCAAGTATGCTCCTCAAGCCGGCACTGTTGTTGACACCGGTTAAGACGGCGGAGATGTCCTTTTCGTCGTTGAGCTGAGCCACTATCTTCGTCCCTATCTGCGACATGATTTCATCATCAATGTCCGAGGGGCGTTGGTCAACGATGAGCAAGCTGACATAGTATTTGCGCATCTCCCTCGCTATCGTCCCAAAGACGGTTTGCTTAGCTGCATTTGGATTCAGGAACTTATGCGCTTCTTCAATCACGATGACGAGTTGCCTCGGCTCATCCTTGGGGTCTTGTGATGCGAGGTAGCGTTCCGTTTGTTTCACATATTCCTCGTGTATTCGCCTTGCGATGATGTTTGAAACGAGCAGGTAGCATAGCATGCTCGTTTGTTGACCGAACTCAAGCACGATGTGTGTGCCCCTGCGAAGGTAATCCATGATTTGCTGTATCGGGTCAACCTCCGGGCGGTGATACGACTTCACCAAGAATGGAAAGCGCTCAAGCCGCTTGAGCTTTCGGAAGAGGGCGGCAATTGATTCCGGGTGTGCGCCAAGCTCTTCGGCAAATGTCTTTAACGGGAATGGGTCATCAGAATCCGGCGAGCGCTCACCCCTTGCGAGGAGCTCCTCAAGCCAGTGCGCATGATACTTTGCGTAGATGAGGTAAGCCGCTTCAATGGCTGTAGTGTGCAGGCGCAGTTCATCTTGGAGCGGTGCTATGTCCTCAACTTGAATGCAGTCATACGGTATCAATACCTCAACATCTGGGCTTACGCCCCTCCTTCTGGTTGAGGCAGGGTCAAGGCTGAATATTGCAACTTGGTTTCCAAACAGCTGCTTCAAGCCCTTGACGAATGAGCGCCTACCATCACCAACCTCCTTCTGACCAGCCCATCCATACTCGCTATGCATGTCAAAGATGAGCGTTACAGCGATGCCGCTCCTCACAAGCCCGCATAGGACAAGCCTCGTTAAGAATGTCTTCCCCGTCCCAGTCTTGCCAAATATCCCGGTTGAGCGCTCAACGAAGCGATATAAGTCAATGCAGACCGGTGTTTCCATGTCAAGCGGTGTTCCTATGTTGAAGTATCGTCTGTCATCGGCTTCGCTCCCAAATATTCGGCTCACATCCTCTTCAACGGCTTCATAGACTGGTGCGAAGTGCGTCGGTATGCTCTTAACCGGGCTCGGCTGAATTCGCCTTGAACCACCTTTTGGCAGCGTGAGCATGGGGCGCAGTGAGACTGTCACATAAGTGCTCGTCCCGCTGAGGACTTCTCGCATCACCCTCTCATCTGGCGATGGCGGGTTGTCCAAAATGCTGTGGTGAGTTGCATCAAGGCGGACATCGGTTATGAGCGAGAAGAAGTCAAGCTTGTCACCCTCAACGACGACAAACTTGCCCGCCTTCACTTCCTCCGGGGAGACATCATGATTTAGCTTCATCTCCAAGCCCTCGGTGAGCGAACCCTTCGTTACAAGACCGATTTGTCTACCCCTTCGCACACCCCTTTGACCGTCATCGGGCTTTTTCATATCGCATCACCAGCCGCTGTTGAGCATCTCGCTCATGCAATTCACATGACGGGCAGCCAATGGCTATTTGAGTGCCCACTTGGCATGCGCGGCTGTGCGTCACATCCCGGCAATAAATCTTCCCGGGCTCATGACCATGCGCTCATCAAGCAGCTCTTTTATTCGGCGCATGATTGAATGTGACTTAAGGTTGCGCCCCCAAATTGGCAGCAAAGGCTTAATGTGAGTCGGAGCCCGCTCAATAATCATGTTGCCGCGGAGAGATTCAATGGCATCCATAAGCTGTCTCGGGAAATGGAGGGCAGCATCATCATCGCAGTCAAAGGCACTCACGAAGACGACGCCGTCAAGGATGTGCGATGTTATTATCGGAGATTTCACGCCACAACTGTCCGCCAGCTCTGTGACTTTTCGGTGAAGGTGCATCGCCACCCTCGGGCTCACATTCAACCTGATGTGCATCTTGGCATCTCGCCCGGATTGAAGCCGCCTCAATATGCGGCGCCTCTCCTCTGCATCATCACCTTCAAATGTGCAAACCGATGAAGCATATGGCGTTGCAATCTTTGTGAGTAAGTCAGCTTGGTAGCTCACAGCCTCCGCGAAATCGTCAAAGCCGACAAAAAGCACGGGCGTGTTCAATGGCACACCGCATTCCGAAACGAGCCTTTGAAGCATTGCCATTGCAGCTTCATCGTGCCCAATTACCTCAATCATCATGACAGTGCTCGGACGCAGCTCAGTGTGGATAATCTCGCTCAGAACCCTTTCGGCATGCTCGCCGTTTGGGAACATGAGCGCCATAACGAAACGGCGTTCTGGCACCGGAAGCAAGCGGAATGTTGCTCTCGTTATCACGCCGAGTGTTCCATAGGAGCCCGCATACAACCTAACCATGTCGTATCCGGCGACATTCTTGACCACCTTGCCGCCGAAGTTTGTCAGCTTGCCGCTCGGCTGAATAACTTGAATGCCGATGAGCCAATCGCTCGCTGTGCCATACCCAAAAAGCAAACTCCCAAAAGCATTCGTTGCGACGACGCCGCCAACAGTGGCTTCCTTCTCATCGGGTGGATCAATCGGCAGGAAGAGGCGATGCGCCTTTAGCGCA
This sequence comes from Candidatus Thermosaccharophagus tengchongensis, assembly GCA_032161105.2. Classification (GTDB taxonomy): domain Bacteria; phylum Armatimonadota; class Fervidibacteria; order Fervidibacterales; family Thermosaccharophagaceae; genus Thermosaccharophagus; species Thermosaccharophagus tengchongensis. The sequence goes on from JAVHTD010000021.1 coordinate 8,638, forward strand.
TCTTGAAGGTCTTTCATTCTCACGCCGGCTTCAGCAGTCACCACGAGGTCAGCCGGCTCAAACTCAATGATTGTTTGAAGCTGCGTCATCTCAATTGCGATGTCAAATGCCGATGGCACATTGCCTATGTGGATGGCTGTGCCAGCCCCAAATGGAATTAGCCCCCAACGCCTTTCACACGCGATTGTGATGAGGCGTTGCAACGAATTCACCGATCTTGGTCTCACCACAGCCTTTGGGAAAATGCCGTCAACGCTATAGCGCTCATCCGGTTCAATTATCTCAAGCCCGTCAATGTGCGCTATCCTATCGGTAAACTCGCTGTCAATCACTGCTGCTCACCATTTTTGCACGGCGGTTCTATTAGACCAAGCCCCGCCTTGAACTGCCCATCGGCGACATGTTATCCTTGTTGCGTCATTTTGTGATGTTGGCATTGCGATTATGCAGAGATGCAACTCATGTCATGAGTGTGTCGCAAAATTTACAATGGATGTCCTGTTGGTGGAAACTTGAATTGTGGTTAAGAGGGCGTCACAATGCGAGTGCTCATGATGGTAGCAAAGATGCAGCCGTGCAAAACAGCCCAACCGCCGGAGGGGAGTTGAAGTGACAAGGACACTCATTGTTGGGATAGCGCTCGTCGTCCTTTTGACACTTGTCACATTCTTTTACATCAGGTTTCGCCAATCAAAGCCGAAGACAGTTCAAGTGCCAGAGGTTGATGTGGTCGTTGCAAGCACTTACATACCACCCGGACACCCGATCGCTTCAAGGCATGTTGAGTTGGCGCGCATGCCGGCAACGCAAGTCCCGCATGATGCTGTGAGGAAGATTGATGAGGCGATAATGCGCATACCGCTCCAACCAATCGCTCGTGGCGATATCATTCGCAAGGGCATTCTCCTTGTGCCCGGAAGCGTTGCGCGCGGCTATCAAGTTCCGGTTGGTGAGAGAGCTGTTGCCATCTATGTGGGAGCGCACAATTCAACTGCGGATGTGGTCATGCCCGGCGACATAGTTGATGTCTTCGCAATCTACGAGTTCACGGATGAGTCTGGGGTCAGAAGGACGAGGAGCAGTTTGCTTGCGCAAGCGGTCAGGGTGCTCTCAGTTGACGAAATCGTTGAGACAGGTGAGGCAGCACCTGTGCGCATGACGGAATCGGGTGCTCAGCAGCCACAGGAAAGTGCAGCGCAGCCACAAAGCGGCACGGTGCAAGTGGGGCGCAAGCCGCAAGTCACGATGCGCCGAATCGTGTTGAGCGTCACATTGCCGCAAGCTCAAAAGATACTCAGTGCTGCTCACGCCGAGAACGCAAAGATAGACATAGCGATAAGAAACGAAGCAGACATGTTCATTGTTCCGGTCGTTGAAACTCCCACACCTGTGGCGAGGGAAAAAGCGGCAGCTCCCCGTATAAGCGCGCCGAGCCCTCACAAGAGGGAGGCGAAATCAGCGTTGGCTGTCAAGCAAACATTGCCCACACTTGCGGCACCTGTTGCGCCCATTCGCACAATTACGGTTTATCGTGGCACGCAAAGGGAAGAAGTTGTGATCACAGAGTGATGTTGCACATCATGAACCAGTGCCCTTTGCGGGGCTCGCAAAAATTGACAGTTTTGTTTGGCGACTGGAAGGTGTAGTGTTATGTCAAGAGCGGCATCACGCTCTCCGGTGGCGATATTGCTTGGGCTTGTAAGGCAAGATGACCAAGCTGTATTTCGGGCTGCTGCACGCCTTCCAAATCTTGAGCGTGCTTTGCGGATTGTCGGATTGGCTACAACAGCAAGCGGTTTGATTGACTTAGCCAATGTCAAGGTGCCCGACATCGTCGTGATTGATGCGGATGTGCCCGAACTGGATGCCGTTGCTGTGGCGAGGGAGCTGATAGATAGGGGCTTGCCAGCCGCTATCATCTTGGTCTCTGATGAGGAATCTCCGGAGAAAATTGATGAGGCTATGAAGGCGGGCGTTGAGGAATACTTCGTCAGACCGCTTGACCCGCAATCCGTTGCAAGGCAGCTGATTGAGATAGCCGAGATTGTTGAGAGGAGGAGAGCGAGAAGGGTTCAACAAGAGGTGCCAAAGGAAGAGGCGCATCCCATAAGACCCAGGGTTATAGCGCTAACTGCCGCCAAGGGCGGCATAGGGAAGTCAACCATCGCCACCAATCTATCAATAGCGTTGGCTCAGGAGGCTGCCGCGAAGGTGGCGTTGGTTGACCTTCACATTGGCGATTGCGCTGTGCTGTTGAATGCCATGCCGAAGTTGAGTCTGCAGCAGCTTCCCGATGACTTTGGTGATGTTGATTCCACATTCCTCAAACCGTATGCGGCGACACATGAAAGCGGTGTCTCCGTGTTTGTGCTGGCGACCGATGCCAAATTGGGATTGCCGGTGCCATTGAGCTTTGAGAAGGCGGAGAGGTTCATCGGGATTCTTAAGGGTGAATACGATTTCATTGTGATTGACGCGCCAGCCATAGCTTATTCAACCGACCTTGTGTTGTTTGCGCTCGCTGACCTCATCATCTTGATCACCGTTCCTTGGGATGTGCTATCGTTGCGTGTCACAGCCGCACTTGTGGAATCGTTGAGGAAGATTTACGACTTGAATGGGAAGGTGCGCTTGGTCCTAAACAGGGTGCAACAGAAGGTGACAACGGAGCTTCCCGAGAGCAAGATTGAAGAGCGGCTCGGGATGGAAATTTGGGAGCGCATCCCAAACGCCACGAGCGTCGTCATCGCTTCAATCAACAAGGGAGAGCCATTTGTCACATTGCAACCCCAAAGCGATGTAAGCAAAGCAGTGAGAAGGCTCGCAAGGAAAATCGCCGGCTTGCCAGTCCAAGCTGAGAGGCAAAAGAAGTTTCTGTTCTTTTGATTGATAGCGCAAACCAAAAAGTCCGCTTGCAAAATGGCGGGCGGATTTTTCACCTGCGCGCTTCGGCAATGCCTCACTCAGAGCTATCAAAAACAATTGACGGTGACCTGCAGGTTATCATGTGGCGAAGGTAAGCTCCAGAGACGATGCATCATAACCAGACCTAAACACCGCTACAGCGCCATAACCGACAACCTGAGAGTAGTCTCCACTTATGTCCCCGGAGGTTGAGTAGCCGAGCACTTTGGCGCTTTCACAGCCAAGCTTTTGACAGGCGTAAAGCATAGCCATAGTCGGACCATATCCGCACATTGTCACCCTGTGCTGTCGGACGACATTGAAGACGCCATCCGGGTCAATTGCCTCAATGCGCTTTAGGACGAGCTCATCCTTCCTCTTGGCTTGCTCTTGCGGCTCATAATGAGTGAAGTCAGTGCTCGCTATGATGACAGCGTTTGCATCTTTGATGACTTGTGAAATTGCATCACCGAGTGTTGCCGCCACATCCTTCGTCTGGCGACCAATCATGATTGGCACAATTGGCACAGCATTGCCGAAGCAGAACTGAAGGAATGGGAGTTGAACCTCAAGTGAGTGTTCATATCTGTGTGCGCTCTCATTCTCGTCCGCAATTGGACATGCTTCAACGAGCCTCTTTGCGACATCAGACGCAACGGGCACTTCACCGAGCGGAGTTATCCAAACACCCTCAGGGTAAATGGAGACATCGCCTGCAAAGCCATGATGGTCAGGTCCAATAATGATGACCACATCTGGCGTCCTCTGCAATGCCATTGCGAAGTATGCCCTCGCAGCTGTCGGACCAGAATACATGTATCCGGCATGCGGGCACACCAAGCCGATTATCGGCATGTCGTTTCTCCTCTCACCTTCGTGCGGCGGCAATTTACCCGGTCCGAGTGGGTGAAGGAAGCAGTTCTCAATTTGGCGGCGCAACCTCTCGGCAGTCCCTTCATAAAAGCTCCCGGCAACTGCTGCCCTTCTTTGCCCCATCATTTATCACCTCACTTGAAGCGATGCCTATAATGCGGCGCTATCACTCCGACGCATCGCCAAAATACTCCATGACATAGCGATACACATTGCATGTCTTGATAAGTTCGTCAAGCGTTATGCTCTCCCAATCGGAGTGTGCGTTGTGCAGTTTACCACCGCCATAGACAACCGCACAAATACCCCTCTCATTCAAGTTAACCGCATCCGTCCAGCTGTGGTAGCCGATGCACACTAACGGCTCACCACATACAGCCATGTGCGCTCTCCTGAAGGCTTCAACGATTGAAGCCACAAAGCCGTCGTTCAAATCAAGCACCAGAGGTTGTGAGATGTCAAGCAGGCTCATTTCGGACTGCGCCTCAGAGATGATCTTCCGTATCTGCTCCAAGACGGCGTAAGCGTCATCTCCCGGCAGGATGCGCATGTCAACTTGAAATGTGCACCTGTTTGGGATGACCATGACATCGCAACCGCCGCTTATGATTCCGAGCGTGAACAGCGGCACATCCTCAAACAACTCATGTCGCCTCTTCAAAGCCGGAAGGCGCTTCAATCGCTCTATCACCTCAATGGCTTTTTCAATTGCGTTCACGCCCATGTGTGGCAACGCGCCATGCGCAGCTTTACCGAATGTTGTTACCTCAATCTCAATTGCGCCCGCATGCGCAATGACGAGTTTAAAATCGGTTGGCTCAAGCACAACTGCAACCTTTACATCATCCGGCAGCTCAAGCTCTTTTGAACCAAGACCGCTCTTCTCCTCATCGGCAACGAAGGCAACATTGCATGGTGAGTCGCTAATGCGCAGCGCAGTGAGCAGCGCTGCGATCAAGCCCTTGCAATCCACAACGCCCCTGCCAACGAGTTCACCGTCAAATGAGCGAAGCTTGTATGGCATCGGATGAGTGTATGCCGGGATCGTGTCCGTGTGCGCACAAAACATGAGCCTGCTTTTGCCGCGCCTTCCGATGATGTTTTTTCTTCCGATGCTTATCCTCTGTTCCGTCACATCAAAGCCGAGTTGGCGCAAAGCGTTAACAAGGTATGGTGCCAGAGCGTCCTCTTGGCCGGTTGGTGTTGGCACTGAAATGAGTTCCTCAAGCCTTCGGACTATCTCTTCAGCGATGGCATGCTCGCTTCTCATTGTCACTTTCATCCTCAACCCCAAAAGCGATAGATCTTCCAGTTGCGGACTATGCCCATGATGTTGCATATGCTCCCAACGATGTATTCGCCCATTATCAGACCGATGAAGAATGGCGTCCAACTTTTCATCGCCTGCAAGCCGCCAAAGTGCAGTATTGCGGCTTTAACAATCCAGCCGAGCATTATTGCCCCCCACATCCAATTCATAGCCCAACTTGATGAGACAGCCAATCCCACGGGATGAAAAGGCATGAATGAGAACATGCCTCGCAGGCTCATCAGGAACATCGTGAACACAAAACCAACAATGACGAATGCAGTCCCAACATTGTCCGGCTTTGTCGGAGCGCGGAGCAGCGATGCAAGCCTGTTATAAGGTTCCCAGCCAAACCAGACTGACGGGCCAACAATCTTCGCCGAGGCGGCACCAAGCCTGTAGTAAACATCCAACAGCGCCCAAAAGGCGCATAGTGAACCCCACAGACCGAAGGCAAGCATGGCATACATCAGCTTGCGGTAGTTATAACCGATATCCCTTGCGAGCTTGAAGCCCTCAAGCTGATGCGGCATCGGGTGTGAACGATACGCCCTGTTGAAGCCCCATGTTATGGCAAACGCCGCAAGCGTCCTCTTCTGGATGAGCTGGCTTCCAAGAGCGCGTGTGATGATTTGGTCTGGACCGGCAAAGTGCAGGTCATGTGCTGGTGAGCCGAGTTCGGCTCGCATCCTTGTGACGGCAATTGAGAGGCAGAAGTAGATGATGAAGAAGACAACCGCTATTGCCGGTGTCATGCCGCCGGCAATCCAGAAGAGGACAGAGATGACGAAGCAGATAACGAACAGGATTATTGCAGCCCTGTATGACATTGGCTCGCCGTGATCATCAGCATTTGAAGGTATCCCAATCACTCTCTTGAGCACTTCCTTGAAGTAACCCCTCGCAATCCAGAAGACAAATGCAGCCACGCCGAGATATGCGCCTGAGGATTGCTCATTGATGTATGGCATCAGTGGGCGGTAGGCATCCCAGCCGAAGAAGGCGGTAATAATGCGCTGCGCCTTCCAGAACCAGTAGAAGAAAAAGCAGGAGAAGGAGAGGTCAAGTGGCAGGAAGTATGTGATGCCGACGATGAACGGGAAAAATGCAAACGGAGTCCAGCCGATGGCGTTCCAAGGTCTTGCAGTCACATATTGGTTGAGGAAGATCGTGCGTATGTTGATTCGCGGCACCGATGGGAAGTTCTCGGCAAGGTTGTTTAGCACATCAATGAACGATGAGAGCGCAAAGCCGCCCCAAAAGCGTTGGCTGAGGAAGATTGCCGAGCCAGACCGAGTTATCTCCATCGGAACATAGCAAATTGGGAATGAGAGCCTCTCTTGCTCAGTCCAGCGCTTCCTCAGGAGCACATTCAAGCACATCATAGCCACAAGCAACACCATGAAAAAGCCGGTCCAAAGGAGGATGATGGGCATCCAAGCGCGAATGTATTGCGCCTTATAGAGCATATCACCGCCGAGCATATAGCCGCGTAGCACTTCCTTATCGCTGACCATCATCCACTTTGGGAGCGCATCAAAGAAGAGCCACTCCCAACCGTTCTCTGGTGAGGCAAACCAAAATGGATGGACGAGGCATGCAATGAGCACTTGATACATATCATGTCCGACCATGCACGAGCTCAGTGAAAGCAAAGTGTAGATGACGAGCAACTCACCCTGAGTGAGTGCCAAGCTCGGTTTGATGCGCCTGATGAGGGCATTCAGAGCGATCAGGCATGTGATTGTGAAGATGACATTGAAGTAGAGCGATGTAGTTGTCGGGTGACCGGCATAGCGGACGATTTCGGTGTAGACGAGCCAAATTGAGTTAAGCGGCGTAAGGAGTGCGCTGAGCAGAAGAGCCCTGAGTGTTATTGCCCTTTCCATACCCTCCTCAATTGCAGCTACATCCGCTTTTGTGCGCACCTCGCCCATCGGATCACCCCTCAGATGCAATCGGCTCACGCGGTCTTTTTGATGATGATTTTGAACCAATCATGCGCTGGCTCAACCTCAACATGGCAACCCATGCTCTTTGCCATGCGTGAGACATTTTCCTTTGGAGCGCCCGGGTCAACCAACACTATAACCTCGCCTCGCCCAATCCCCTCAAGCGCTTTGCGAACACGAATTACAGGCTCAGGGCAAAGCAATCCGCGGCAATCAATCTCCACCTTCGTTTCCTCACTCGGCATGCGTTAACCCCCCTTGGAGGCAAAAGTTATCCGCACCATCACGGGCAGTGTGCAAATTGTAAATGATAGATGGGCAACATTTCTTGGGAGGGTGAGGCTCCTGCCGAACCTAAACTCATTTTATAGGCTTACCGAGAGGTTCGCCCTCCCTGTGGCATCGCTTACAATGTGCATATCACCCCATCACAATTATAGCGTCGGTTTATCCTGCCCTGAGTAACTTCCGCAATTTGACCCCCAAACCTTAATGAGAACGCAAACGCCCTTTCCTGCCAAGTATTTTGGCTCATGGGGGATGAGCCATGCAAAAGAATTTCAACAGCCACAGTTTGTTGGAAGGTTGCCTCATATCCAAAGCGAAGTGACCCATTACATATGCTTTGTGTGCCACAGAATGAGAATGAAAGCCAAATACGAGCAATACAAACAATACAAAGATGGAATTCACATTCAAATGCCATCTTGCCACATCAATAGCAATCACTATGCAACAATCAAAAATGACACACACTTCCTTAGTATAGCAGTTTAAACCCTCAATCCGTTCTTTCGCTTTCTCGCACAGAATGGTGAGAATTTGCTACCATCAGCCCATTTATCAATTATGGGCTTCCAGAGTTTATGATGCATTGGATTAGCCGAATGAGTTCACCATTACCACCATCGGAGACATAAAGGTTGCCAGATGCATCTATTGCTAAGGCACGTGGGCAATTAAATCGGGCAACATTCCCTGCTCCATCAACATTACCGGCAGACCCTGTCCCTGCGATTGTCGTTACAACTCCTCTTGGGCTTATCAATCGGATGCGATTGTTATACTCGTCTGCGATGTAAAGATAGCCAGCGGTGTCCACCGAAATGCCATTTGGAAAATTGAATTTAGCCAATGTCCCCGTCCCATCAGCGTAACCTTGTGTTGAACCTGCAAGAGTTGAAACCGTTCCGCCACCGCTACTTAAAGCGTTGACAATCTTGCGAATTCTGTGATTGTTGCGGTCAGCGACATAAAGGTTACCCGCACGGTCAACAGCGATACCGCGAGGGCTATTGAACCTCGCTGATGAACCTACGCCGTCAGTATTACCGCTGGCGCCAGTTACTGCGCTGTTATCCCCAGCCACCAAACTAACTTGCCAATTGCTTGCAAGATTTGGATTACCGCCTTTGAGCTGTAGCCGCCTCACTCGTTTCCCTTCTGCTTCCGTCACATAGACATTACCCCACATATCCACTGCCACACCGTAAGGGTAATTGAAAGTGGCAAGGTTACCTGGTCCATCGTCTTTACCTCTCGTTCCTGTCCCCGCAATGGTGCTGACAGTCCAACTATCAGGATTTGTCGGGTCAGCCCAAGAAAGAAGAGTGACACGCTTGACTTTATGGTTGCCGTAATCCGCAACATAAAGCACTATTTCGCCCCCAGATGTTGTTGCTACCGCTATTCCTAAGGGGGTGTTGAGACGTGCAGTGCTCCCTAACCCATCTACATCCCCACTTTGAGGATCACCAACACTTCCTACTATTGTGCTGACAATGCCAGAAGGACTAATGCGCCGAATAGCATGGTTGGCAGAATCAGCAACATAGATATTGCCCATAGCATCCACAGCGATTCCTCTAATTCCATAAAACCGAGCCTGAGAAGCAATTCCGTCAGCAAACCCACGAAAACCATATTTTCCAGCGAAAGTGCGAACGATGGAAAGAGGGCTTCCTGCCCCAGTATTGCTTGAAGGCGGCACCAAGCCTTTAGTTTCAGTTTCCACACGAACGGTAAACTCAAAAGCAGTAACGCCCTGAGGGACGATAAACCACCACTCTTTGGGTGAACTAACCTCACCAGGCATCAAGACTTCATCGTAAGAGATGAAGGGCAAATCAGTCCCGAAGTCGGATGAAGGAATAACGCCATCGGCATTCGCTAATTGAACTGGTTCGTTAGAAGTGCTCCCAGTCGCTATCCCTATAGGGAAGAAGCCGCTTGTCGGAGCAATGCGCCTAATCTTGTGGTTGTAAGCGTCAGCGACATAAATGTTGCCACTTGAACCTGCTGCCAATAAACGGGGGACATTGAACCTCGCATTAGCACCTGAACCATCTGTGCTTCCAGAATTACCAGCAGAGCCAGCTAAAGTTTGAACCAACCAACTGCTTGCCCTTACTTCTGATGCATTTGGTTCTTTCAAGCGAATTTGGCGAAGGACATGGGCAGTTGCTTCACTGACAATCAATGCGCCGTTAACCCAAACGATTCCGTAAGGTGCTTGAAACCGTGCAATATCCCCTGAACCATCAGCTATACCAGAGACCCCTGTTCCAGCAATCGTAACAACCTCACCTGTAGGACTAACCCGCCTAATTCTGTAGTTGCCCTGATCAGCGACATAAAGGGTTCCGTCAGGGGCAATTGCTAAACTTCTTGGGCAATTAAACCTCGCCGCTGTCCTTATACCGTCTGCAAATCCCGAAGTGGCTGTCGTTGAACCTGCAAGTGTGGTGACAGTGTAGTGGGCAGGATTTGTTGGGTCACTCCCTGTCAAAACAATCTTGCGGATGCGATGACCCAAAGCCTCCGAAACATAAATGGTTCCATCGTTACCTACTGCCACACCTGAAGGTTGACGAAATTGGGCGACATTGCCAGAACCATTAGCATCACCTGGTGTTCCTGTCCCTGCAATTAAAGAGACTCTGCCGTCCAAAGTAACTCTCCGAATTCGTTGACCCGAAAGTTCGGTGACGACTAAGGAGTTGTCAACAGGGTTGTAAGCGATGCCAAATGGAGCGTTGAACAAAGCAGCATTCCCAATACCATTGGCATATCCAGCACTGCCGCTACCCGCGATGGTGCTGACAAATCCACCTTGAATTTTTCTAATTCGGTGACCGCCATAATCGGTGACATACAAATTGCCTGATGAGTCAAATGCGACACCGCTTGGGTAACTGAAAGTCGCTGAGTTGACATGACCGTCATTTGCACCAGAACTGCCTGTGCCTGCGAAAGTGCTCACTGTAACAGTGGGACGAATGTCGGAAAAAGCGCTAACACCAGTGATAGAACTGAACAAGACGCGAATTCCAACCACAGTTCCGTTTGGCAGTTGACCGATGGGCAAGTTCCAACGATTCACAAGCGAAACCTTGATGATTTTAATGCCGGGGTTACCAGGATGGTCAAGCAAAGTGCTTGAAGTGAAGTTAACGGAAGTGCCGGTGAGAACGAGACGGGATTTTACTGGCTGATTTTCCCCAGAAATTGGCGTGATAGTAACCTGCCTTGTCTTTACATCTACATTGAAGCGAGCTGTAGCGATGCTACGAGACGGAGAAACCTCAGGAGTTGATGGTTTGGAAGGGGTAGAGGAAATTTTTCCACCCCCACACCCAACAACTATTACAGACGAAAAAACAACCAAACAAACCAGACCGATGACAACCTTGTTAGCAAGTCTACTCTTCATACGACCTTCACCTCCCTGCGGGAGTTTTACTCCATCCGAAACACCATGCCATCACTGACTAAGTAGCTGCACATTAAATGCCAATTCGTTCGCATAAATCTCAATGCAATTGTGTCATTGTCACTGCTTGAACCTGCCTTCCATCCTCATCGGTTGCTGTCAAACGCACTAAGTATGTTCCTGCAGGCAATTTCATCCCATCTCTCGTAAAGCCTCTCCAGATTATGCGGTGGCAAAGCGAGCCATCACTTTGAGGGACTTCAAGCAAGGAAATTCTCCTCCCAGTCAATGTCAAAACTTCTGCAAAAGCTTGAGCGGGCTTTGTTAAAGCGAACTCAATCATTACAGTTTGTCCTCTCATCGGTGTCGCCCTTAAGCCGACAATCCTCAAAGGTCTTTCGTTGCTTATCTCTGTGATGACTTTGAACCTCCTCTCACTCTCACCTTCATTTGGCACAAACCGATATTCCGTCTGTGTCCTCATGTATCGCCTCGTCCCTGTAGCTAAATCAACCAAAGTCAAACTCATATCCTTTGGAGCATATCCAATTCCATCCCAAGTCAGGGTTACTTCTTTTTGCCTCGTCCCTGTCCCTTGTCCCCCGTCACTCGTCCCAAACTTTACAACCACATCCCAATCTTGCCTTTGCCTAATTCCATTTCTCACATCTACTGCCAAAGGGGCACCGTTGTTGAGCACAATAATTTGCACATTGCTGCCTCCTTCAGGTGGCTCAGGTGGCAATCTAATTGCCAATCCCCTTGAACTTTGAGAAACTCCCAGAATTACCTCTCCACTCTCATCTCCAACTTTAGCCACCAGCTTCATCATCCATCCATTGCCTTTCACTACTCGTCCCGTGTCTCTTGCCCCTTGTCCATTACTCTGGCTTGGCGGTGGCAGTATAAGTTCACAATCCTGATGAGCATAGACCCAATATCCCTTCCATGGCTCAATTTGCCCTTTAACTTCTGGGACGATGCTTGTGTCATAGACCAGGACATACTTTCCTTTAAACGGGTCATTTTCATCCTGCTCCCAACCCCAAGCATAATCTTCAATCCATCCAGCCTGTTGGGCTTGAGTCAAGGTCTTCACTTCCCCACCCTTGCGCACTTGAATTTGGTCTAATTGCCAGAAGATAGCCTGTGTAAATGGATTGCCAATGGCATTCCATCCACAAGATAGGATGATAGAGGAAGGCTGCTCCTCACTCACCATTCGTCCAAGAGTATAAAGTTTTCTTGATTGACCTGGCGTCAATTTCAACCAATATCCATTACCAGCTTGTGCTTTATTAGCAGGCTCTTGAGGATAGAAAACATATTTATTCACAACCCATTTCGCTACTTTTACTTGATTTGGTTCCAGTCCCAATATTACTTCCCATTCAGGATTTTCCAAATGGATTGGCATGGAAATGAAATGTAATCCCTCGCTCAAAAAGACAATATCACTTTGGTAAAGTCTGGATCCAGATTCACTTAACCATCCTTTACCAATTTCACCCACATATTTGTAGTATTTTGCGTTGCTTCTGTCCCCCTTGGCATTCTTGTCATATTCAGTAGCCTTCGTGGGGTCTTTAAAGTAAAGATAGGGAATATCAATACAACGCCATACCTGCGAGTTTACTCTCTCGGTTTTCACAACGACGAATCTTTGTCCCTTCCAAATGTATACATCCCTATAACCCTCGTAACTTTGTGTTCCACTCCATGTCCGAATTTTGTATTTATTTGAGTCTTCCTGTCTCATCAAAACACTATCATTTTTTACTTCAACTACCTTAGCATCTGAAACTATCTTTATGTCAGAACCTCTTATCCACGCTGAAATTTTACCTCTTGAATTTGGAATATCAATACAATACCATACTATCCCTTTATCATCCTTAGCCTTCCCGATAGCCACAAACTTTTGACCTTTCTTAACCCACCCTAAGGCTGCATGCTCAACCCCTGGACCCGCTCGCAATATGCTGTCATTGGTCATTTCAAAAGGAGTAGGAGTGATAGACTCTGAGGAGAACGGCTTTATCATCACCATTGGGTCTATATACCCATAGCCATCAGGTAAGTCTGGTGTATAACCCCAGTGCAAGTCACCGCTTGGCGCTTCTAATACTCCTTTTTTCTTTACCTCAAAGTGGAGATGGATATTGGACGAATTTCGCCGTGAATACTCTGAAAATCCCATTAAACCTATTGTATCGCCTACATTAACCCATGGTTTCCCATCAAATTTCCCATTATTGTAGTATTTCTCCCATATGTCCTTTCTCACCGCATCAAGATGTCCGTATAAACTATAGACTTTTTTGCCACCTCCTAAGTCATGCTCAATAATTATTGTTATGCCAAGTCCATGATTATTCTCAGAACGGTTAGTTGGTAATTCACCCGAAACAGTATTATTATCGTGATTCCATAGAACAATTTTTTCGGAAGTCGTTCCGGGACCGGCAAGCCCAATTATAAAAACAACATTACCAGACGCCGCTGCCTTAACCGGGGTCCCACGCACACCTAAAATATCAACACCCACATGATACATTTTATTACCTACCCTGTTGAAGCTCGCGTAATCGTTGCTCCATGTGGGGTTGTCCACTGGCCAGCGCCATTCTTTTGTCTTCAGTCCAACCCTTAATTCCGTTCTCATTTGGTCATTCGCTCTGTCAATCTGGTTAGCGGTTCCATCAGCATCCACAGTGACCCAAAGATAGTAATTGCCAAACTGAATGTTGGATGGAATAGTGATTTTTCCTTGGGTGTGAGTCAATGATTGACCGGGATTCAATTCTGGGGTGCTAAACTCCACTAACATATAGTCTGAAGGGCTTGGAGCATCCTGACGCTGACTCAATTGAATTTTCGTCTTAGATGCGCTTGCCTTCACTCTACCCTGATTGAAAACCTTGACGCTTACGGTCACTATGCCTCCTGGCATCACCGCTGTTGGGTTAACCCATAAGTCCTTTGGAACTAAATCAGGAACATCTCTTCTAACAATAAAACTTCTCGTCTCGCTCCAACCACTTTCTGCTCCCCGTTTATCTATCGCTTTCGCTTTCCATGTCCATTGACCATCTATGAAGGCTTGGTTTGATGGGACAGTGTATGTTGCTTCTGCTCCACTGGCAACAAAGGGTGTATCAAACACTTTCGTGATGCCACCCTGCTTTGCTTCAATCCTAAACTTCACTTGATCTTCTTCTGGGTCATCGGATTTAACTTTGAAGGTGGGAGTAGGTGAAATTGCTACCCCGCTCTCGGGGAAAAGCAATGTGGGACAGTTGGGCGCTGTATTGGGGACAAATTTGACTTTTCTTTGCTCGCTGCGCAAACTCCATCGTTGCCCCTCGTTATCTGTTGCTAATGCCCACCAAAGATACTCACCAGCAGGGATACGCTGATTTTCGGGCACAGTGAAAGTGGCAATCTCACCCGAGGCGTAACTCTCCTTATCCCACCCCGCTTGATCCTTCGTTTGGTCAAAGACCCAAACTTGAACATTTCCCTGTCGCTCTTTAAGCGGTGGTGGAGGGGGAGGCTGTGTTTGCATCACCACGATTTTAAATTTCAAATTGTCTCCCTCAGGGTCAATTGCACGGATTTGAAACTTTTCCCGGTGCACAGCAATTGTCGCTTCAGAGGCAGGGAAGACCAAAACAGGAGAGTTTGGAGGCCGATTTTCCTGACCCAAAATTGGCGTCAGCCAATTCAATGCAAGTCCTAAAAACAATATCCACCACATCCCCACATAGGAGACCTTCACACCGCTCATCTTTCAATCCCCTCATCAATGCAACACAAAGGTCGTCACTGCCTGAACTTGTCTCCCATCCTCATCTTGAGCGTAGACCCGAATCAGATAGACACCGTTTGGCAGTTTCCGTCCTTGAGAATCCACGCCTCGCCATACAACAGTATTTTGACCTTCAGAACGGCTTTGCGCCACCTCTACCAAAGCAACCTTTCTTCCCGTCAAAGTGAGCACTTCCACATGAGTCGTTGCCGGTTTCGTTAACGCAAACTGGATGAGCACTTCCCGTCCGCGAGTGGCGACTGCTTTTAGGTTCACAATTCTCAGCAAACCCAAACCACCTTGCTCCAAAATAACCTTAAATCGCCGCTGGGTTTCATCCGCTTTCGGTCTGAAGGAGTAAGCCGATTGTGTTCGCAGGTAACGCCTCGTGCCTGTTGCTGTGTCTATCAGCCATGCACTCATCCCTTTTGGTAAGTAGCCAAGACCGTCCCATGTCATTTGTATTTCTTCAAACTTGCCTTGTCCTCTTGTTTCACCCCACAAGGTTGGACTTCTTTGTTGTGCATCCCACTTGACAATGACATCCCATTCCGCCTTCCGAGCATTTCCAAACCGCACATCGGCAGCCAGTGGCTTGCCAGCCGTGTTTATGGCAAAAATTTGCAAGCCATTTTGTCCAGGTGATTCAGGTGGTAACATTGCTTGCAAACCTCTCTCATTGCGCCCTCGTCCTGTTGCTTCGTTGGTAAAGCCAAGCCAAACTCGCCGCTTCGTTTGCCCGTTGCTTGCCACAAGACCAAAAACGAAACCGTTTTCAGCGATGCGCCTCCTACCTGACGAAACGCCACGCATCGCATCGCTCTTTGGTGGAATCACCAACTGGCATTCCTTAAAAGCATACACCCAGTAGCCTTTAAGCACATCCAGTGTCTCAAGCAATCCAATCCCTGAAACGCCTCCCCAAACCATCTGGTAGTCACCGATTTCAGGATCCCATGTCCATAGGATTTCATGCACTACCCTTTGTTCTGCGGCTTGCTGGAAGGTCAATTCATTGCCATCCTTACGCACTTTCAAGTTTGCCCATTTCACCTGCCATGGAACGCCGATGATTTGCCATCCTGGCTTTAAGTTGATGACGAACGGCTCACGGCTCTTTGGCAGGCTACCAGTTACCGTTGCCCGAACTGGGTTGTCCAATTTGATCCAAACACCCACACCAGGCTTTGGCTTACGCTCTTCTTCTGTCAATTCGCTATACAAGCGGTATCGCCCTTCGGTAGGTTCGTAAATCGCCAGTTTCATTTGGTCTTCTGAAATACCCAAAATCTCATGCCATTGCTTGTCCACCGAGATCGGCAACGAAACCATGAATAACCCGATACCGCTTTCAAAGGGCAGTTGAGGTGGTTGCACATTGACGGTAACGGGAATCTGAACGCCTTCCTTCGGTTTATTGAGGTCGTTGGTGTAAACTGTCACCGTCCCGCTCACTTCACCGTCTGCTTCAAAGGCACTGCCGTCTATAGTAATGGTGACAACTTGTTCCTGTCCCGCATCGGTCGTCCCACCCAGCGGTTCCATCCTCAGCCATTCTGGCTGTGGTGTTACAATGACGAAACTTTCATCAGGGGCTCTGTCCACTTCATACAATTCGTCATCGTGCAATTCCACAAAGATGCCGAACTCTTCGGTTATGCTGATCTCCGAGAGTGGCACACCTACTTCTACCACATTTCCTTCCACTTTTCGCCACGCCAAGCCGGAAACATACTCAAAACCTTGCAAATCGTTATTCCACTTCAGCAAACCGTCAGAATCTTCACCAAGTATGACCATGTAATCAGCACCAAAGTTGGTAAGCAGCCCAGCACCTGTTTGCGAGTTAATGTCAGTATCAATGTTGATGTAGAGAGCCGTATCCACTGGGTCAAAGGTTCGCCCTGAAGTTTCTATCTTGAAGTAAAGGGTCGTCTCATTGCGTTGCAAATAAACCTTGGTGATGCTGCAGGAATTTTCCACAGTGGACATTGCAGGGTCAACGATAATCCAACGCCAGTCATTGGGCGAAGGCGCGGGTGTTGGCGCTTGCCTGCTCCTTCCTGACCGAGCAGATGAAGCGCCAATGACTGGCAGTGGCAAAGTTATGGGTTGACCTTGCTTAATCTCATTTGTTGTGAGTTTCTCTGAAAGTGTTGGTTCAGTCAGTTTTTGCCGTGTTGGCATCGTTCTTGCTGATGGGCTTAGACCAGAAGCCATTGGTGAAAGGAAGGTAATAAGCCTTTGCCCTGAACATGGGTTGGGAAGGGGCTTGCTTCGCTTCTTGCCTGTTGAAGGGGTGATGCTTGAAAAGTCCACAGAACCACCACCAACATTTTGAACCTTACGCTCTGCAGATGCTTCCTTTCCTATCTCCACAGAAGCCTGCACAGGCGTTGAGTCCATGCTGAACTGCGGCGTTGGCTGAACTTCTAATGAAAGGGTGTAGCGGAATTCCTCCCCACCTTCCCCACGAAAGTCCGTCAGTTTCAGGTAATAAGTTCCCGTCACAGGCAACTTGAATCGCCGAACAGTTGGGTCGTAGCCGTTCACATCATCCCAGACAGCAATCTGGTTGCCATCGGCATCGTAAAGGGTAACGATGGCATCCAGCGGTGAACCGTCTCTCCTTGCCCTGACATCCAAGTTCAAATATTCACCAGCAGTCGCCTCAAATCGGAAAACATCCACATCACCATGATGCCCAATCGTGCCTGTGACCTCAACGCTCCCACCAGTGGCAATGTGATGTGCACTCTCAAACTGGTCGCCAAAGTCATCGTCAACTTCTTTGCGAAGGTAAAGTGTATAGGAATGGTTCTCCGAGCCACTACCGTCGCCGGACTCAACCTTAATGTAAAAAGTTCCCGAATGGGGAAGGAGAAAGTGCCAAATGGCAGGGTCTACAGTATTGCGCGGACTATCGTCATCGTTCCACGCCAAGATGCTTTGACCATCGCTATCATACACCGTTAACACAGCATCCAACTTTGAACTGTTCTGTTCCGCCACAATCCAGATAGAAAACCACTCTCCAACATCTCCACTAAACCTGAACCAGTCAACATCGGTGTTGGTTGCAATTAAGCCACTTTTGTTACTATTAGCAGCAATTTCGGTCGCTGTATCAGGCGTATCATTTGGTTCGTCACTTTCGCTTTGCCTACCTTGCGCTAACTTGTTAATCTGCTTAATCACCAGGTCTGCGGCGGAACCTTTGAATAGATTTAAGTCAAATTTACCAAGCTCCACGACATTATTATTTTCTCTCTGCGTCAGCCACAGGTCTCCAGCAAATTGCCATATAAGCCAGTCGGGAATCTTGATTGGCCAATCCTTAGAATCGGGACCCCACCACTCATCATTTTCTGGGTTTACTACTTCCCATAGGTCCTGTGCGTAAAGAACGTCCTCTACCGGAACTCTTATTTTTCCTTCTTTAATACCATAAGTTTTCTGCAGGGTGTCGTTGGAGTACGGCCATCTCGCAACCCAGGGAAAAATCTGCAACCCCGGGTTCTTCTTCTGCCTATTGTCAATTTCACTCATCAATATATCTATAAAAAATTTGCCATTTACAGAACTCTTTAGCAAGCTGTACTGAATATAGACTACTGGAGTAACATACAAATTCTTTTCTTGGGCCTTTTTATATATCGTTTCGCACCATGTAACAATCCACTTCGCTAAATGCTGTAGGTCTACGCCTTTAGTATTAGTTTCTTCAATGTCCAACATAGGTTGGAGACGGCCGGCTTGAAGGAATGAAGTCTCCTTAGCAGTGCCGGATGAGGAGGCGGCATTGAAGAAATACTCTGCTTCCCTTTTTGCCCCTTCCTCGCCTTTGTTTATATCAGGTCGGGCAAAGTGATATCCACCGACAAACCTTCTCTTTAACGCTAAAAACTGTTCATTGACCCGCAGCAGGGAACGTGAGATACCTTCGGTTAGTTTCACATATATAAAGGTGAACTTAGAGTCCAGAAGTTCGTCGAGCTTGTCAACATTCTTAATGTTAAGGTTGTCCATCCCAAACGTGTCTAATCCGAAATCGTAAGGGTAAATAGGTAATGTCTTTGAAGATTGGCTTATTTCATTGCCATCTTGGTCTTTCAACAAGCAGCGAAGCTCCCAGCAGCCGGCTTTGTCAGGGTTGATAGTGAATGGTTCTATGTAAGGCGGTGTTGACCCAGCGAATTCTAAACTTTTTTCCCCAACCTGAAAGTAGAGGGAGTCCGGGGGCTTTATTTGAAGGATTGCTTTCAATTTTTGTCCTGCCCATTTCTTCAGGGATTCAAGTGCGTCTCGCAGGAATGATATCTTAACGCGAACTGCGTCTCCAGGCCGTGGACGCTTGGGGTTTGTAGTAATTGAAGTTAAAATTGAATCCTGGCTGTTGGGTTCGGGAGAAGATGCTATAATAGGCTTGCCTAACCACCTTCCTATGCTGTCCGTCTTGCTGTAGTCAATTTCAACTTCTTGTCCGTCTATTTCGGTTATTTGGACGGGTCCGCTTTTTATATGTCTTAGCTCAAAGTGCAAATGGGGACCGGCTACCAAACCTGTTTTTCCGCACTTACCTATTACTTGGCGTGCTTTAACCTCCATCCCTATCCGGACGTCAATACTGTTTAGATGTGCGTACCTTGTGAAATATTCGGGATTGTCTTTACTTTTTATGTCCACGTATAAGCCGTATCCTCCCGGTTTTTCTCCGACCGAGATTACGACGCCGTCGTGAGCAGCACAGATCGGTTGATTTTCGTCATCCTCTGGATCCCCGTAAGGCCATTCGTCACGAATATTTTTCACTTTGTTAAAGTCCAAAGCATATTCTGAAGGGAGATGCCCTTTATATGTTGACGGTTGCCACCACTGTCCCTCTTTCCATGGTGCAACGAGCTGGATTGGCTGCTTATACTGATACTGGATAAATGAAGCGGTTATGCTTCGGTTTCGGTCCATCGTGATTGTGGCAGGATTGTCTTTTGTAGTCATAGATGGCACATCGCCAGACCATCGGGAAAACAGAAATCCGCTATTTGGAGTCGCTTCTATCCTCACTGAACTTCCTTTGGGCACTTGGATGCTATGAACATAATCCCAATCCGTCCATTGGTCATTAACCTTTACTCTGACCTTACCACTGTTTTGCGGGTAAACATTAAGGTTCAGGGTGAATGAATCAACAGACTTAGTTCGGAAATTTGCCGTAATGGTCTTGTCACGATTCACCACAACCGTCAAGGGATTAGATGTGCCTGATGCATCACCAGACCATTGTGCAAACTCATAACCGCTGTTTGGTAGTGCCTGCACCGTGAGGGATGTGCCATTAGCGAACCGTTTGCTGAAGGGCAAAGCGAACTCTTCACCATTTGCGGAAATCTTCCCTGCCCCAGATGGATTACCAGAAATGGTAACCAAGAAGGTCTGAATCACTCCGCTACCTTGAAGTGGAACAGTGTAAGGTGATATCTTATTTGTGGCATTATGGGTAAACTGCAACTCACCAGAGTAGGTTTTCTCCTGTGTTGGCTTGAACTGAATATGCACATCCCTGTATTGCCCTGGTGAAAGGCTGAAGTTAGTGGATTCCCCAGAAGCAAGTTGGAAGCCTTCACCTACTTTCAGGTTGGAAATGCTCAATGTATCGTTGGAATTACTTGAGTTCTCTATACGCACCACTTGTTCCATAGTGGTATTGACTTCCACGCTACCAAAGTTAACTGATACCGGCGATAAACGAAGTTCCACAACTTTTGCCTCCGTTGTGCTTCTACCACGAAGCGAGTAAGTGATGGGGCTACTATGGCTTGTGGCATTGTGAGAGATGGTCAAAGTCCCCGAATAATCCCCGTTGGAAGTCGGTTCAAAGCGAACGGTAACGATACGGCGATAACCAGGATATAGTTCAAAGGAACTGCTCCCGAGGAAACGGAACCCCTGCCCTGTGATAGAGATCGTGCCCGTTAAAATGCCAATGGAAGAGGAGTCGTTCGTGATGGTAATGGGTATGTCTTTGTATGTTCCGCTCTTAATATCGCCAAAATCAATGGTAGAGCCTGGAGTATGGGAGAGCACAGCAACTCTGGAGAAAGGCTGAGTTTGTTCTTTGACAAGGTAAACACCGTTATTGAGTTGGCTATCTGCACTCCAGCCGATTGTGCCATCATCCCACTTGATCAGCCACCAAATCATTCCATCCACCTTTACTGGTTGCTCATCAAGGGTCCAACCTTTGCTGCCGGGAGGTTGGCGTTTTACTACAGTGCCATTAAGTCCTGGTGATTCACGGGTGTTCAACCCACCTGCGCTGGAAGTGTCATCGTAAACTCGGACACAGTAAGATAGGTTGCCATGAGTAACGCTTGGATAGACTCCAGATCCCGGCAATGCTTCAAGATACACCCCTGCCGAACCACTTTCTGCTGACCAACCAAGATGCCCTGATGCCCACGAGATTTTCCACCATGTTAACCCCGATGCCACTCTCGGACCGTCTTTGACTACTCCCTCCGCACCTGCTGCTTTGAAGGTGATAGGGTCACCACTACCCGGTTCTGGACGAACGCTCACCCCTTTGCCATTGTTCTGTTTTCCTCCCGTGAAAGTAACACACACCCTGTCATCAACGCTAAACCGTCCCGTAACAGGAGATGTCTTTGTTGTAAACCTCCAGACATCGCCGCTGGTTTGCCCATTCTGATTCTTTGCCACGATTTTCCAGTAGTAAGTGGTGCCCTCTTGCAGATTGGAAATGGAGAACTGATTGGTCGTAAGGTCCGCTTTGTAAAGTGGCGGGTTGGCGCTTGTGCCAAAGTAGAGGTCGTATTTTTGCGCGCCGTCGGCAGACCAGGACAAGGTCAACGAAGTTGGTTGGTCTGTAGCGCCATCAGCAGGGGAAGGATTAGATGGTTTGGAAGGATTGGACCCCGAAGGAGCAGATACCTCCCAATAATACCACCTTGTTGGATCGGCTGGTGATTCGGCAGAGTTGCCGGATGTATCCACTGCTCGTATTCGGAAATAGTATTTTTGTGAACTTGTTGAAGTATTAGCAGGAACAGAGTAAACCAACTTGTAGGTTTTTGCAGTTTCCTTACCCATGCGGAAAGTATCAACGGCACCGTTGGGTTTCATTACTTTAGCCTCAACATACGAAAGACCAACGTTATCCTCAACGTCAGCCCGAATAGTAACGCTGCCTCCTGAACTGGGTAAAGATGTCGGGTCTATCCCAACATTGGTTATTGTCGGAGGTGTGTTGTCTAAAGTAGGAGTTGTAGTTGTAAATGATAGGATATTTCCGTAGGACCATCCTGCTGCATTCTTTGCCCAAGCGCGGAAATAATAAGTTGTGCCTGGCGTGAGATTGGTGAGCCTGTAGTAAAAATCTTTACCATTCCCACTCACCGTGACATTGTTAGTCCAATCTTTCCATCCGCTGCCATTGGGAGTTGTCCCCCAGTCAAATCGCCTTTCAAGGATGGGAAGCCCTCCATCATTTGTGATGGAAGCATTTATGGTCGCCTCAGTTGAAGAAACACCAGTAGCGTTTCTGGTCTCTACAGAGGGAGGGGAGGCAGTTTGAAAATACAGGGACGGGTATACAGTATGTGAGAAGTCGCTTGCAAGTTCGTAGTCACCCTCTTCCATCCAAGCACGCATGTTCCACCTATACTTTGTTGCCCAACTAAGTTTGTTAGGGGGCAAGCGGTAGGAAGTAGCCCTTATCTTCAAGCCCTCACTTTCACTATCAAACACGAGTTGATTACTGTCGAGATCCTTAATGTAAAAAGCATAGTAACTGGCGTTACGGGAAGCATTCCACTGAAAGAGGGGGGTCAGAGTATCAAGAGTCGGCCCGGGCGAAGAGGCTGTTCCTGGCGAAAGGGGCTGCGGAGGGGGTGGTGGGATATAAAAATAAAGACGATCTGAAAACTCTGTCCATTGCCCACCTTTATAGGCTCGCATATTCCAACGGTATAGGTGACCGGGCTCTAAATCACTATCAAGGGTAAAGGAGGTGCTGCTGCCTGAGATTGTCTCATTTTCATAAACGAGGTTTGCTTGCCCGTAGGGATACTTACTAATGTAAAGTCCGTACTTGCTGGCGCCAGAGACGCCTTGCCACCTAAAAGTCGGGCGATACTTTGTCACTCTCTCTCCAGGTTTAGAGGATGTGCCCGGGGATTGAGGAGTTGGCTGGCTCCAACAAAAGCTCGTTTCAAAGAAAACCAAGAAAGCAGTGGCTAATATTACCACCATCGAGCGAACATTGCGAATCATCCCTCGCCTTACCTGTTTGCATTTTTGCTCGATCAACTTCCCTTGAACCAGCGCCATTGAAATCAGGGCAACATTTTGTGCTGCTCCTCTGGCTTTTTTGCTCCACCTTTCCATCGTCATCGCCTCCCTTCACTTTAGATCTTAAGAAATTCAGAACGAGTCCTGGGCAAGCTTAGCCAACCCCTTTGTTCCTCTAATTATAACGGCTTTGCCCCTTGTTAAGGGTATGGAGGAGAAAGTAAAGGGTGAAAGCCCAACCAGCAACGAGCCATCCCAACCAGTCCTGCCTTTGCTTTGCTCCCCTGGCTTCTGCTCCCATCCCGCAATTTACCTTCCTCACCAACCAGAACCCATGGCCAGCCCTCTTCCTCACGAAGCAGCTGAGCCATCGTCCACTTCCACCTCCGATTGGTTTGCACTTTCTCATTATGCTCCGCCATCCAATTGGCGGAGTAATTTTTCACATTCAATTATAACTCACTGTTGAGTCAGTTGCGGTATGGATTGCTACCGTTTGCATCACAATCCAATTGTAACTCAATTTACTTTGCTGAGCAACCTTTCAAAACCCAACACCCTATCTTTACGATAATGCAACCACACATGCTTGTAAAGCCTTAACCACAAGGGAAGGCACGAGCAAATGCGCCTCTCAATCGCCGTATGGGCACGGATATTGATGCTAAAGCCCCTCCTACATTATAGCAGACCAACTGCAAATGCTAAACATCGCTACCTACTCGGCTTAACATGTCAGTATTTTGGCTCATGGGGAATGAGCCACGCCGTTAACAACTCCATTTGACAGTTAATTGATGTCAATCCCTCCTCTCAAACTCCCTCGTCTAGGCCTCCAAAATTGGGCGGTATCTCTTGTCGTCGCACAAGGCGTTCGTTGTGTTGGTGCTATTCTCTTGTTTCTTCTGCCTCCCCCTTTATCGCGTTCAGCCCCCGGAATCCTTTGTTCAACGCGACATTGTGCTGTCGCTCACTTGAGATTCGCCTTTCACCAAACCGCAATGTGCCCTGTGTAGTGTGAAAGCTCAATGTTGGCTTTCGTCACGGCTCGCAGATGCTATAGCTATGACGATGCAGAGTGCGATCAGCACAGCTGCTTTGCCGTAAATTGAAGGACCGCCAATTATGCCCTGTGCATCGGGCATTGCAGCCAATTTAAGGTTATGGGCAATTGATGCGCCAAATAGCATCCCGAAAACTGTTAAAGCCGAGTCGGCATTTCCCTCCCCGGCGAGGATGAGCTGCCTCAATGGGCAGCCGCCCATAAGGACGGCGCAAATTCCGGCGAGCATCATGCCGGCGAAGTTCCACATGTGAGCTGAATGCGCTATCGGTTGGTTTGAGAAGCCGAAATGAAATTGCCCGAGGGCGATGTTCACAGCGAGTGCGGCGATGAAAAATGAGACTATGCCCCAAAGGAGGTGTGCATCGGCAATCAGGATGACATCGCGAAAGCCCCCGGCAAAGCACAATCGCCCGCGCTGTGCAAGCACCCCTATGAGCAAGCCAGCAGCAAGCGATATGAGCGGATTGGCGTGCATTGCGCCCGGACCAGTGACACTTGAGCGCATGATCTCATGGGCAAACAGGCTGAGGAAAAGCATCGCAACAAGGAAGATGTGAATCACACAAGCATCCGCCATTCTAACCCTTGATGCTGCGCCGAGCGAGAAGCCGGCTTTAAAAAATTGCACGCCAATGTAAACCCCAACAACCCAACCAATTAACGCAGCCAACGCCGTCATATCACCGGCTGATAGCCTGAGCATCATCCTTGCTGGACAGCCCAGAAAGGTGAGCGCGCCAATCATGAAAAGCGCTCCGAGCACAAAGCGCAAAATTGGTGACGAGCCGCCACGCGGTTTAAATTCGCGGAAGAGCAAAGCGCCAATGTATGCTCCAAGCACAAAGCCGACTATCTCAGGGCGCATGTATTGAACCTTTTCTGCGCTGTGCAATCCGAGTGCACCGGCTATGTCACGGAGGAAACATGCAACGCATACGCCCATGTTTGGCGGGTTGCCGAGTTTGCTAAGCAGCGCCGCGAGAACCCCAAACACGGCGCCGGCTGCGATGACCGCTGGTGAAGTTCCCCACCGCATGGAGTGTGCCCACCTCACCATGCGCTGCATATCGCAACTGCCCTTCAAGGTTGCCCATTAACCTGCGCATCTTGGCTTTCGGTCATTGAATATGCCGTTATTGCCGTTGAGCTGCTGGAACTGCTTTAGCAACTTTTCGCTGAGCGGGTTAGTTGGTGTGCTGCTTGCCCTTTAAAAAGCTTTGATGACCTTTTGTTGCTACCCCTTCAGGTGGCGCCTCAAAATCGGGATAAGCTCATCGGCAAGAGAAGCAATGTGCCTCGTTTGGAGCCACAGGTTTGCTGGACCTTGAATCTCTGCAACTATTCCTTCACCGCCGAGCAGGAATGACTTTACACCGCCGAATGTTCTCACATGCCATTTTGCCCTCTCATCCATCGCCACGAAGTGGAAGTTATCTACGATGACCTTTTCACCTGCGGAGATGCTGATGCATTCAATCCCTCCAAACGCGTTCACCCAGACGCCGCCATAACCGCTCACGCGCAGCCAAATCAATTCACCCTCAGTCAGCAAGCCGCGAAAGCCGCGCCATGCAACCCCGATTTCTGTGCTGCCGTGATGCGCAAGGTATGAGCCCTGTTGCAAGATGTATCCGCTGCCGTTAAGCGGCAGGTAGTGTATGTCTCCCGGTAGGGATGGTGCAAGCCAAACTTCGGATTTGCCCTCCGCCCTGAAGGTGTTCAAAAACAAACTCTCGCCACCAAACACTTTCCGCAGCAGCGCTGCCCCAATACCACCTCTTGCACTCGTCTCAATTAAAACGGCGCCGCGATACAAGACCATTGCACCGGGTTCGGCTATCACCTCCTCACCGGGCTCAAGTGAAATCTTGAGCAGCGAATATGATGGACGGCTGCTGACTTCCCACCTCACACTGATCACCTCGGACCGTTGCTCAAATTATGCGGGTGGCGTGGATATCGCAAATGCAGCATAGCGGTGTGGGCAGCTATCGCCACTCCGTTTGAGCGCTTTCATTACCATGCTGACCTGCGTTTGCGAATGGAAATGCCTATTGGAGAATTCGCTTTGCCGCAATGAGTATCTTCACTGGTCCAAGCAGCCCCGATGGGACAAGTGGCGAATCTTTCGCATAGTGCCGCCAAGTCGTCCATGTATACCTGCCCGTCTTTGGCATTTCCTTGCCCTCAAGCATCCACTTTGGGAATGATTTCAAACTGCCATCTGGATTCCATTCCCTATCGTCAGGCAATTGCTCATCACCAATGAGCCTATTCACCCAAAGGTTTGTGACGCTGACCTCAAGCCTGTTCTTTCCGGGCTTGACGGCATCTGTAATCTCAACTTGGAATGGGCGTTTCCAGAGTATGCCAAGGTTTCGTCCGTTGAGTGTCACTGTTGCAATGACCATAACATCGCCAAGGTCAAGGTAAAGCGCCCTATCACGCCCGACGGCTTCCTTTGGCAGCTCAAACTCCTTCACATATGTTGCTGTGCCGGAGTAGTATTTGATCCCTTCGTCACTGTGCTCCGTCCAAGAGATGAGCCCGTCAAAAATGACCCTTTCTGGTGCACCCCAACCCGGGGTGAAACGCACTTCCCAAGGTCCAATGAGTTCAATCGGCTTTGGCACATCGGCAATCCTTGTGCGAAGCATCCTCCCCTCAGTTATGTGCAGCTCGTATATCCCGGGCTCAAATGCGCACATCTCAAATGCGCCTCGTGGCATGCTGCGCAACTTAAGGGTTGGTCCCACGCCAATCACCTTCGGGGGCAGTTCAACGATTTCATTCTCGTTAACGATAACCGTGTATGGCTTTCCGTCAATGGTGTAATCCACTCGCATCTTTTTGACAATGCCATAAGCTGGATCTCCGGCAATCTCGTTTGATGCCACGACGAACAGCGTGTCATTCTTGACCATCTTCCTCAGGTGCTCCGTCACATCAACGCATCTCTTTGGGTCTTCAAGCACGCCATAAATGGCTTTCACTATCTCAAGCTTGCCGGCTGCTATTGGCTTTGGTGCGAGTGCGTCTTGACCGTCTTTGAGCACCTTCGTTATTGCAATAGGACGCGCTATAGGTTGCCTGAAGATGACGAACAAAGAGCCGTATGGCTCAAGCGTCAATGTGACTTTTGTTCGCCCGCCGACTTCCGAAAAGATTGGAGCACGCTCAATCATCCCTGTATCCGGGTGCCACAGTTCGGGCAGCTTGCCTGTAACCCTGAATGTGCAGTCAACGGTTTCAAATCTTTCCCTCATGTTCGCCACGAAGTAAATATCGGTGTTGCCCAATCTTCGGTGAATGTAATTGAGAGCCGTTCCGGGGAGTCTGCCCTCAAACTCAAAGTCCGGCTTGATGCCCTTTTGCTCAAGCACCTCAGCGATGCTTTTGCCCCAGAAGACTTTCCCGGCGCCATAAGTTCTCTCTTTGACCGTCTTGCCATCGCAATCGCCCCATATCTCGTTGGCGAGCGCTTTCACCTCTTCATCGGCTTGCGGGTAATTCATCAGGCTTGGCGAGCGGTTCGGCTTTGGTCCAATGACATATGCGCCCGCCTTCACCAACTCTCCAATCCTTCGGAGCATGCTTGGCGTCATCACTTGCTCATTTGGCAGGACGAGCACCTCATAAGATGTGCCATCCGGAAGCACGAGCCTTTTCCCTTTCACCGACATGCGCTTCAATAGGACCTCAACATCGCACGCATCAAAGTCATAGCCCTGCGGCGTTGGCATGCTCAATCTAATTGAACATGGCGAACCCTCGCCGACAAAGTAGCACACATCGGCAACATGGACACCTTGTTGGAGCATGTATTGGCATCGTGAGATGTAGGCTATCCAAGCAGGTGCATACTCCCACCAAGTGTTTGTCCATTCAAAGTGGAATCCCCAAGGTCCCATTGTCATGCCGGGCTTCCTGTCAAGCCATGGCTGATGCGCGAATCGGTGAAAGACGAACCTATTCACTCCACTGCAAAACATGAAGTCACCAAGGCCCTTCAACAGGTATGGGTAGTTGCTCCACCTGCCTCTTTCGGGGCTTGCTGTGAATGCTTCCGCAGCGACAATTTTCTTTCCGTATGTGTGGGCGATTGATGCGGCAAGCTTTGCGTTCATGTGCTTCCCAGTCCCAATGCCGGTGCCGACCCAGAACTCACACATCGGCACATCAGCCTTGCCGCCGCATGTGATGTCATCAAACGGTCCATTGCCATATGGCTCAACCCATAGCATCAAACCATGCTTATGGCATAGCTCGGCGAAGTAACCGAAATAGTTTTCGGCAAACAGCTCAGCTATCGTCTTCCGGAAATCCCATAGGAAGCGCTCCGAGACATCCAAGCTGTCAACAACCCTGCCGGTTAATGCCGGAAGCAGCGGCAAAAGGTCATAGCCGCGCCTGCGCTTGAACTCCTCTTTGAAGTTGTGCGTCCAGTTTTGCGAGCCAACTTCGTAGCTGTCAATCAACACATGCTTGAATGTCTTCCCGGCGAGTGGACCTACATCCGCGAGCAATGGCGCAATGGCATTCTTCCAATGGACATCCAATGCTTCCCTGCTGAGCTTGTCACATTCCAAACCGAGTCCGGACTGCGGTGCGGGATGATTCGTCTTCCCGGTCGGGGTGTAGCCAATGCGAAGTATTGTCCAATCCCCTTCGGGCACATCCCAAACGAGACGGCCATCCGGCGAGAGCTTTGATGTGAGGTCAATTATGCTCTTACGCTGAATGATGCATTCCTGAGGGACAGGGCGTGTGTCCGGTGTTGGATTGTCCATCCGAGTGAAGGCGGCTTTGCCCTGCCAGTTATCAATTCGGAAGGCAGTCTCAATCCCAACTTCAGCTATGGCGATGTTTTTTGCCTGTGGGTCTGAGCGTGTGAATGCGATCCTATAAATTCGCTCATATGGCGCATCCACGGCGAGCGTTATTGTGCGTTGATTCCTCGGGATTGAGAAGGCGCGCAAGCGCTTAAATGCCTTGCCATTGCTTGAGACCAATATCTCGCCGCTGTGAGCCTGTCTTCCGGCACCAACAGTCAGCGCTATGCCGTATGCCCTGATTGGCTTTTGAAATTCAAGTTGCACATACTGTGGCTGCCCATTTATTGGGAGCGGGAGTGTGGCTGCTGTCTCAATTCTCCCGTCAATGATGCGCTTGGCATCAAACGGCTCCGAGCTCGCCATTATCCTTGGCGATAGGTCGCGAATGCTTACGCCCTCGCCGTGAGGTGTTGGGAAGGCAAGGACAGCTATGTCGCGATAGAAGCCAGCTGTTGTTGGCGGTTGTGGCAGCACCTCGTCAAACCTTCTTGGACCTCGCAACCTCACCTCACTCCAAGTCACCCTTTGCATGGCGTGTTCCGGCTTTATCCAAGGACCGCCGCTGCTTGACCATCCGGCGCAATTGTGGATGCAAATTTCCAAGCCGAGTTTTGAGGCAACTTCAACTGCGTGCCTAAATAGTTCACGCCACTCCTTGCTCATGAATTGCACCGGTCCCTCTGGTATCCTCTCACCGACATTGAAGACCTGCGCACCACCAAGCCCTACGCGCTTCATTTCGGTGAGGTCTTTTGTTATGCCTTCCCTCGTGATGTTGCCATTCATCCAGTGCCACCATGTATGTGGCTTGGCTTCATGCGGCGGGTTGAGGAATTTGACGGTGAGCTCATCTTGGCAGATTGCCATGCTGAAGAGCATCAACACTGCTGCACATGCCATCAACATCCCTTTCGCATACACACACCATTTGCACATCCTCAGCGGGCGCAACATTGTCCTCACCACCTTTGGTTCGTTTGGCTTCACGAGGCGCTTCAGTCCTTTATGGCTCATGTGAGCCATCCTCTGGGCAACATTATGGCAACCATACACCGTGCGCGTCACCATTTGACATGAAAGATGGGGGGCAATAGCGCGTCAAAAACTGCGTTGGCTGACAGAGGGCGTTATCGCTGCCTTGCAGTGGTGGATGCTTGTTTACGCCAAGTAATGGCGCCTTTGCTTTTTCTCGGGCGGTAAGCCTTTGCCGATGCGTTCTGTTGAATGTGGATGCATGCCATCGGGAAGCATATTGCGCAGACATTGGTGGTGAGCGGCTTTGGCTGAGCCTCTTTCCGACACCGAATGCAAAGCTGCTATGGAGCGCATATCGCGCTTTATAGCCGAGGTTGAAAAAGTGATTGTGGGAAAGCGCCACACGATTGAACTCGTCACAGCTGCCCTTTTGGGTAGTGGACATGCTCTCATTGAGGACATACCCGGTGTTGGTAAAACAACACTTGCAAAGGCTATGGCTAAAGCATCGGGCTGTGAGTTCAAACGGATACAATGCACGCCCGATTTGCTCCCATCCGATGTAACTGGAACTTCAACTTACGACCAAAGCAGCGGCAAGTTTGTGTTTCGTCCCGGCCCAATATTCGCCCACATCGTTTTGGTTGACGAGATAAACAGGGCAACACCGCGCACGCAGGCGAGCCTGCTTGAATGCATGGAGGAGTTTCAGGTCACAGTTGATGGTGTGACTCATAAGCTGCCGCGCCCATTCTTTCTCATCGCCACCGAAAACCCAATTGAGCAGCGCGGCACATATCCGCTGCCCGAATCTCAAAAGGACAGATTCCTCATACGGGTTCATGTGGGCTACCCTGAGCATGACGAAGAGGTTGATGTTCTCTCCCGTCAGGAGCATGGGCACCCAATTGATCTGGTTGAGCCGGCTCTTTCCCCTCACGAAATTGTTGAGCTGCAAAGGCTCGTCTTAAGGGTGCATGTAGCCGAAGCGCTGCGGGATTACATCGTCACCCTTGTTGAAATGACCCGCCGTCACCCGGATGTGCTTTGGGGTGCGAGCCCGAGGGGCTCAATTGGGTTGATGCGCATAAGCCAAGCGTGGGCATTAATGCAGGGTCGTAATTACATCCTTCCCGACGATGTAAAGAGGCTCGCCATCCCAGTCCTCAGCCACCGCCTCATATTGCAACACGGTGCGACGCTCAAAGGTGTGACGCAGCAAAAGGTCATTGAGGATATTGTTCACTCAGTTCCGGTGCCCATCACAAGATGAGGCGTCATCGGCTTTAGCATTCAAGGGGTCATATGCGCAGAGCGGCTCTTCGCCCATGAAATTGCCAGTGGCAAAGTAAGCCCTCGCCCTGCATCCATAGCATGCGAGTTTGAACTCGCATATCCCGCACTTTCCGGAGAGCAGATTCTCATCACGCAGTTTTTGCAGCAGTTCAGAGCCATGCCATATTTCCCCAAATGGTTGCGTGCGTATGTTGCCGGCGGGCAGTGGTAAGTAGCCGCATGGCATAACACAGCCATTGTGCGAGATGAAACAAACACCGCTCCCTGCCAAGCAGCCGCGCGTGAAACGATACAGATGGCTCAATGCTCCATGCTCCAATTTGCTGTGCCCGTTATGATCAGCTTCGCTTCGGCTCTTGAGCAAGCCGCGCTGTATGGCTATTCGGTAGAAATGCGGTGCGCATGTAGCTCTGACTTGCAGCTCGCCCATCGCCATGAGCTCGCAAAGCTCATTGAGAACTTCCTCACATTCCGTCGCCGTCATGAGTTCGCTGCTCGCAATCTGTGCACTACACCCAGTTGGCACAAGTAAGAATGCATGGAAGGCAACTGCTCCGATGTCGCGCGCAAGCTCATAAGTCGCTCTAAGGTGGTTTGAGTTGCTCCGCACCAGCGTCATGTTTACTTGCACTTCAACTCCATGCGAAATTAGGTTTCGCATGCCAGCTATCGCCATCTCAAATGCGCCCGCAATGCCGCGAACAGCATCATGCATCTGCGCAGTTGCGCCGTCCAAGCTTACAGCGCATCGCTTTATGCCGCTCCTCTTTATCCTTTCAGCAGTGGCTTCGTCTATGAGCGTGGCGTTGGTAGCCATACACACGGTGAGATTGAGGGATGCGATGTTCTCCGCGATCTCAAAGATATCCCCCCGAAGAAGCGGCTCACCGCCTGAGAGCACGATGACTGGCTTTCCGAGTGGGGCAATCTCATGCGCGAGTTTAATCAGTTCATTTAACGAGAGTTGGTCACTTGAAGATGCGATGGTGCGGCGGCAATGCGCACACTGCAAGTTGCATGATGTTGTCGTCTCAATGAAGACGAGCCTTAAGTTTGCCCGTTCATGCAGCACTTGTGAGGGTTGACCAACATCGTTCACCACATTCACCCCTCATCAGTTGGCGGGGGTAGTTGCAACACATTAGCAGGCTTGGCACCCCGTTAATTGCTTCCCGCTGTTACACCAATTGCATGCGTGTTAGCATAGTTAATTGTAGAGCGGAGCGGGGTTGGATAAAATGCCAGCAACGGTCTAAACAGCGATGGGAGCTCATGGTGGGTGATTTGGATGAGGTTGATTGTTCTTGCGATGCTGATGCTCGTGGTGGTGAGCAACACAGCAGCATGGCAGCGGAGGATGCCGCCAACGGCGGCAAAGATCAAGCAGCTTAGGGAGAGGAAAGCCGAAATTGAGCGCAAAAAGAGGGAAGCCCTGAGGAGGCTGCGCGAGGTGAAAAGGAAGGAGCGCTCAATATCGGATAGGTTGCAGCAGATACAAATTGAGTTGCTTTCGGCGACGGAACGATATAACCGCTTGAGCCGTCAGCTCTCGTTTGTGGGACAGCAAGTTGGAAGGTTAAGAGGCGATGTTAAGCGTCTATCGGATAAGCTTGCAAGTGATAGGGCGAAGTTCCGAAGCAGGCTCGTCAGCATTTACAAGCAGGAACCTGTCATGTATGTCTCGCTGCTTTTGTCATCAAAGGACATGATGGATGCAGCGAGCAGGTTTTATGTGCTGCGCAAGGTGGTCGTTAGCGACTCGCAATTGATAAGGAGCATAGAGAAGCATATTGATGAGCTCAAGGAGAAGCAGCGCGAGCTTGAGAGGCGAGAGAGTGAGCTTAGGCAATTGCAGGAGCAAGTTGCGATGCAAAGGCAGCAGATTGAGGAGAATAAGGCGAAGCAGGAGAGGATTCTGCGCTCTGTTCAATCTGAGCGCATAATGTATGAGCGCTACTTGCGTGAGTGGGAGGAGGAATCGGAAGCCATTGAGCGCATGTTGCGCGCTTTGCAGCTTAGGGCTGGAGTTAGCACGACACCTTGGAGGGGCTCGTTCGTCAGACCGGTCGTCGGCACGGTCACTTCCGTGTTCGGATATAGGGTTCACCCGATATTCAAAATCGTGCGCTTCCATACAGGTGTTGACATATCGGCGAGTTATGGGACACCGATAAGGGCGGCAGCTGGTGGGACAGTCGTCTTTAGCGGTTGGAGGCGAGCCTATGGCTTGACCGTCATCATTGACCACGGCAATGGCATAGCAACTTTGTATGCGCATTGCTCAAGCCTGTATGTTTCAGAGGGTCAAAATGTTGAATCCGGTCAAGTCATAGCCGCTGTCGGAAGCACGGGGCTGTCAACGGGACCTCACCTTCATTTTGAGGTGAGGCGATACGGCACGCCAATAAATCCGTTCACGATGCAGTGAAAGCATCCATAAGGCTTGATGGCATTTCAATTTCAATGGGCGCTGCAACTCATGTTCTGGAGGTTGAAGGCAATGCTTAAAGGACAGGTATACAGAGCCATCCCGCTCATCATAGCCCTCGTTGTGGCTTTCAGCATTGGGAGGATGAGCGCTCATCTCGGCGATTTCAACCCATTGGTTGCCGGCTTGCAAGGCAGCAAGGCGCCATCGGGTAGCGCTATCCTTCCGAGTGTCGCCCCAATTGAATACATTGATGAAGCATACCGATGCATAAAACGCAACTCATACAATCGTGATGTGGAAGATAAGGAGCTTGTTTATGGCGCAATAAGGGGCATGTTGACGGCGCTTGATGATAGGTATGCTCGCTTTCTGACGCC
The DNA here is from genome assembly GCA_032161105.2 of Candidatus Thermosaccharophagus tengchongensis. Lineage (GTDB taxonomy): Bacteria > Armatimonadota > Fervidibacteria > Fervidibacterales > Thermosaccharophagaceae > Thermosaccharophagus > Thermosaccharophagus tengchongensis. Next base: position 42,489 of record JAVHTD010000021.1, read on the forward strand.
GGAGGAGCAGAGGGAATTTGAGATACAGACCGAGGGCGAGTTTGAGGGCATAGGAGCCGAACTCGCACAGATACCAGACCCGGTCACAAATCGCTACAGGATAACCATCGTCACAGTCTTCCCCGGGCAGCCCGCTCACAAAGCCGGCTTGCAACCGATGGACAGGATAAAGGCGATTGATGGCAAGCCGACGGATAAGATGACATTGAACGAGGCAGTGAAGCTCATCCGCGGACCGAAGGGGACACCGGTGACCTTGACTATAGAGCGCCCCGGCTTTGAGCATCCAATCAATGTCACCCTCATCAGGGAGCGCATAAAAGTCCCAACACTTAAGGCGACCACCATTGAGACAGATGTTGGGAAGGTTGGTTACATACACCTGCTTGACTTCAGCAAGCTTGCCGAGAAGGAATTGTTGGATGTGCTGCGCAAGTTCAAGAACGATGGCATTGTTGGATTAATCCTTGACCTGAGGGATAACCCGGGAGGGTTGCTTGATGCAGCTGTTGCCGTTGCAAGCTGCTTTGTCAAAGGTGGTCCTGTGGTCATCGTTAGGGATCGCTATGGCAACGAGGATGTATATGAGGCGCGTCCGGAGAAATATGCCGGCTTGAATGTGCCGATGATGGTGCTCGTCAATCGGCTGAGTGCAAGCGCGAGCGAAATAGTTGCTGGAGCGGTTAAGGACAGGAAGGTGGGAAAGGTGGTTGGGGAGCGCACATTCGGCAAGGGCTCAGTCCAAACTGCCATACCGCTGAATCACGGTGGCAGTGTCATAATAACAACGCATCGCTACCTAACCCCGAGTCGGTATGACATAACTGAAAAGAGCGGCATAGAGCCGGATGTTGAGATAAAGTTTGAAGACGCATCGCTTGCTGAGGTCTGGAAGGAGAGGGCAATAGAGCACATAAAGACCGAGCAGTTTGAAGACGCACTGATTTGCCTTAGAAGGGCTTTGCAGCTCAACCCGAAGGATAAAGAACTGAGCAAGCTTTGGGATGAGGCATGGAACGGTTGGGGGCAAAGGAGGGCAGCCGGAAAGCCGCACGAGAAGGACTACGAACTGCAGCAATGCTTGGAGCTGCTCAAGCAGGAGATAGAGAAGAGAAGGTGAAGCATCACAACCGTGTTGAGGAAGATGAGCGCCTGCCGAGGTTAAGTTTGCTTGCCTGTCCCCCTCATGGCGAGGTGCTAAATTGTGCATCAAGTTGAGCGCATCACCTATTGGGCGATCATTGTTGTGCTGCTGGTTACCAATGTTGTGCAGTGGCGTTCACGACAGCCATATGCAGTCATCGTTAAGGGCGATATCATTGGGTGGGTTAGCAGTAAGGGCATCTATCAACGCGCTTTGAAGATGGCGCAGAGTGAAGCGGAAAAGTTGCACAAGGGCATGCCAGTTGGCTTTTCCGAGGTTGAATCCGGCGAAGTCCTATGTGAGCGTCATATGCCGCGCGGCAAAGTAGAGCTATTAACGCCGGCTGAGTTGAGCGCGTTGCTGCTCGGGCGCTTGACCGTAAGCTATAAAGCTGCAGCGATAGTCGTAAATGGCAAACCCATAGTTGCTCTCAAGGATGAGCAGTCGGCACGCAATGTGCTTGAGAGTGTAAAGGCGCACTTTGCCAAGTTCGCATCGCATGTTGGAGAGTTGCTCAAGGAGGCTTCTTTCAGGGAGAAGGTGGAAGTTAAGGTGATGAGCATACCAGCAGAGATTTACGCGCCGACGGAGGGGGAGGCTTTTAAACGCCTGCTTGAGGGGGGCGAGAAACCGCTTTATCACAAGGTGCAGCGTGGTGAAGTGGCGATAGCTATCGCGAGGAAGTATGGCATAAAGCTTGCCGAGCTGCAGAGGTTGAACGGCGGGAGGGATTTGAACAAGCTGAGGATAGGCGAGTTGCTCCTCATCAAGCCGGGAAAGCCATTGCTCACAGTCGTCACACTACATCAACAGCGAGTTCAAGAAAAACTGCCCTTCAAAGAGGAGCGCAAACTCGCACCCCATTTGCCCGGCGGCGAGGTGATCGTCCAAAGGAAGGGGCAAGAGGGTTTGAAGGAGGTCGTTTACGAAGTGAGGTGCGAAAACGGGATTGAGGTTTCAAGGAGGGTCTCATCAGAGCGCGTCATTAAAGAGCCCGTTAGCCAAATCGTCGTTGTAGGGGGAGGATTGCATGGCAGGCATTAGCGAGGGCGAATTTGGGGTGGCAGGAAATGAGGATGACTGCCACCTGCTGCACAGGGAGGATTTGCATATTGAGCCATTCCAACCGGTGACATACAACATTGAGCGTGTTGGGGCGCTTAAGGATGTCATCGCACCGCCATACGATGTGATGACACCGCAGGAGAGAGAAAGTTACGCTCGTTCTCACCCGTTCAACATCGTTCACATACTCCTTCCGAGGCAAGCTTGCGAAAGCATTGAGCGAAGCAGTGACGAGTATGAATTGGCGGGCACTCTGACAAGGCGATGGTTGAGTGAGGGCATACTCATCGCATCTCAAAAGCCATTCGCATTCCCATATAGGCAGCTTTTCAAGGACGAGATGGGTGGGACAGTTGAGCAATGGAGTGTAATTGTTGCCCTGCAGCTTCGCGAGTATTCAAGCGGTGTTGTGCGCCCGCACGAGATGACGACACAGTCATCAAAGCTTGACAGGCTCATGCTGCTGCGAGCCACCGGGCTTGAGATGGGGCAGGTGTATGCGCTGTTCGTTGGCGATGGTAGCGGTGTTGACGAGTTGCTGCAGAGTCAAGCGAGGCTTGATGAGCCTTGGCTATCCGTGACCGACAATAAAGGTGTCCTGCACTCAATTTGGCGTGTTGACGACAGCATATGGCTATCCGAGTTGCGTTCAGCCCTGAAAGGCTCTTGGATTCTCATCGCCGATGGTCATCACAGATATGAGACAGCCATCGCATATATGCGTGAGAGGTGGATGAGCGAGGGCGGGTTAAGCGAGGACCATCCGGCATGCTACATCGGTATGGCGTTGGCTAACCTCTATGGGAGGGTGACGGTGTTGCCGACTCATCGCCTGCTGCATTTCTCATCTCCACATGAGCGCAACGAATTTGTGAGGTGGATTTTCAACGCCTTTGGATGGGGCGGTTATGTTGAGCGGATGGATGTGCGCACAGCGCTTGAACGGTTTCAGCAGGTGGATGACAGTGAGTCGGTCAGTTTCGTTGCCTTGTATGGTAACGAGGCGGTATTGTTGCGCGTGCCAACGCATGAGCTGGACAAGTTGTATTGTAGTGATGCAGGTAATAGGGCGAATTTGATCAGAGCCGGAGTGAACACTGTAGTGTTGCACGAGCTCATTCTACCGATGGCGATGCACTCCATTGGATTGGATGAGGAACCATCGCTCTCATACACTCAAGAGGTGGCGGAGGCAATTAAGGTGGCTTCAAGTGATGAAAGCTCGGTTGCGATTTTATTGCGTCCTATAGCGGCGACTCAATTGCGCCTTGTGGCTGAGCTTGGCGAGAAGCTGCCGCCAAAGTCAACCTACTTCTACCCGAAAGTCCCCTCGGGGTTGGTCATGCGCCTCTTAACGAGAGACTTTGCATAAACGAATGAAAGCAGGTGGGCGAGCAGTTGGCAGCATGTATCAGTCCATCCGAGTTTACCCATCTGCTCAGCCGTGCGAATTCCAACTTGAGGGAACGGCAATGGCATCACCTTTGTGCGCTGTCATATGCAAACAGCCCTCTGGCGATGATGATCGTGAAAAGGGCGCTCAATGCTGCGCACCCAAACACCGCATGATAGCCGATTGAGTGCACAATGAACCCGCCGAGCATCGGGAAGAACATGACCAAGCCGTCAATTGTGTTGAATGAAGCTATGAGGAGAGGTCTCCGTTCTGTCTCGGCGAGTTCAAGCAGGTAGTTTGTGAATGCGATTGCTGGTGCGGGTGATATTGCGCCGATGAGTGCATAAATCACCATCCATGCCATCAGCATCCAATCGCTGCTTCCGCACATTGTGCTAATGGCGCTGATTGCAGTAGCTGTGAGGGGCACAACCGGCAGCAGGAAAATGCACGCCCTCATTGCAGTCGTGCATCCTTTGGCATCGTTTATGTAACTCCAAAGCGGCGTGAATAGCAATCCGGTGGCAGTTTGCAGTATAAGGAATGTGCCCATCACAGAATCATGTGTCCCAAGAACTCTGATTGCGAATGTGGCGTAGAACGGTCCGGCAATTGAGGAGGAGTCCAATATGAGGCGGGTGAGTATGAATAGCCTGAATCGCCTATTATCGCAGAGCAGCTTGAACAGGTCCTTCAACTCCCAAATGAATCTCAGCCGCGGCTGGGTGAGCAAATCCGGTGGTTCATCAATTAGCATGAAAAGTGAGAACGCAACGGCATATGAGATGAGCGAGAACAGCATCAGGAGCATGTAGTTGCTCGGGAATGGCAATGCCTTTTCCATCGCCAATATCTCTTTGACTATGAATCCGGAGAGCACTCCGAGCAGTCCGCCAAAGAGGTTTCTTGCGCCCCAGAATGCGCCCCTCCTTCTCGGCGGTATTATCCTTGTGACGATATCCATGAATGCCAGCCCGCCAACGCCTCCCATGAGCATGAAGATGGCGTAGAGGGAGAAAAAGCAAATTGCCGTGAGCACCTTTGATGTTCCAATAAATGTCACTGTGGTGAGTATCATCATTGCCCAACTGAGCAATCTAAGGGTTGAAGCGAACCTGTAGATGGGCATTTTGTAGCGTTGTGATTCAATGTATCCGACGACGAACAGCTGCGGGAGAAACCATCCAGCACCAGCGATTGTTCCGATTAGACCGGCTCCGAGCTCTGAATTAACGAGGCGTGTTGCAAATGTTACAAGGACGGTTGACGGATGCGAAAGCGAAAAGCCGAGTTGAAAGGCAACCCCGTTGAGGACGCCAAGTGCGAAAGCCCTTCTCCATGCGCTGAGTTGCGGTATCGGAACGAGCGCTGCTAAGTCATCCGCCGGCTTGCTACAGTTTCCATCCTCTCCCATTTGCGCTTCCCCCTAAGAGAGCTATTTTAATTCGCTCGTCGGGCAAGTTTGAGGAAACACCGTCAAACTGTTGACAAGCTATGCCCTGTTAATGGAGATGGTTGCCGCCGTCTCACAAGCTGTAGATCTGCGCGCTTCGCAACTTGCGCCATGTTGACAATGGGGCAAGGTTGCAATAGGTGGATTTAAGCGGGGGGTGATCTGTAGCATGCATGGACGCCCATTTGAGAGTGACGATGTTGTCTTGCTCATAGATGAGGCTGGAAACAAGTGGGTGACGAGTTTGTCGGTCGGCAGGTTCACAATAAGCCAAGGGACGATCAACTTGAATGAGCTTGTTGGCAATGTTCCGGGGTGCAGCATCACCACTCACCTTGGGTATCGCTGTTATGCCTTTCGTCCAACACCAAATGATTTGGTCATGCATGCTATCAAGCGCGAGACGCAAATTGCATACCCGAAGGAGATGGGCTACCTCCTCCTTCGCCTCGGCATCGTTCCCGGATGCAAAGTAGTGGAAGCTGGAACGGGCAGCGGCGCATCAACCCTTCTGTTTGCCGCAGCCGTCGGAGATGAAGGGAAGGTTTACTCATACGAGAGGCGTTCGGAATTCACGGAAAGGGCGAGAAGGAACTTAGAGCTTGCCGGCTTACTACATCGTGTTGAGCTTAAGGTGAGGGATATCGCCGATGGATTTGATGAGAAAGATGTTGATGCTGTTTTCCTTGATGTGCGCACGCCATGGGAATACCTTGAACAGGCGCTCGAGACATTAGCCTGCGGTGGCTCAATTGGGATGCTCGTTCCGACAACAAATCAGATTTGTGAGACGCTGCGCGCTATGCAGCGTCTCCCGTTGGTTGACATAGAAGTTTGCGAGATACTTGTCCGCCATTACAAGCCAAACCCAGAAAGGCTTCGTCCGGAGGATAGGATGGTCGCTCACACGGCTTTTCTGATAGCAGCTCGCAAGGTTGCTCAAACGGGTTGAGCGCTCACATTGAAGCACATCGTAGCCTCCACACGATTCCGACGCCCTCTTGCAAGCCGCCCTCACCGCAATGCCTCAAACTTTCTCTGGCACGACAAATGGATGGCGATACTCCCTTGTGAGCAGCTTGTTGGCTTCATCATCGTTGATGAACTTCTCCGCCTGTGGGTCAAAGGTCAGTTTCCTTCCGAGGCGATACTTCAAGCCTTTGGTTGGCACGCCGTTATCTTTAAGGTGCTCAATCATCCTTTCAAATGCTTCATTGGCATCCTCATACTCCCCGAACGGCTTGCTATCGTCACCGGTGCACTCAACATCCACACCGAGGCGATAGGAAATATTTGCCAAGTGGCAAAGAGCGCTTGAGTAATGCCCTTCAAGGATGTCAGCATCAAGCATCTTGTGGTCTCGGTTTCTCACGGCATCTATGAAGTTGCGAAAGATGTTGGGACGACCCTCAAGTCTCTCGGTTATCAACGGCTCTGGCTTCTCACCGCCTTTGCGATAAACCATCTGACCCGCGATTACAACGCCATCTTCCATGTGGAAGATGTTTCCGATGCGCTGCCCGTAATGATCCGGTGTCTTCAAACCGCGCACCTCAAATATGAGCAGCGCATCTCCGAAGTCAAACAGCGCGATTTGAGTGTTGGGGGTTTGACCTTGATCAACATATCCGAACCTTCCTCCGAGGCTTATCACGCTTATCGGAAGGGTCTTGTTTAAGCCCCAGCGTGCGATGTCCATCTGATGAACGCCTTGATTGCCGATGTCACCGTTTCCGAAATCCCAGAACCAATGCCAGTTGTAATGGACGAGGTTGCCATGGTATGGCTGCTCTGGTGCCGGTCCGAGCCAAATGTTGAAATCCAACTCTTGTGGCGGTTGCTCAATCGGCTTAAAGCCGATGCTGCCACGCGGCTTATAGCAAAGCCCCCTTGCAACTCGCAGTTTGCCGAGCTTGCCCGACCTGATTATTTCAATCGTGCGTATCCATCTGGGGTCACTTCGGCTTTGCGTCCCATGTTGAACAATGCGATTGTATTTTCGTGCTGCCTCAACTGCTTTCCTACCTTCAAAGACATTGTGGCTGCATGGCTTTTCCACATAGACATCCTTTCCAGCTTGGCATGCCCACACCGTCATCAGTGAGTGCCAATGATTCGGCGTTGCAATGGCTATCACATCCACATCCTTATCATCAAGCACCTTGCGTATGTCCTGCACGCATGTCGGCGGGTTTGCCCCCTTCTGTTCAATCTGCTTCAGGCGCTTTGCGAATGTTCTCGTATCCGGGTCTACAAGGTATGCGATTTCAACGCCGGGAATGCGCATAAACTCATCAATGTGGCTTCCGCCACGCCCATTTAATCCGGCTACTGCCACCCTTATCCTGTCGTTTGCACCAAACACCCTTGAGCTGATGAAATAAATTCCGCCAATTGCTCCAACCGATGTTTTGATGAACTGGCGCCTTGTATATCTTCGCATCTTGCTCACCTCCCGCATCGCGACCTGCTTTGTCTTTGGCTCATTATCATGGCTATCAGTTTAACAGCTCAAGCATCTTACTGTGGTGCGCCCTTTCTAATGCTCAATTTTGGGGCTGGGGATGGCGTGCTGACTTGAGCGAACTCATCCCACAACCTCTGCACGAGTGAGGCATCTGGCATGTCACCATAGAATGCCACTATGCGATATTTCAGTGTGACAGATTCATTAAACTTCACATCACACCTCAAGAAGGCACCGAAGCGACCGTAGTCACGATATGCCGAATAGATTGTGCCTTTGGGGTTGCTCGGGTGATTCATGTGCACAACCGTGTATCGCCCGCTTGGAAGGGTATAGCTCATTGCAACCCAAGGATAATCCCTGTCAACCTTCGGGTCTGCATTTTCCTTTGGGAAGATGTAAACCGTCTCATTGGGGATGATATCGCTTGACGCCCTGAATTGAACGCCTGCATGCTCTGGGTCACCATCAAGCCTGACATCGCTCAATGTTGGCTTAATCGTGGTCGTCAAATCAACGAGTGCGATTGCACCATCGGGCGGGGGTGAAAAGCGCATTGTGCGCTCTTCTTCAATGACCGTTCTGTTAGCTGCATCCCTCCATGCGATCAGAGCGCTTATAACTGCTTCGCTTACCTTGCTCTCAAGTCTCGTGAATTTCAAATGAATTTGGTGTGTGTTTCGCATTCCCCAGAAGTCGAGCGGTTTGCCCTCCACAATTGTTCGGCTCCACCCGACGAAGATGGCGCGGTGATGAGGATGCAACCCACCGGGTCCTTTGGTTATCGGAGCTCCAACCTTTGGGTCAATGATGTGCAAATAAGGCTTGTAAGTCTCGCTTAATCGTTCGGGCGTTGAAGGGTCATAGGCATACATGTAGCGTGCGATCACTTTCCCATTGAAGAGGACATCCGTAAAGTCACCTTGTTTGTCCTTCATCTCAAATTGAGCCGCACTTGAAAGGCATATCATAGCAGAGGCGAGTATCGTTGAGAAGATGCTCCACCACCTATAGCTCATCGCTACCACCACCCCGCTTTTGCGCTGCAACGCAATGTTTGAACCACCATCCTTTATGACGCATAGGCTTGGTTTTTGGTTGCCGATTACGCTCAACTTGGTATCGTCGTCCCGTCACCTCTGTGGCATCATTAGAGACGGTGCATGACGCTACAAGGTGAATTATCCGTTAAGCGCGCTATCATAATGTTAACGCTGACTTAGGCGCTTAAATTTTCGCAAGAGGTGGTGAGTCAAATGAAGCAGTGGAATAAAGTCGTGGTCCTGTTGATATGGGCGGTTGCTTATGGCATTGCGAGTGCCGACATTAAGTTGCCGTCGCTTTTCTCCGACCACATGGTGTTGCAGCGTGGCACGAATGTGGCAGTGTGGGGGACAGCATCGCCAAACGAGCATCTCAACATAAGATTGAGCTTGCAGGGCAGCTCAACTGGTCAGAGGCAAGTTGAGGTCAAATGCACTGCCTCAGGTGATGGCAAATGGAAAGTTTACCTTCCGCCATTGCAAGCAGGCGGTCCTTATGAGCTCGTCGTCTCGGGCGAGAACAGCGGTCCAGTAACAATTCACGATGTCATGGTTGGTGATGTATGGGTTTGCTCCGGGCAATCAAACATGGAATGGTCAGTTGCCAATTCGGCTAATGCCGAACAGGAGATTGCAAGTGCAAATTACCCTAACATACGCTTGTTTATGGTCAGCAAAAAGGTGAGTGATGTGCCCGTTGATGACCCGCAAGGCGAATGGAGGGTTTGCTCCCCTGAAACCGTCCGCAACTTTTCTGCGGTTGGTTATTTCTTCGCCCGCGAGTTGCATCAGCATATTAAAGTGCCAATTGGCATGATACAAGCTGCTTGGGGTGGGACACCAGCAGAATCTTGGACGAGCAAGCCAACGCTTGAATCTGATGCGGAGTTGCGTGTAATCTTGGATAACTGGAAGAAGGTGATTGAAGCGTATCCTGAGGCTTTGAAACGCTATGAGGAGAAGTTAAAGCAATGGGAAGAAGAGGCACGCAAGGCAAAGGAAGAAGGCAAACCAGTTCCAAGGAAACCGAGCCCACCAACAGGACCTGGTCATCCATGGCAACCGAGCGGGCTTTTCAACGGCATGATTGCGCCACTGACGCAGTTTGCCATAAGGGGTGTTATTTGGTATCAAGGGGAGTCAAATGTTGGCAGGGCTGCACAATACCGCAAACTGTTTCCGGCGCTAATCAGCGATTGGCGAAAAGCGTGGGGGATAGATTTCCCATTTTTGTTCGTCCAACTCGCCAACTTCATGCAGCGCAAACCGGAGCCGTCCGAAAGCGCATGGGCTGAATTGAGGGAGGCGCAGCTTTTGACATTTCTTAGGGTGCCGAAGACGGGCATGGCTGTAGCAATTGACATAGGTGAGGCAAATGACATTCATCCCAAAAATAAGCAAGATGTCGGGAAAAGGCTTGCGTTGGCTGCAAGGGCAATAGCTTACGGGGAGAGCATAGTTTATTCGGGACCAATCTACGATAGAATGGAGGTAGAGGGCAATAAAGTGCGCATATACTTCAAGCATGTGGGAAGTGGGCTTGTTGCAAAAGGGGAGAAATTGACCGGCTTTGCCATCGCCGGTGAGGATGGCAAGTTTGTGTGGGCAGAGGCTCAAATTGATGGAAATACAGTTGTCGTTTACAGTCCGAATGTTGAAAGACCTGTTGCAGTCAGGTATGCGTGGGCTGACAACCCAGATTGCAACCTGTATAACAAGGAAGGACTTCCGGCATCGCCATTTCGCACTGATATGCCAAATGAGTGAGTTTGTTAAAGCTACTTAGCATCAAACCGCTCCCGGTAGCAAGGCGGCTGTTAAACTGCCCGTCAAGGTTTAGTTTAACGCCTACAAATGGGAATTTTTGCGGGTGAGTTACATTCTGCCCCGGAGGGTGCAAGACGGTATAATGACTAATTTCGTGGATTTTGGGAAAATTCTGAATATTTCCCGCAGCCCATTTGGGATGTGATAATATGCAACCCGTGCTCTTAAAGGAACCACCCGCGAAATTGAGGTGGCAATCGGTCGCCGTAATTTGGATTTCTTTCCTCATTCTTGTGAACATTTGGGTCCTTCACTCGGAGCTTTATACCGGCGCATCAAACATTGCTGGCGGCAATCCGCCAGTCCCGGTCCTACTGGCATTATGCTTGCTCATATTGATGAATAGATGGATAAAACTTACTGGTGCAGAAATATTGGCGTTTTACATAGTTGCCTGTTTTTCAATTCTTCCACTGACATATGGCGGTGTTCGTTCCTTCTTCCCGAGTTTGGTGGCTTCATTTTACTATGCCATGCCTGACAACAAATTGGGAGAATTTTGGAAATTAATTCCAAGCTGGTGGGCACCGAAAGATAGCGTTTTAATTCGCGGTTTCTTTGAGGGAATGAATGGGCGCATCCCTTGGGATGCGTGGATTTTGCCATTGGCCTTATGGACGCTCTTTTTCATGGCACTTTGGGCAGTTGGATGCGGCTCTATATGGATGTTCTCCCACCAGTGGCTGCGAATAGAGAGGCTAAACTTCCCACTCGCACAGCTGCCAATTTGGGCAATTTATGGGGGAAATAGGGGCAATTTTTTCTCGGTGCCAATTGTGTGGCTCGGAATGGCAATCGGTGCTCTGCCAACCAGTTTGATGGTGATTACATCGTTATTTCGCCCCGTCAGAAGGTGGTGGGATTTGGCACCATTTTTCGCTGAACGCCCATTTAGCGCCTTGCGCCCATTAATGATTTTCCCTCTAATGGAGGGCGTCGGATTTGGCTACTTCGTAACTCAGGAAGTCCTTTTCTCAACATGGTTCTTCTACTTCATTTTAAAGCTGTTTGCACTCATCGGCATCGGAATTTTTGGCTGGGAAATACCATCAATTATGACCATTGGCGATTCCTTCCCTTTTCCGCACTCACAAAGTGTCGGTGGCTATTTGGCTATCGCGTTAATTTTGCTATATCGCGGCTGGAAACGCGGCATGTTTACACAGGGCAAATTTGCGCTATGCTTGCTCGGCGCTGGAAGCGTTGGCATGATCATTTGGATGGTCCTGTCAGGAATGGCATTTCCGATAGCGATTTTGTATTATCTCACGCTAACAATGTTTGTCATCACTTATGGGCGAATAAGGGCGGAAGTTGGCATGCCATATTCATGGGTTTATCCATATGGCGCACAGAGAGATTTCCTGCACTATGTATTTGGCATTGCAGGGTTGCTCCGCATCGGTGGTCTGAAAAGTCTCGTGATACTATCCGGTCTTTTTTGGGTTGCACGCCATTTCTTGCTCAATTTAAACGGTGCGTATGCAGCTGATGCGATGAAGATATCGGACGAAATCAAGCTGCCTCAACATGCTATGTCATTCCTTGCCTTTATTGGGGCTATTTTTGGTCTTTGGGCTGCTTTTATCACTCACATGAAAGCATACTATAGGCGAGGTGCGAATTTCTTGGAAGGAGCACCCGGATCGGCGGATTATCGCACTTATGTTGCAGCCCAAGATTATCGCCTTTTGAGCCAAATGTTGGGCAACCCTATGCCGCCGGATAGATGGAGAATTGGGTTCACCATTTATGGAGCTATTGCCACGGCAATTTTGGCACACATTAGGAAAATTTTTCCGGGTTTCCTGTTACACCCGCTCGGTTTCCCGTTAGCCTACGCCTATAGCCATCATTGTCCATACTGGTTTCCAACCATGCTCATTTGGGCGATAAAGGGCTTAATACTGCGGTATGGAGGCATGAGGCTATATCGTGAACTTATCCCGCTATTTCTCGGGATTGCTTTGGGGCATTATTTGATGACGGGAGTGATTTGGGGCGGAATATTAAGCCCGATTTTCAAAGATAAATGGCCGTATCACTTCCGTGTGGTTTTTGAATGAACTTACGCCACTGCAAAAATGGCAGGCGTCCGACATGTTCTTCTCCAAAAGGGCACATCTGATTATCATTGGGTCACCTCACCCAGAGGGGAGACACGATGTTCCGAAAAACACCCGTCACCTGCAATTTCCGTTGACCAGCCATGCGGACGAATTGCCCAAACCGCTGCGGGAGCGACTGCAGAACTCATGGTCAAAAGCCTTTATTGGGAATTCGTAACTACCTACCCGCCATTCATAACAGGTGTTTTCTTTCCGTCATTGCAAGGTGGCACAGCCGCCAAAGCAATCTCTTTCTGCTTATTGCCCGGTATTCGGTTAGTAAAGTTGTTGCATTAGGGGAATCATGTGCAGAAGGTGTTTTTGAAGGGGAGGGGTAGTGGATGTGGAGGGTGGCAAAGTTTTTGAGAAGGAGTCATAATTCAAAGCGATTGAGGCGACTTGTAGGAGCGGCTTTAGCCGCGAACGAAATGGTCATCGGGTCTAAAGCCCATCTTGACAAGTCGGTCTTTTTGTGCAATCATGATATCGCAGGTGCATCTTAATGGAGGGGTGAGTCGGATGAGTGGCCCGCTCAAATGGGTCAAGGATGTGCCAGTTAGGGAGAGGATGGTAAAGTTGTTACAGCATGAAAGTCATGGGCAGAAGGTGTTTTCAAAGGGGAGGGGTAATGGGGGTGAAGGTTGGCAAAGTTTTTGCAGAGGGGTCATTCATTCTTTTTCGAAGGCGGTGTTGCAGATAAGATATTTGTTCTCCTTGGTTATGATTGGGATAGGGCTCAGCGCCTTTTCCCAGCAAACTAATAACTATGAACTGAGAGCCGTTCCCACCCCAGGGAAGGTCACCATAGATGGTAAATTGAACGACTGGGACCTCTCGGGGAAAATCCTGATTTGCTACGATTTGAAAAAGCTTCTAAATTCCCACTCCGCTGTGGCAGCAGCGATGTATGATAAAGAATATCTCTACTTTTCCTTCCAAATAAAGGATAACACCCCAATGGTCAACCATATAGACCCTGATACTCAACCGGGGGAAGGTTGGAAGGCGGATTGCGTTCAGATTCGTCTACAAAGTGATAGAATCTGCCATATTACTGCTTGGTTCTTCACCGACCGCAAACAGCCGTGCATCCATATACACTATGGGATGTGGGAGAAAAGCGACCCTGAATACGCTGATTTGGAGGATGCGATCTCTAAGGGAGCTAAAATGGCTTTTCTCAAGGATAAAGATGGGAAGGGTTATGTTCAGGAGATAGCTCTTCCTTGGAAACTGATAACCAGAACTGGCAAAAGTCCTACCCCAGGAGAGGTTTGGAAACTTGGCTTAGAAGTGTTCTGGGGCTCGCCCGCAGGAAGGGATTGGCCAGAACACCGCTATGCGGATGTTGTTAATCCCCAACGGATGCAAAGAGAGTTTTTCTGGACGACACCTAAGGCTTGGGGAAGCTTAAAATTTATGAATAAAGGTAACCTACCACCCTCCCCATCCATTCAAATAATCTCTGACATAGAACGCCTTGAAAAAATGGAGTACTCAACCCAAGGTCCTGTGGCTATCAAATATGATTTGCCCTTTGACGCTGGTGTCACCCTTGTCATAGAAAAGCCTGATGGAACAAGGGTCAGAAACCTTATAAGCGATTATCCCCGCAAGAAAGGAAGAAATATAGACTACTGGGATGGAACGGATGATAATGGCAAACTTGTTCCGCCAGGTGAATATCGGGTGAGAGGGTTGTATCATGGGTCATTTGATATACTCTACGAATTCGCCTACGGCAACCCGGGCAATCCACCATACGATAATTCTAAAGGCACTGGAGGTTGGCTTTCCAATCACACCGACCCCCTTGCTCTTACCGCCGATGACGAAGGTATCTATGTTGCCTGTCCTTTTGCCGAGGGTGCCTGCGCTATAATGAAGATGGATTATAACGGACAACGATTGTGGGGTATACCTGGTATAAATGGCGGTCCTCTGGCAGTTAGTGATGGTTATCTTTATGTTCTGGTTGGCGGTCCCACTATGGCTTGGG